>NZ_JBIWCN010000031.1:0-79165 GCF_044761525.1 Streptomyces sp. NPDC097595 | reverse complement strand
GTCCAACGTCAGGTCATCGGCGAAATGCCGGTCACCGGTCGCGTCGGGCACGTACTTCACAGTGACAACGATCCTCAAGCTCACGCCGGCTCTCCCTGTACCTGGTGGTGTCCTGCGGGAATCCTATGGCACTCAGTACCCTTCGTAAAGGTACCCAGTGTCGGGCGGCCGGTTTCGGTGTTACGTTTCCGGCATGACCGAAGACCGCCGGCCGGCCAAGAAGCCCCCCATGCGTGACGTGCTCGCCGAGGCGGCCTTCGCGCTCTTCCTGGAGCGCGGGTTCGAGCGGACCACGGTGGACGACATCGTCGCGCGGGCCGGGGTGGGGCGGCGGTCCTTCTTCCGCTACTTCCCCTCCAAGGAGGACGCGGTCTTCCCCGACCACGAGGGGTGCCTCGCGGACATGACCGCCTTCCTGGCGGACGCCGACGGCACGGACCCGGTCGCCACGGTGTGCGACGGGGCCCGGCTGGTGCTGCGGATGTACGCGGAGAAGCCCGAGTTCTCCGTACAGCGCTACCGGCTGACCCGCGAGGTGCCCGGGCTCCGCACGTACGAGCTCTCCGTGGTGCGCCGTTACGAGCGGACCCTCGCCGGCTATCTGGAGCGGCGCTGGGCCGAGAACCCGGACGCCGGGCCCGACGCCGCGCTGCGCGCCGAGGTGATCGCCGCCTCGGTCGTCGCCGCGCACAACAACGGGCTGCGGTCCTGGCTGCGTTCGGGCGGCAAGGGCGACGCGGGGGCCGAGGTGGACCGGGCCCTTGAACTCGTGCGCACGGTGTGGGGCGGGGCGGAGGCGCGGCCCGTCGCGGTCGCGACGGAGCCCGGGCCCGCCGCCGTCTCCTCCTCCGTGAGCGACGACGAGGTGATCGTCATGGTCGCGCGCAAGGGTGCACCGATGTGGCGCGTGGTGCAGCACATCGAGTCCGCCCTCGGCACCGCCTGACGGCCCCTGCGGGAGCCGCATCCGCACTTCGCGGCACTCAGTGCCTTTACTCCTGGAACTAAGTGCCATACGGTGCCGATGTGCTGTCGTCGAAGCTGCGGCGCACCGAGTCGAGCGCGGGAGGCGGAACGTGTTCAGTACCGGAACCGACGTGATGGGGCGGCCGACCCGTGAAGCGGCGGAAGCGCACACCAGCCAGGAAGGGCTCGTCTATCAGGTGTGCCGCTGGTGCCACACCGCCTCCTTCCGCAAACTCCTCTGCCCCGTCTGCGCGTCGAGCGACCTCGAATCCGAACACAGCGACGGCCACGGCGTGGTCATCCGCTCCAACGTCGTCAACCGCTACTCGCGCATCATGCGCAACGAGTCGCTGGTCCGCTTCCCCGAAGGCTTCGTCTACCGCTGCCGGATCGTGGGCGCGGCCCCGCACCTGGTGAACGTCGGCGACCGGGTGCGTCCGGTCGGCGGCCGCACCTCCGTCTCCGGCGAGGTCGTACTCGAAGTCTGCGACCCGCCCGGGTCGGCTGGCTGGTACTGACGCGCGCGGGGCCGGTGGAGGCCCCGCATCAGTCGCCCCGACGCGCCGGAAGTCATCCGATGAACTTTGCGCCCACCCTTCTCCCGGAGGGGTGGCGCCGCTACCATCGGGACGCGAAATGGGAGCGCTCCCACGTCCGTTCACGCCCTTGACCGCCTTTATCGGCGGCCCTGTTCGGAGGAGACGTTTCCGTGCGCAGAAGCGCAAGACCCTTCGCTGCCCTGGTGGCGGCACTCACCCTCACCGCCGGGCTCTTCGCCGCCGGCGCCCCGGCGTCGGCGAAGGACAGCGACGCCGCGCCCGCCGCCCAGGCATCCGATGTGTCCCTCGCGGCGGACACGTACGACTGGAAGAACGTCCGCATCGACGGCGGTGGCTTCGTCCCCGGGATCGTCTTCAACCGGACCGAGAAGAACCTCGCCTACGCCCGCACCGACATCGGCGGCGCCTACCGCTGGGACCAATCGGGCAAGCGGTGGACGCCGCTGCTGGACTGGGTGGACTGGGACCACTGGGGCTGGACCGGCGTGGTGAGCCTCGCCTCGGACTCCGTCGACCCGGACAAGGTGTACGCCGCCGTGGGCACGTACACCAACGACTGGGACCCCACCAACGGCGCCGTGCTGCGCTCCTCGGACCGGGGCGCGACCTGGAAGGCGAGCACGCTGCCCTTCAAGCTCGGCGGCAACATGCCGGGCCGGGGCATGGGCGAACGCCTCGCGGTCGACCCGAACAAGAACTCCGTGCTGTACCTCGGCGCGCCCAGCGGCAACGGCCTCTGGCGGTCCACCGATTCGGGCGCCACCTGGTCCGAGGTGACGGCCTTCCCCAACCCGGGGAACTACTCCCAGGACCCCACCGACACCAGCGGCTACGGCAACGACAACCAGGGCATCGTCTGGGTGACGTTCGACGAGCGCACCGGCAGCGCGGGCAGCGCGACCCAGGACATCTACGTCGGGGTCGCCGACAAGGAGAACACCGTCTACCGCTCCACGGACGGCGGGACCACCTGGTCGCGGATCGCCGGCCAGCCGACCGGATACCTGGCGCACAAGGGCGTACTCGACTCCGACAACGGCTACCTGTATCTGACCCTGAGCGACACCGGCGGCCCGTACGACGGCGGCAAGGGCCGGATCTGGCGGTACACCACGGCGACGGGGGAGTGGAAGGACGTCAGCCCGGTCGCCGAGGCGGACACCTACTACGGCTTCAGCGGGCTCACCGTGGACCGGCAGCACCCCGGCACGGTGATGGCGACCGCGTACAGCTCCTGGTGGCCGGACACCCAGATCTTCCGCTCCACCGACAGCGGCGCGACCTGGACCCAGGCGTGGGACTACACCAGCTACCCCAACCGCTCCAACCGCTTCACCCAGGACGTGTCCTCGGTGCCGTGGCTGACCTGGGGCGCCAACCCGACGCCGCCGGAGACCACGCCGAAGCTGGGCTGGATGACGGAGGCGCTGGAGATCGACCCGTTCGACTCGAACCGGATGATGTACGGGACCGGCGCGACGATCTACGGCACCGAGAACCTCACCAACTGGGACTCGGGCAACCAGTTCAAGATCACCCCGATGGTCAAGGGCCTGGAGGAGACCGCCGTCAACGACCTGGCCAGCCCGCCGTCCGGGGCGCCGCTGCTCAGCGCGCTCGGTGACATCGGGGGCTTCCGGCACACCGATCTCGACGCCGTGCCGGACATGATGTTCACCTCGCCCAACCTCACCTCCACCACGAGCATCGACTTCGCCGAGAGCAGCCCGAACACGGTGGTCCGGGTCGGCAGCGCCGACGCCGCCCCGCACATCGGCTTCTCGACGGACAACGGCTCCAACTGGTTCCAGGGCTCCGAGCCGTCCGGGGTGACCGGCGGCGGCACGGTCGCGGCGGCGGCCGACGCGAGCGGCTTCGTCTGGAGCCCCGAGGGCGCCGGGGTGTATCGGACGACCGGGTACGGCAGTTCGTGGTCGGCGTCCACGGGGATACCGCAGGGCGCGACCGTCGAGTCGGACCGGAAGAACCCGAAGAAGTTCTACGGGTTCAAGGCCGGCACCTTCTACGTCTCCACGGACGGCGGCGCGACCTTCACGGCCAAGGCGTCGACCGGCCTGCCCACCGAGGGCAACGTCCGCTTCAAGGCGGTCCCCGGCGCCGAGGGCGACATCTGGCTGGCGGGCGGCGCCACGACGGGCGCGTACGGCCTGTGGCACTCGACCGACTCGGGGGCGACCTTCACGAAGCTGAGCGGTGTCGGCGAGGCGGACTCCGTCGGCTTCGGCAAGGCGGCCGCGGGCGCCTCGTACCAGACGCTCTTCGTCTCGGCGAAGATCGGCGGGGTGCGCGGGATCTTCCGGTCGACCGACGCGGGCGCGTCCTGGACCCGCATCAACGACGACGCCCACCAGTGGGGCTGGACCGGCGCCGCGATCACGGGCGACCCGCGCGTCTTCGGCCGGGTGTACGTGTCCACCAACGGGCGCGGAATCATGTACGGCGACTCCTCGGACAGTGACGGGGGCGGTACGGACCCGGGCACGGATCCCGGTACCGACCCGGGTACGGACCCCGGCACCGATCCCGGCACCGACCCCGGTGACGCGGCCTGTTCGGTGACGTACAAGGTCACCAACCAGTGGTCCGGCGGCTTCCAGGCCGATGTGACGCTCACCAACACGGGCAGCACGGAGCTGAACGGCTGGAAGCTCGCCTGGACCTTCCCGGACGGCCAGAAGGTCGGCCAGGCGTGGAACGCGACCGCCGCTCAGGACGGGGCGAAGGTGACGGCCACCAACGTCTCCTGGAACGGCCGGGTGGCGCCGGGCGCGTCCGCGGGCTTCGGCTTCACGGGCACGCTGACGGGCGGCAACACCGCACCGAAGGCCTTCTCGCTGGGTGAGGAGGTCTGCGCCACCGGCTGAGGCGGGGCGCGGGGCCCCGCGCCGGGGGGCGGGCCGGGCGGCCCGGGCCCGTCCCCCGACACGGTCTTACTGGCCCCGTACAGGTTCGTCGGCCATACTGCCCGCCGTGGAGCAGCGCATAGACCCGAAGACCCAGCCCGCGTACGCCGCAGGGACCGACCCGGCGTACATCCCCGGTCTCACGGCCCCCCGACCCGCGGAAGCGGTGGAGGAGGAGCCGGAGAACGAGACCACCGAGGAGCCCGCCGTCGCGGACGCTGTCCCCGAGCCGGCCGACGAGGCGCCCGTGGCGCAGGAGGAGGACGAGGAAGAGCAGGAGGAAACCGACGAAGAGGCCGCCGAGGGGCCCTCGTTCGAGGTGAGCGACCGACGCGGCTCGATCGCGGCCGGGCCCCAGGGCGTCCGGTTCACGCTGGACGACCAGCAGGCGGACTTCGGCTGGGACGAGATCGGCGCGGTCGAGCTCAAGCCGGCCCGCTTCGGCCGCCGGTTCACGGTGACCGTCCACCTGTCGTCCCAGCGCTGGTTCAACGGCGAGGTCGAGGCGCCGTCGCGCGGCAGCCTCAAGGAGTGGACCGAGGGCTTCGACGCGGTCCTGGACACCCACTTCGAGGAGTCCTGACGGAGGCTCCGGCCGACTGTCCCCACCCCGCGCCTCAAACGCCGGCGGGGCTGTGTTTCAGCCCGTCCGGCGTTTGAGGACTGGGGGTTCGGGGGCAACGCCCCCGATCAGGCGTCCGCCAGGACCACCGAGCGGGTCAGGTGGCGGGGGACGTCCGGGTCGAGGCCGCGCGCGGTGGCGCGGGCCACGGCCAGGCGCTGGACGCGGACCAGGTCGGCCAGCGGGTCCAGGTCGGTCTCCACCCAGCGGGCACCGGTCTCCAGGAGCTGCTCGCGCAGCCCCTCGGGCGCGGCGCCGAACATCCAGGTGGCGGTCGTGTCGGTGGCGATGGAGATCGGCCCGTGGCGGTACTCCATCGCGGCGTACGACTCGGTCCAGGAGAGCGACGCCTCCTTCATCTTGAGCGCCGCCTCGTTGGCGAGCCCGGCCGTCCAGCCGCTCCCGAGGAACGTGAACTGCGTACGGTCCACCAGGCCCTCCGGCAGCGGCTCGGCGAGCGCCCGCTCCGCGTCACGGACCACGGCGTCGGTGTGCAGACCGAGGTGCGCGCGCAGCAGCGTGAGCACCGTGGTGGCGAACCGGGTCTGGACGACGGACTGTTCGTCCGCGAAGTCGAGGACGACGACCGCGTCGGCGGCCGTCATCACCGGGGTGTGCGGGTCGGCGGTGAGGGCCACCGTGGGCGTGGTGCCGCTCAGCCGGCCGAGGAGTTCGAGGACCTCGGTCGTGGTGCCGGAGCGGGTGAGCGCGACGACCCGGTCGTAGCGGCGGCCGGCGGGGAACTCGGACGCGGCGAAGGCATCGGTCTCGCCCTGCCCGGACTCCTCACGGAGCGAGGCGTATGCCTGAGCCATGTAGAACGAGGTGCCGCAGCCGACGACGGCGACGCGCTCGCCGGCCGCGGGCAGCGCGGCCGCGTGACTCGGTGCCAGCTCCGCTGCGCGGCGCCAGCACTCCGGCTGACTGGCGATCTCGATCTCGACAAATGACACTTTTGCACTCCGTGGTGGTGGTGGGATGCTCGTTTACGCACGCTACCCGCGATGAGCGAGCATTATCAAGCATTCCGTGTGCACGGGGCTTGACTCGCCGGAGCCTTGTGCGACGCTTGCGCCCTGTCCGGTGATCGCGCCCAAGGGGATGGGCGCCCGCAGCCCGGACCTGTGAGGAGAACCGTCTTGTCCAGGGATGCCCGGTGGAACGCACTGCTGGAACTCGTAGGTAAGCACGGCCGGGTGGATGTCGAGGATGCCGCGAAGACGCTGGACGTCTCGGCCGCGACCATCCGGCGCGACCTGGACCAGCTCGCCGAGCAGCAACTGCTCACCCGGACCAGGGGCGGCGCGATCGCCCACGGCGTCAGTTACGAGCTCGCCCTCCGGTACAAAACGGGGCGCAACGCCCCGGAGAAGCAGGCCATCGGCCGGGCCGTCGCCGAACTCGTCGCGGTCGGCGAGGTGGTCGGCCTCACCGGCGGCACCACCATCACCGAGGTCGCCCGCTCGCTCGCCGTCCGCGCGGACCTGGTGGGCGAAGGAGCCGGTGGCGGAGCGGGGCAGCCGACGCTGACGGTGGTGACCAACGCCCTCAACATCGCCAACGAGCTGGTGATCCGGCCGCAGATCAAGATGGTCGTCACCGGCGGGGTCGCCAGGCCCCAGTCGTACGAGCTGACCGGCCCGCTGGCCAGCGGGGTGCTCGGCGAGATAACGCTGGACGTGGCCGTGCTCGGCGTCAGCGCGATCGACACCGTGCGCGGCGCGTACGTGCACCACGAGGGCGAGGCCAGCATCAACCGGCTGCTCGCCCAGCAGGCCCAGCGCGTGGTGGTCGCCGCCGACTCCTCGAAGATCGGCAAGCGGGCCTTCGCCCGGGTCTGCGACCTCTCCCTGGTCGACTTCCTGGTCACCGACCGGGGCATCGCCCCCGAGGCGTCCGCCCGCTTCACCGAGGCCGGCGTCACGGTCATCGCCGTCTGACCCCTCGCCGTACCCCCAGCGGGCCGCCGTGCGCACACTGCGCGGCGGCCCGCTTTTTCGCGCACACCCAAACCGGTTCAGGAGGCCTGACCGTGCGTGAAGTGTGCACGTTCAAGCACAACCACGCACTGGATGGCTGGTTCTGACGGAGAAACAGTGCATTCCGATGCGATTTCGCGAACGCCAAGTGTCCCATATGTGGCGATTGCCGTATCTGTGGCGCCCAGTTGTGCCACATGGGGCGACTTTTGCCTGCCCATAGATGTTCGTTACCTCTGCGAAATGAACAACTCTTGCCATATGGCCGCACGGTCGTGAACTATGTGCCTGTCGCCGCGAAGAGGCAGCGGCCGCGCTTCCCCGAAGCGCGCGCCGCCCTCCACGTATGCGGGACGTTCTCTCGCTCCATCAGCCCTGGAGGTGCCTGTGACGATGGCAAACACGCCGGTCACAGCTGCGCGGCCGCCCGTGCCGCAGCCCCGCGAACCGGAAGACGCGGAACGCCCCGCAGGGAGGAAGGGCAGGAAGAACCGAATACGGCAGCCGCTCCGGCAACGCCTCAAGCGGGACAAGGCGCTCCTGCTCTTCTGCCTTCCCGGCGTGCTGTACTTCGCGCTCTTCTTCTACCTGCCGCTCGCGGGCAACGTCATCGCCTTCCAGGACTACCAGCCGTTCCTGGGCTTCAAGCAGAGCCCGTTCGTCGGGATGGCGAACTTCACCGCGCTGCTGGCCGAGCCCGACTTCTGGAGCGCGGTGTCCAACACCCTCCAGATCACGGCCATCCAGCTCCTCCTGTACTTCCCGGCGCCGATCGCCCTGGCCCTGCTGCTCAACTCGCTCATCAGCGAGAAGATCAAGCGGTTCATCCAGACCGTCGTCTACCTGCCGCACTTCCTGTCGTGGGTCGTCGTCGTCGCGATGTTCAAGCAGGTGCTCGGCGGCGCCGGATCGGTCACCACGCTCCTCATGGAGCACGGGGTCAGCATCGGCAACGTGATGACCGACCCGGGGACCTTCAAGTTCCTCATCACCGCGCAGGCCATCTGGAAGGACTGCGGCTGGGGCACGATCATCTTCCTGGCGTCCATCGCCTCGATCGACATGGGCCAGTACGAGTCCGCCGCCATGGACGGCGCCGGCTGGATGCGCCGCATCTGGCACATCACCCTGCCGGGCATCCGGCCGGTCATCCTGATGCTGCTCATCCTGCGGCTCGGCGACATCCTCTCGGTCGGCTTCGAGCAGATCCTGCTCCAGCGCGACGCCGTCGGCCCGGACGCCGCCGAGGTCATGGACACCTATGTCTACTTCCACGGCGTCGTGGACGGTGACTGGGGCATGAGCACCGCCGCCGGACTGATGAAGGGCGTCATCGGATTCGCCCTCATCCTCGCCGCCAACAAGCTGGCCCACCGCTTCGGCGAGCAGGGAGTGTACCGATGAGTCAGTCCGTCGCGACCAGGCTGCGCGCCGCCCGGTCCGGGGCCACGCCCCGCCCCCGCAAGTCCAACGGCCGCCCGCCGTGGATGGAGCGCCCGCACTGGTACGGGCAGGGCGCCAAGGGCCTCGCGCTCATCGTGCTCACCGTGATCGTGCTCTACCCATTCGTCCTGGCCATCGGCACCAGCCTCGCGGGCCGCGAGGAGCTGAACGCCAACGGCGGCTACGTGCTGATCCCGCACCACCCGACGCTGGAGGCGTACCGCGTCATCCTGTCCGGAGGCGTGGTCACCCGGGCCGCGGTGGTGTCCATCTTCATCACGCTGATCGGGACCGCGCTCAGCCTGGCCTGCACGGTGATGATCGCGTACGGCACCTCGCGGCCGGGCACGGTCCTCGCCAAGCCGATCCTGCTGCTCGTGCTCGGCACGTTCCTCTTCGCACCCGGCATCATCCCGACGTACCTCGCCGTCCAGCAGTTCCACATGCTGGATACGTACGCCTCACTGATCCTTCCGGTCCTGCTGAACGCCTTCAACATCGTCGTCGTCCGCTCGTTCTTCCAGTCCATTCCGGAAGAGCTGTACGACGCGGCACGCATCGACGGCGCCGGAGAGGTCACGGTCCTCTTCCGGATCGTCCTCCCGCTGTCGAAGGCGGTCCTCGCCGTGGTCGGCCTGTTCTACGCCGTCGGGTACTGGAACAGCTTCTTCAACGCGGTGCTGTACCTCAACGACTCCGGCAAGTTCCCCATCCAGGTGATCCTGCGGAGCTACGTCCTCAACGGGCAGAGCATCAACGCCTCCGCGATGGGCGTCCACTCCATCCCGCCCGCGACCTCGCTGCAGATGGCCGTGCTGATCATCGCGATCGTGCCCATCTTCTGCGTCTATCCCTTCCTGCAGAAGTTCTTCGTCAAGGGCGTCCTCACCGGGGCGATCAAGGGCTGACCCGCCCGCCCCGCACCACCGCCCCGCACGCCACCCACTTGAAGGAGCCCCATGTCCACCCACCTGTCCCGACGCGGTTTCATGGGCGCCGCGGGAATCGCCGGCCTCACCGTCGCGGGTCTGACGACCCTGAGCGCCTGCGGCAGCGGCGCCACCGTCAGCAAGGGCGGCGCCAAGGCGTCGGCCAAGCTCAAGCTCCCGACGTACGTGGCGGCCCAGACCGCCCCCGCCGACCTCGCGGGCAATGCGGCGGGCCTCGACGCGACCTACCTGCGCTACCCGACGAAGCTCACCAAGTCCGTCGCGAAGACCCCCGGCGACGGCAGCCGCATCACCGCCCTCACCGAGACGTTCACCACCCCCGCCCCGCCGCAGGCCAAGAACGGCTACTGGCAGGAGCTCAACAAGCGCCTCGGTGCCCGGTTCGACATGACGATCGTCGTGGACCAGGGCGTCGACGCGTACCTCCAGAAGTTCAACGCGATGATGGCCGGCGGCGACATACCCGACCTGGTCTGGTTCCCGCCGAACCAGGGCATCCAGCGCGTGCCCGAGCTCCTGGACGCCAAGTTCCACGACCTCACCCCCTACCTCTCGGGCGACGCGGTCAAGGCGTACCCGAACCTCGCGAACCTGCCGACCACCGCCTGGAAGACCGCCGTCGTCAACGGCAAGATCCGCGGCGTCACCGTCGCCTACGGCTCGATGGGCCAGGTCTACGTCGTCAACCAGGACTTCTGGAAGCCGGTCGGCGGCGCCGAGTTCACCAGCGCCGAGGACTTCCTCGCCAAGGGCAAGGAACTGCTGGACGTCAAGCGCAACAAGTACGTCCTGGAACCGGCGTACGTGAACCACATCGGCCAGTTCGCCCAGTGGTTCGGCGCCCCGGCGGCCTGGCGCCTCGAAGGCGGCAAGCTCACGCACCAGTACGAGACGGAGGAATACCAGGAGGCCCTGGCCTTCGCCGTCAAGTGCGCCGAGGCCAAGCTCTTCTGGCCGGACCCCAACCTCAGCACCACCATGGAGAAGATGGCCCAGGGCTCCCTCGGCGCCTACGTCCAGTCCTTCCCCAGCTTCCTGGTCGACGCCAAGACGTACGACTTCCCGTTCGGCGTCATCGTGCCGTTCGCCGGCAAGGAAGGCGCCACGCCGCGCTACAGCATGGGCTACGGCTCCGTCGGCTACACCGCGATCAACAAGAAGGCCGACGACAAGCGCGTCAAGATGCTGCTGCGCGTCCTGGACTACCTGGCCGCCCCCTTCGGTACGGAGGAGCGCCTCTTCCTCGACAACGGCATCGAGGGCAAGCACTGGAACCGCACCGCCAAGGGCGACGTCAAGCTCACGTCCAAGGGCAACTCCGAGGCCGTCACCACCGCGATGCCGCTGGCGTTCCTCGCCGCCGGGCCGGAGTACGTCTACCTGCCGGGCCAGGGCGACTTGGCGGGCAAGATCCACGGCTGGCAGGAGGAACTGCTCAAGATCGCCCAGACCAACCCGACGAGCGGCCACTTCTCGGACACGTCCACCAGCAAGAGCCCCTCGCTCACCACCGCCATGAGCGACCTCCAGCTGGACATCGTCGCCGGCCGCAAGCCGGTCTCCGCCTTCCAGGACGGGCTGCGCAAGTGGCGTTCCGGCGGCGGCGACAAGATGCGCGCCGAGTTCGAGGCGTCGCTCGCCGGCAAGTAACCTCCGCCCGCACGACCCGCACCAACTGAAGGGACTCCCGTGTCAGACCTGCGAATCGGCGTCATCGGGCTCGGCCTGCGCCGGTCCATCGCGATGTCGGCCCACCACCCCGGCAAGGGGTCTGCGATCACCGCTGTCTGCGACCTCGACCCGGAGGTGCGCAGCCGCGAGGCCGAGCGCTTCGGCGCCGAGATCGCGGTCGAGGACTACAAGCTGCTCCTCGGCCGGGACGACCTGGACGCGATCATCGTCGCGACCCCGGACGACACCCACGAGACCATCGCCATCGACGCCCTGCGCGCGGGCAAGGCGGTCTTCGTGGAGAAGCCGCTCGGCATCTCCGTCGAGAGCTGCGACAACATCCTGCGCGCCGCGTACGAGACCGGCACCCGGCTCTACGTCGGCCACAACATGCGCCACATGGGCGTCGTCCGGCTGATGCGCGACATCATCGCGCGCGGCGACATCGGCGAGCCCAAGGCCGTCTGGGTGCGCCACTTCGTGGGCTACGGCGGCGACTACTACTTCAAGGACTGGCACGCCGACCGCACCCGCACCACCGGTCTGCTCCTCCAGAAGGCCGCCCACGACATCGACGTGCTGCACTGGCTGGCCGGCGGCTACACGCAGCGCGTCAACGCCCTCGGCGACCTGCTCGTCTACGGGAACCTGCCGCGCCGCGAGCCGGACACCCCGCGCCCCGAGAACTGGCTGCGCGAGTTCGACTGGCCGCCGACGGCCCGCAAGGACCTGCACCACATCGTCGACGTCGAGGACGTCTCGGTGATGAACATGCAGCTGGACAACGGTGTCGTGGCCGCCTACCAGCAGTGCCACTTCACCCCCGACTACTGGCGCAACTACACGGTCATCGGCACCGAGGGCCGGCTGGAGAACTTCGGCGACGGCCCCGGCGACGAGGTCAAGGTCTGGAACACCGGCCCCAGCGGCTACCGTGCCGACGCCGACATCACCTACCGGGTGCCCGAGGCCAAGGGCTCCCACGGCGGCGGCGACAGCCGGATCATGCAGGAGTTCGTCCGCTTCGCCCGCGAAGGGGGACTCACCGACACCTCCCCGGTCGCCGCCCGGATGAGCGTCGCCGCCGGTGTCCTCGCGACCCGCTCCCTGCGCGAGGGCGGCGCACCCCACGAGGTGCCGCCGCTCGACCCGGAGCTGGTCGCGTACTTCGAACGCGGCCAGGTCCGTTCCTGACGGCTGACCCACGGGTCCCCGGCGCACCGCTCCACGCGGTCGCGCCGGGGACCTTTCTGCATCTGTTTTCGGCCATGCTCAGTGGGTAATCAGCCCCTTCCGGTTTGACGGCGCCGTATCCCGTAATGATGACGAAGGCGGCCCGAAGTGGTGTCGTACGGTCACCGCCCGGCTGCCCGTACGGCGGGTCAAGGTCTATTTCAAGCCAATCACGTGCCCATCTGGCCGGGTTCGAACGCGCGACCGGAAACCGGTCGGCATAATCGCGTCCATGTCGATCACGGGTGGGGATGTCGTTGACCTTGGCAGGGGCCTGTACGCCTGGCTCCCGCCGAAGCGTGGCTGGGGGCTGGCCAACTGCGGCCTGCTCGTCTCGTCCCGTGGCGCGCTGTGGATCGACACGCCGTACGACCCGGTGCTCGCCGGCCAGTTCCTCGCCGAGTCCACCAAGCGGCTGCCCGACGGCGTCACCATCGACCGGGTGATCGTCACGCACGCCAACGGCGACCACTTCTGGGGCGCGGGCGTGCTCCCGGACGCCGAGATCATCGTGACCCGCGAGGCCAGGGAGCACATCCACTACGAGCCCTCGCCGCAGCAGCAGCACGCGCTCGTCACCGGCGGCGACCCGGCCACCCCGCTCGGCGCCTACCTCGCCCGCCACTTCGGCCCGTTCGACTGGTCGCAGACCGATCCCGTCCGGCCGACCACCTACTTCACGGGCGAACTCGAACTGAGCCTCGGCGACTACCCGGTGCAGATCACCTCGCTCGCACCCGCGCACACCACTGGCGACCTGATGGTCCACCTGCCCGCCCAGTCCACCGTGTTCAGCGGCGACATCATCTTCTCCTCGTCCGCCGAGCAGCCCGGCGACCACCCGATCCACTGGGAAGGCCCGCTGAGCAACATCATCGGCGCCTGCGAACAGGTACTGGCCACCGGCGCCGAAACGATCGTCCCCGGCCACGGGCCCGTCCTCGACCGGAACGGCGTCCGCGAGCACATCACGTACCTCGAATACATCCAGGAGCGCGCCCACGCCCTGCACGCCGCCGGCGTCCCCTCCATCGACGCGGCCCGCCGGGTCATCGCCGAGGGCCGCTACCCCGGACTCGGCCTGCCCGAGCGGCTGGTGGTCACCATCGGCAGCGAATACCGGCAGCTCGACGGCTCGGAGCGGCGCAGCGTCGTCCAGGTCATGACCGACGTCGCCGCGGTCGCACACGAAGTGGAGCAGGTCAGTGAGCCGGCAGGCAGCGCGGGCTGACCGCGCGGTCCCGCCCCGCGCGCACCGGCGGACCGACCCGACGAGAGAAACGCGGTAACGGCATGGCATGGATCGTCGCACTGATCGCCGTCGCCGCCGCGGTGGCGGGCTTCTCGCGCGCCTACCGGACCGGCCTCCTGGAGCAGCAGGCCGTCACCCGCGCCGAACTCGCCGAACGCCAGGCCAAGGCCGCCGAGGCCCGCACCGCGGCCCTCCTGGACGAGATCCGGCAGCTCGCGCGCAGACGGATACCCGCCGCCGCCCTCGCCCTCTCCCACCCCAGCGCCACCGTCCCCGGACTGCGCGAGGCGGCCGAGGTCGACGGCGGCGCCGCCCTCCTGCTCACCGAGGCCGTCCAGGCCGCGCGGACCGCCGTCCTGGAGGAGCGCGGTCGCGTCGACGCGGCGGCCCGCGCCGCGATGCGCGGCACCTCCGCCAAGATCCAGTCCCTGCTGAACCAGTCCCAGCAGCTGCTGCACGAGCTCCAGCACGAGTACGACGACCCGCGCATCCTCCAGCTCGACTTCCGCAACGAACTCGCGCTGCGCCGCACCCAGTCCACCGCCGTCCTGTGCGACGCCTGGCCCGGCCTCGCCCGCCAGAACTCGCCCCTGGTCGAGATCGTCCTCGGCGCCCAGTCCCGCGTCGCCGGCTACGAGCGGATCAAGGTCTCCAACCACCTGCGCGACGAACGCCTCGCGCTCGCCGCCCGCGCCGCCGAACCCCTCGCCATCGCCCTGGCCGAACTCCTCGCCAACGCCACCGCGTACTCCCACCCCGACACCGACGTCCAGGTCACCGTCCAGCAGAGCGGTGGCCGGGGCGCGTTCCTCGTCGTGGACGACGCGGGCATCGGCATGGACGAGGACGCCCTCGAACGGGCCCGCGCCCTGCTCACCGGACCCGCCGAGGTCCTGCTCACCGAGCTCGGCGACCCGCCGCAGACCGGCTTCGCGGTCGTCGGCCGGCTCGTCGTGCAGTACGGCTTCGAGTGCCACATCGAGGCGTCCCCGTTCGGCGGCATGCGGACGATCCTGCGCGTCCCGGCCCACCTGCTCACCGTGCTGGACGAGGACCGGAACCTCTCCGCCCTCGCCCCCGCACCCGTGCCGGCCGCCGCCCCCGCCCAGCCCGCCCCGGCCGGAACGGACACCCCCGCACCGGACGCCGCCGAGCCCACCGGACTGCCCAGCCGGCGCCGGCGGGCGCCGCGCCGCACACCCGCCCCGGCCACCGCCGCCCGGCCCGCCGAACCGGGCGCCGCGCAGCCCTCCCGTACTCCGGAGGCGGCAGGGGCTTCCTGGGCGGCCCTCCAACAGGGCACCCTCAACGGCAGGAGCGTCACCGGGCGGACCCCCGCACCGGACACCGGCGCCCCCGACCACCAGGACGACCAAGGAGACGACGAGAAGTGAGCGCCCCCAGCCCCACCTCAGGCGACCTCGCATGGGTGCTGACCCCGCTGCTTGAGCTGCCCGGAGTCCAGCACGCGGTGGTCGCCACCGGCGACGGCCTGGTCGAAGGCGCGTCCCCCGGCCTCGACCGGGCCTCCGGCGAACGGGTCGCCGCGATGACCGCCACCCTGCACGCCGCCGCCCGCGCCTTCACGACCGCCTTCACCGACGCAGAGGCCCCGCAACTGGCCCAGACCGTCGTCGAGTCGGACCTGGGCTTCGCCATCGTCGTACCGGCCGGGCGCAACACCACCCTCGCCCTGTTCGCCGAACCCGGCGCCAAACTCGGGGACATCGCCTACCAGATGCAGGTGCAGGTCACCGCGCTCACCCGGGCGATGCACGCACCCGCCCGCCAATCGGACACCGCCGCCCGGCCATGACCCCCGGCCCAGCACGCCGTCTGATCCCCGCCTATCTGGTCACCGGCGGCCGGTCCCGCCCCGCCGGCCCCGCCCTCGACCGGCTCGCCGTCCTCGTACGCACCGACGCGCCCGTGCCCGACGACGCCGGAACCCAGGCCCGCAGACTCTGCGACCTGCTGGAACCGGGTGCCCTCACCGTCGTCGAGTGCGCGGCCCACCTGGACCTGCCGGTCAGTGCCACCGTCTTCCTGGCCACGGACCTCGCGGCCACCGGACTACTGCTCACCCGACCGCCGATACCCAGTGCCGGGCAGATCGACAGGTCGCTTGTCGAGAGGCTGCTCGATGGACTCCGCTCCCTCCCCTGACCGGACCGGCGTCGGCTATCTGCCGGCCGCCGCCCGGACCCTGATGAAACTCGTCGTCACGGGTCCCTTCGGCGTGGGCAAGACCACCCTGATCCGCACCCTCTCGGAGATCGCCACCCTCCACACCGAGGAGGCCATGACCCAGTCCAGCACCCGCGTCGACTCCACCGCCGGACTCCCCGACAAGACCACCACCACGGTCGCCATCGACTTCGGCCGCCTCACCGTCCCCGACGACCTCGTCCTCTACATGTTCGGCACCCCCGGCCAGGAACGGTTCCTGCCGCTGTGGGAGGACATCGCGCGCGGCGCCCTCGGCGCGCTCGTCCTCGTGGACACCCGGCGGCTCGCCGACTCCTTCGCCGTGATGGACATGGTCGAGGAGCAGGGACTGCCGTACGCCGTCGCGGTGAACCGTTTCCCCGACGCCCCCGCACACACCGACGAGGTCCTGCGCACCCACCTCGACCTGGACGACACCACCCCGCTCGTCCAGTGCGACGCGCGTGAACGGCGCGGCAGCATCGACGCCCTGATCGCACTCGCCGAACACGTGCTGACCCGCATGCCGCAGCCCGAGGACGCCTCATGACCACGTACGCACCACCGCCGCAGCCCCTCGCGCTGTTCGGCCCGGCCTTCGCGGCCGACCCCCAGGGCCACTACCGCGCCCTGCGCGCGCACGGGCCGCTCGCACCGGTGCGGATCGCCCCCGACGTCGAGGCACTGCTCGTCACGGACTACCAGGCCGCCATCGACCTGCTCCGCGACACCCACACCTTCAGCAAGGACCCCCGCGCCTGGCAGGCGACCATCGCGCCGGACTCGCCCGTGCTGCCCGTGCTCGGCCACCGCCCCACCGCCCTGTTCAGCGACGGCGCGGTGCACGCCCGCTACCGCGAAGCCATCAACGACAGCCTCGCGCTGATCGAACCGCACATCCTGCGCGCCGAGGTCGCCCGGGTCGCCCGCCAGCTCATCGGCCGGTTCGCCGCCACCGGCAGCGGCGACCTCATCGCCCAGTACGCCCGCCGGCTCCCCATGCACATCTTCGTCACCTGGTTCGGCGCCGACCCCGAGGACGGCGAACGCATCGTGGACGGGGTCGCCGGGATGATGAACTCGGCGGCCGACGCCGCCGCCGCGTACGCCGACCTGGTCGACGTCGTCACCCGGCTCGTCGCCGACCGGCGCGCCCGGCCGCGCCGCGACCTGACCTCGTACTTCCTCGCCCACCCGGCGGGGCTCGACAACGACGAGACGGTACGTCAGATCACCCTGGTGATGAGCGCGGGCAACGACCCGATGACCAACCTCATCGGCAACGCCACGCTCCACATGCTCACCGACGAACGCTACGCGGGCTCCCTGCACGGCGGCGCGATGACCGCCCATGAGGCGATCAACGAGGTGCTGTGGCGCGACCCGCCGATCGCCAACCTGGCGGCCCACTACCCGCGCCACGACACCGAGTTCCACGGCGTCCGGCTGCGCGCCGGACAGCTCGTCCTGGTCTCCTTCGCCGCCGCCAACTCCCAGTCCCCGCCGCCCGTCACCGACGACGGATTCCGGTCCGGGGCCAGCGCGCACCTCGCCTGGTCGGCCGGGCCCCACCGCTGCCCCGCCAAGCAGCCGGCCCTGCTCATCGCGATGACCGCCATCGAACAGCTCACCAGCCTCCTGTGCGACGCGCGGCTCGCCGTGGCGCCCGACGAACTGCTGTGGCGGCCGGGCCCGTTCCACCGCGCGCTGGCCCACCTCCCGATCCGCTTCACCCCGCTGGACACCACCACCGCCCCGAGCGGCGCCATCACGGTCGCGGAGCCCTCGGACGTGATTCCGGCGGCGGCAATCGCTACCTGAGCCGTGTCGCTCGTAGGCCGAACGGGTGAGGGAGGGGACAATCGCCCGATGAACAGTGAGCGCAGCCGGCACAACGCCGACCGATGTGCGGACGGGGTGGTCCGGTGAGCAGGTACGACAGGTACGATGTCACGGACGAGCAGTGGGAGGGGCTGGCCCAGGTCGTACCGCTGCGCAGCCGCAACGAGTGGCCCTCCCGGGTGGACCACCGCTCCGTCCGGGACGAGCCGGAACCGGTCGAGCAGCGGCGCATGGTCGTGCTGCGGGTCCAGGTGTTCGCCGACGCCCGCGAGGTTGCGGAGTACCTGGTCGCCCAGGTGCCGGTGCTGCTCGACCTGACCAGCGCGGAGGCCGATGTGGCCAAGCGCATCCTGGACTTCGCCAGCGGTGTCGTCTTTGGGCTCGGCAGCGGCATGCACCGGGTGGACCGCAATGTCTTCCTGTTGTCGCCCGCCGGTATGGAGGTCGAGGGCGTCACGGCGGCCGGGGTGCCGGGGGCTTAGGAACAGCAGGTGACCGAACTCGACGTACAGACCCTCCAGCGGCGGCTGGCCGCCTTCGCGGACGCGCGCGACTGGGGGCAGTACCACACCCCGAAGAACCTGGCGTCGGCGCTGAGCGTGGAGGCCGCCGAACTCCTGGAAATCTTCCAGTGGCTGACGCCCGAGCAGTCGGCTCGCGTCATGGAGGACCCGGAGACGGCGCCCCGCGTGGCGGACGAGGTCGCGGACGTGCTCGCCTATCTCCTCCAGCTCTGCGAGGCGTTGGGGATCGACGTCCTTTCGGCGCTCGCGGCCAAGATCGAACGGAATGAGTCGCGCTTTCCGGTCCCCGGATCAACGGGCGACCAAGATCGTCACTCTTCGGAGTGATCGACTTGTTCACATTCGATTGAGTGTCCACAGATTTCCGAAATCCTCTGGCGTTTCGGTGCGGTCGCCCTCACTGTGGGTAATGAACGTGGTGAGCGGGTTTTCCGAGGCGACGAGCGGGTTTTCGCATCGAACGGGGGAAGTCGATGGAAGCGGAACGGCTGGTAGCGGTCATCAGGCAGGCGCTGGCGCAGAGCCGGGGCACACCGGACATCATCGCCGAGGCGTGGCAGGCGCAGGCCCTGGCCCAGGCGGTCGGCAGCCGGCTGGCGGCGGCCGGTCCCAAGGAGCTGCGGGCCGAGGCGGGCGCCCTCAGCGAGATCGGGGGCCGGACCAGCGGCGCGCTCGACCACCCGGCGGCCCGCGCCGGGGTGGCCCGCGCGGCGCGGCTGACCGAGGTCACCGATCCCCGCGCGGCGCTGACGGGCCTCGCCGCGCTGCTCGGGGAGGTCGGTATGGCCCTGGTCGGGGTGGCCTGCGAGACCGATGAGCAGGGCCTGTACTGGCAGTGCATGGAGGCGATCGACGCCGCCGACGAGTCGACCGACCGGGTCCGCTCCATGCTCCGGCTGCTGGACGAGCGGGAGCGCGAGCGGCGCGAGGAGCTGGAGCGCGGCCGGGAGCGGGACGGCCCGCACGGCGTGCTGCACGGCCCGGTGGGTCCGGTGACCGGCATTCAGTGAGCGGTACGCGCGCGGGCGGCGTGCGCGGGTGCAGGATGGAGGCATGGATCTTCGCATCTTCACCGAGCCCCAGCAGGGCGCGAGCTACGACACCCTTCTGACCGTCGCCAAGGCCACCGAGGACCTCGGCTTCGACGCCTTCTACCGGTCCGACCACTATCTGCGCATGGGGCAGGGCGACGGCCTGCCCGGCCCCACGGACGCCTGGATCACGCTGGCAGGGCTGGCCCGCGAGACCAAGCGCATCCGCCTCGGCACGCTGATGACGGCGGGCACCTTCCGGCTCCCCGGCGTCCTCGCCATCCAGGTCGCGCAGGTCGACCAGATGTCCGGCGGCCGGGTCGAACTGGGCCTGGGCGCGGGCTGGTTCGAGGAGGAGCACAAGGCGTACGGCATCCCGTTCCCGAAGGAGAAGTTCGGCCGCCTGGAGGAGCAGCTCGCGATCGTCACGGGGCTGTGGGCGACCGAGGTCGGCAAGACGTTCAGCTATGACGGCACGTACTACCAGCTGACGGACTCGCCGGCGCTGCCCAAGCCGGCCCAGTCCAAGATCCCGGTGCTCATCGGCGGCCACGGTGCGAAGCGCACCCCGCGCCTCGCCGCCCAGTACGCGGACGAGTTCAACATCCCGTTCGCCTCGCTGGAGGACAGCGAGAAGCAGTTCGGCCGGGTCCGGGAGGCGGCCGAGGCGGCGGGCCGCAAGCCGGACGACCTGGTGTACTCCAACGCGCTGGTCGTCTGCGTCGGCAGGGACGACGCGGAGGTCGCGCGCCGGGCCGCCGTCATCGGCCGGGACGTGGCCGAGCTGAAGGCCAACGGGCTCGCGGGGTCGCCCGCCGAGGTGGTCGACAAGATCGGTCGGTTCGCGGCGATCGGGGCGTCGCGGATCTACCTCCAGGTGCTCGACCTGGACGACCTGGACCACCTGGAGCTGATCTCGTCCCAGGTCCAGTCCCAGCTGGGCTGAGAGCGGGGCCGCGATGACACCGGGACCCGGCCGGCCCTTGGCCGCCGCGCTGGCCGAGGGCACGGTCCTGCTCGACGGCGGGCTCTCCAACCAGTTGGAGGCCCAGGGCTGCGATCTGTCCGACGCGCTGTGGTCCGCCCGGCTGCTCGCCGACGGACCCGGGCAGATCGAGGCCGCCCACACGGCGTACGTGCGGGCGGGGGCCCAGGTGCTCATCACGGCCAGCTACCAGGCGAGCCACGAGGGGTTCGAGCGGCGCGGAATCGGGCGGGACGAGGCGGCCGCGCTCTTCGCCCGCAGCGTGGAGCTGGCCCGCCGGGCGGCCGGCACGGTGGAGCGGGACGTCTGGGTCGCGGCCTCGGTCGGCCCGTACGGGGCGGTGACGGCGGACGGAGCGGAGTACCGGGGCCGCTACGGGCTCACCGTCCGGGAGCTGGAGCGCTTCCACCGCCCCCGCATCGAGGCGCTGGCCGCCGCCGGGCCGGACGCGCTGGCCCTGGAGACGGTGCCGGACATGGACGAGGCGCGGGCGCTGCTGCGGGTGGCGGGGGAGTACGGGCTGCCGGTGTGGCTCTCCTACACCGTCGCCGGGGGCCGGACCCGGGCCGGGCAGCCGCTGGACGAGGCGTTCGCCCTGGCCCGGGGGCACGACGAGGTGATCGCGGTCGGCGTCAACTGCTGCGACCCCGCCGACGCGGAGGCCGCCGCGCGGACGGCGGTCCGGACGACCGGGAAGCCGGCCGTGGTCTACCCGAACAGCGGCGAGCACTGGGACGCGGCGTCGGGTGCGTGGAGCGGGGCGGCCACGTTCACCCCGGCCCGGCGGGCGGCCTGGGAGGAGGCGGGCGCCCGGTTGGTGGGCGGGTGCTGTCGCGTCGGGCCGGCAACGATCGCTGAGCTGGCAGGGGTGGGAGGCGGCCTGGGAGCCGGATGACGCGGCAGTGGGTGGGGCGGGAGGGGAAGGAGGCGGGAGGGGAAGGGGCGGGGGAGGGGGAGGGGCCCCGGGAAATTGCCTGGTGGGGGAAGGGCGGGCGGATCATACTCAAACGTGTGTTCCTGACGATCAGTACAACCGGCTCCCCGGAACGTCCCGCCACCGACCTCGGGTTTCTGCTGCACAAGCATCCCGAGCGGGCGCAGGCGTTCTCCACCTCCCATGGCACCGCGCACGTCTTCTATCCCGAGGCGTCCGCGGAGCGGTGCACGGCGGCTCTGCTGCTGGAGGTCGATCCCATCGCGCTGGTGCGCAAGGGGAAGGGCAAGGGCCGGGGCGGGGCGCCCGACGCGGCGCTCGCGCAGTACGTCAACGACCGCCCCTACGCGGCATCCTCGCTGCTGTCCGTCGCGATGAGCACCGTCTTCAAGTCCGCGCTGAGCGGTGCCTGCAAGGCGATGCCCGAGCGGGCGGCGGCCCCCATGGAGCTGCGGATCGAAGTGCCCGCCCTGCCGGCCCGTGGTGGTGCCGAGCTGGTGCGCAAGCTCTTCGGTCCGCTCGGATGGACGCGGGTGGAGGTGGAGGCCGTACCGCTGGACGAGACGTTCCCGGAGTGGGGCGACTCGCGGTACGTACGGCTGGTGCTCGAAGGCGAGCTGCGGCTCGCCGACGCGCTGCGCCAGCTGTACGTGCTGCTGCCGGTCCTCGACGACGCCAAGCATTACTGGGTGGCGCCCGACGAGGTCGACAAGCTGCTGCGCGCGGGTGAGGGGTGGCTGGCGGAGCACCCCGAGCACAAGCTCATCACCAGCCGGTATCTGGCGCGGCGCTGGGGGCTGACCCGGCAGGCGATGGAGCGGCTGGAACTGGTGCGGCTCGCGGAGGCGGACGACCTCGACGTCGAGAGCGTCGACAACGCCGTGGACGAGGGCTCCGACACCGAGGAGCGTCCCGTGCCGCTGGCCGTCCAGCGCCGCGACGCGATCCTGGCCGCGCTCACCGCCGCCGGGGCGGGCCGGGTGCTCGACCTCGGCTGCGGACAGGGCCAGTTGGTGCAGGCACTGCTGAAGGACCCGCGCTTCACGGAGATCATCGGCCTCGACGTGTCCGTGCGGGCCCTGACGATCGCCTCGCGCCGGCTGAAGCTGGACCGGATGGGGGAGCGGCAGGCGTCCCGTGTGACGCTGCGCCAGGGTTCCCTGACCTACACGGACAAGCGGCTCAAGGGATACGACGCCGCAGTGCTCAGCGAGGTCATCGAGCACCTGGACCCGGAGCGGCTGCCCGCCCTGGAGTTCGCCGTGTTCGGCTCCGCGCGCCCCCGCACGGTGCTCGTGACCACGCCCAACGTCGAGTACAACGTCCGCTGGGAGACGCTTCCGGCCGGCCACACCCGCCACGGCGACCACCGCTTCGAGTGGACCCGGGCCGAATTCCGGGCCTGGGCCGAGGAGGTGGCCGCACGGCACGGGTACGCCGTGGAGTACGTGCCCATCGGCCCGGACGACCCCGAGGTCGGCCCGCCCACCCAGATGGCCGTGTTCACGACGGGCACCGCCACCACCGACGAGACCCAGAAGGAGGCGAAAGCCGCATGACCACCGAAGACCGCATGACCACCGAAGACACGGGGCGCGCCCCGCACCGCACCCTCCCCGTCACCGACCTCTCCCTCGTCGTGCTCATCGGCGCCAGCGGGTCCGGCAAGTCCACCTTCGCGCGGCGGCACTTCAAGCCGACCGAGGTCATCTCCTCGGACTTCTGCCGGGGCCTCGTCGCCGACGACGAGAACGACCAGAGCGCCAGCAAGGACGCCTTCGACGTCCTGCACTACATCGCGGGCAAGCGCCTCGCCGCCGGCCGGCTGACCGTCGTGGACGCCACGAACGTGCAGCCGGAGGCCCGGCGCCAGCTCGTACGCGTGGCCCGGGAGCACGACGTGCTGCCCATCGCCATCGTGCTCGACCTGCCCGAAGAGGTCTGCCTCGCCCGCAACGCCGCCCGCCCGGACCGCGCCGACATGCCCCGCCACGTCATCCAGCGCCACCGCCGCGAGCTGCGCCGCTCCCTGCGCGGCCTGGAGCGCGAGGGCTTCCGCAAGGTGCACATCCTGCGCTCCGAGGACGAGGTCGAGCAGGCCGAAGTGGTCTTGGAGCGCCGCTACAACGACCTGCGCCACCTCACCGGACCGTTCGACATCATCGGCGACATCCACGGCTGCAGCTCCGAGCTGGACACCCTCCTCGGCAAGCTGGGGTACGTGGACGGCGCCCACCCCGAGGGCCGCACCGCGGTCTTCGTCGGCGACCTCGTCGACCGCGGCCCCGACAGCCCCGGCGTCCTGCGCCGCGTGATGTCGATGGTGGCCGAGGGCAACGCGCTGTGCGTTCCCGGCAACCACGAGAACAAGCTCGGCCGCTACCTCAAGGGCCGCAAGGTCCAGCTCACCCACGGCCTCGCCGAGACCGTCGAGCAGCTGGAACGGGAGGACGCGAAGGACTCCGAGTTCCGCAAGCAGGTCGGCGCGTTCATCGACGGGCTCGTCAGCCACTACGTGCTGGACGGCGGCCGGCTCGTCGTCTGCCACGCCGGGCTGCCCGAGAAGTACCACGGCCGCACCTCCGGCCGGGTCCGCTCGCACGCGCTGTACGGGGAGACCACGGGCGAGACCGACGAGTTCGGGCTGCCCGTGCGCTACCCGTGGGCCGAGGACTACCGGGGAAGCGCCGCCGTGGTCTACGGCCACACGCCCGTGCCCAACACCTCGTGGATCAACAACACCATCTGCCTGGACACCGGTGCGGTCTTCGGCGGGAAGATGACCGCGCTGCGCTGGCCGGAGCGCGAGCTCGTCGACGTACCGGCGGAGCAGGTCTGGTACGAGCCGGTGAAGCCGCTGGAGACGGAGGCGCCCGGGGGCCGGGAGGGCCGGCCGCTGGACCTGGACGACGTGCAGGGCCGCCGGATCGTGGAGACCCGGCACATGGGCCGCCTCGCCGTCCGCGAGGAGAACGCGGCCGCCGCCCTGGAGGTCATGAGCCGGTTCGCGGTCGACCCCCGGCTGCTGCCCTACCTGCCGCCGACCATGGCGCCCACCGCCACCTCCCGCGAGGACGGCTACCTGGAGCACCCGGCCGAGGCCTTCGGCGAGTACCGGGCGGCCGGTGTGGCGAAGGTGGTGTGCGAGGAGAAGCACATGGGCTCCCGCGCCGTGGCGCTGGTCTGCAAGGACGCCGCCGCGGCCCGGGAGCGCTTCGGCACCGCGGACACCGGCGACGGCGGGCCCACCGGCGCGCTGTACACCCGCACCGGACGCCCGTTCCTCGACGACTCCGCGCTCACCGAGGCGGTGCTCGGACGGCTGCGCGCGGCCGTGACCGCGGCCGGGCTCTGGGAGGAGTGGGGTACCGACTGGGTGCTGCTCGACGCCGAGCTCATGCCCTGGTCCCTGAAGGCGCGCGGCCTGCTCCGCTCGCAGTACGCGGCCGTGGGCGCCGCCTCCGGCGCGGTGTTCCCCGCCGCCACCGGGGCCCTCGCGGCGGCCGCCGCGCGCGGCGTCGACGTGGGCGCGCTCGCGGACCGGCAGCGGGAGCGGGCGGAGGACGCGGCGGCGTTCACGGAGGCGTACCGGCGCTACTGCTGGGGCACCGACGGGCTGGACGGCGTGCGCCTCGCGCCGTTCCAGATCCTCGCCGTACAGGGCCGCTCCCTCGCTTCCGTACCGCACGACGAGCAGCTGGCCTGGCTGGACCGGCTGGTCGAGCACGACCCCACCGGGCTGCTCCAGGTCACCCGGCGGCTCGTCGTGGACACCGCCGACGAGGCGTCCGTCCGCGCGGGCACCGACTGGTGGCTGGAGATGACCGGCCGGGGCGGCGAGGGCATGGTCGTCA
Source organism: Streptomyces sp. NPDC097595 (assembly GCF_044761525.1). Classification (NCBI taxonomy): domain Bacteria; kingdom Bacillati; phylum Actinomycetota; class Actinomycetes; order Kitasatosporales; family Streptomycetaceae; genus Streptomyces; species Streptomyces sp. NPDC097595. Next base: position 54,187 of record NZ_JBIWCN010000031.1, on the reverse strand, counting down.
AGCCGCTCGGCGCGCTCGTCCGGGATGCCAAGGGACGCCTGGTGCAGCCCGGGATCAAGGTGCGCGGCCGGGAGTACCTGCGGATCATCTACGGCCCCGAGTACACCCGCCCGGACAATCTGGACCGCCTCCGCGGCCGCTTCCTCGGCCACAAGCGCTCGCTGGCCCTGCGCGAGTACGCCCTCGGCCTGGAGGCCCTGGACCGGCTCGCGGATGGGGAGCCGCTGTGGCGGGTCCACGAAGCGGTCTTCGCCGTCCTGGCGTTGGAGTCGGAGCCGGTGGACCCCCGGCTCTGAGGACGCGTCGGGCCGGGCCGGCAGAACAGGCTGGCGATTCGCCGGGTGAACGGCGCGCCGCGCGGTGAGGATGTGGGCATGGGATTCCATGTCGACTCCGAGGCCGGGCGGCTGCGCCGCGTCATCCTGCACCGCCCCGATCTGGAACTGAAACGGCTCACGCCGAGCAACAAGGACGCGCTCCTCTTCGACGACGTGCTCTGGGTGCGCCGGGCCCGCCAGGAGCACGACGGCTTCGCCGATGTGCTGCGCGACCGGGGCGTCGAGGTGCACCTCTTCGGCGACCTGCTCCGCGAGGCGCTGGAGACTCCGGTCGCCCGGCGCCTCGTGCTGGACCGGGTCTTCGCCGAGAAGGAGTACGGTCCGCTCGCCACCGAGCATCTGCGGGCCGCCTTCGAGGAGTTGACGGCGGCCGAGCTGTGCGAGGCGCTGGTCGGCGGGATGACCAAGCGGGAGTTCCTGGAACGGTACAAGGAGCCGGTCTCGGTGCGCTTCCACGTCATGGACCTGGACGACTTCCTGCTCGGGCCGCTCCCCAACCACCTGTTCACCCGGGACACCTCGGCGTGGATCTACGACGGCGTCTCGATCAACGCCATGCGCTGGCCCGCCCGGCAGCGCGAGACGGTCCACTTCGAGGCGATCTACCGTCACCACCCGCTGTTCACCGGGCCCGAAGCGGGCGCCTTCCACCACTGGTCCGAGGGGCAGGACGACTACCCCTCCACCATCGAGGGCGGCGACGTCCTCGTCATCGGCAACGGCGCCGTGCTCATCGGCATGAGCGAGCGCACCACCCCGCAGGCCGTCGAGATGCTGGCCCGGGGGCTCTTCGACGCGGGCTCGGCCCGGACCATCGTGGCGCTGGACATGCCCAAGAGCCGGGCCTTCATGCATCTCGACACCGTGATGACCATGGTCGACGGGGACACCTTCACCAAGTACGCGGGCCTCGGCATGCTCCGCTCGTACACGATCGAGCCCGGCGACGGGCCGCGCGACCTCAAGGTCACCGACCATCCGCCCGAGCAGATGCACACCGCCATCGCCGAAGCGCTCGGTCTCGGCTCGATCCGGGTGCTCACCGCCACCCAGGACGTCCACGCGGCCGAGCGGGAGCAGTGGGACGACGGCTGCAACGTGCTGGCCGTCGAACCCGGCGTCGTCGTCGCGTACGAGCGCAACGCCACCACCAACACGCATCTGCGCCGGCAGGGCATCGAGGTCATCGAGATCCGGGGCAGCGAGCTGGGCCGGGGCCGGGGCGGTCCGCGCTGCATGAGCTGCCCGGTCGTGCGGGACGCGGTGTGACGGGACGCGGTGCGACGGGCGGCGGGGCATCCGTACCGCGAGACGGCTCTGTATACCGATGCATTGCGTCGTATAGGGTTCCAGCGTTACGGTATGCGTCCCCCCGTCCGACCCAGGAGCAGTCACCATGGCCATAGACCTCGCAGGCCGCCACTTCCTCAAGGAGCTGGACTTCACGGCCGCGGAGTTCCGCGGCCTGATCGAGCTGGCCGCCGAGCTCAAGGCCGCCAAGAAGTCGGGCACGGAGACGCGGCGGCTGCGCGGCCGGAACATCGCGCTGATCTTCGAGAAGACGTCGACCCGCACCCGGTGCGCGTTCGAGGTCGCCGCTGCCGACCAGGGCGCCTCGACCACGTATCTCGACCCCTCCGGCTCCCAGATGGGGCACAAGGAGTCGGTCAAGGACACCGCGCGCGTCCTCGGCCGGATGTTCGACGGCATCGAGTACCGGGGCGACAGCCAGGCGGCCGTCGAGGAGCTGGCGGCGTACGCCGGGGTGCCGGTCTTCAACGGGCTGACCGACGACTGGCACCCGACCCAGATGCTCGCCGACGTGCTGACGATGACCGAGCACAGCGAGAAGCCGCTGGAGGAGATCGCGTTCGCCTACCTCGGCGACGCCCGCTTCAACATGGGCAACTCCTACCTGGTCACCGGCGCCCTGCTCGGCATGGACGTCCGCATCGTCGCGCCCAAGGCGTACTGGCCGGCCGAGACGGTCGTCGCCGAGGCCCGCGCGCTCGCCGAGAAGTCCGGCGCCCGTGTCACGCTCACCGACGACGTGGCCGAGGGTGTGCGCGGCGCGGACTTCGTCGCCACCGACGTCTGGGTCTCGATGGGCGAGCCCAAGGAGGTCTGGGGCGCCCGCATCGCCGCGCTCGGGGCGTACGCCGTCACGATGGACGTGCTGCGGGCGACCGGGAACGCCGGGGTGAAGTTTCTGCACTGCCTGCCCGCGTACCACGACCTCGGCACCGGGGTGGCGCGCGAGATCCACGAGCGGCACGGGCTGAAAGAGCTGGAGGTCAGCGACGAGGTGTTCGAGTCCGAGCACTCCGTCGTCTTCGACGAGGCGGAGAACCGCATGCACACGATCAAGGCCGTGCTCGTGGCGACGCTGGCCGCCTAGCGGCCCGGCGACCCGCATGTTCATACATCCAATTGGGTGAATATGCGGACAGGTGTCTATGATGGTCCCGATTGGTGGGGTTCGAGCTCGCACGCTCGAACCCCCTTTTCGTGCGCGCGACGGCCCCCACCGCCCGAGCCGCGCCTCCCCCCACGCGTACCACCGGAAATGAGACACCGCCGTGAGCCCCCTGCGCCTCCCCGGCCCCCCGCACCGCGTCAAGGACCCGCACCGGCTGATCGCCGAATCGGGCGCCGACCTGGAGGGGCACGGCCTCAAGCGCACCATGGGCCTGTTCCAGCTGGTGTGCTTCGGGATCGGCGCGGTCGTCGGGACCGGCATCTTCGTGGGCCTGTCCGACAGCGTGGCCGAGGCCGGGCCCGCCGTCGTGGTCTCCTTCGTCCTCGCGGCCGTGACCTGCGTCTTCACGGCGTTCTCGTTCGCCGAGCTGGGCAGTGCCATTCCCGTCTCCGGCAGCTCGTACTCCTTCGCCTACGCCACGCTCGGCGAACGCCTCGCCTTCCTCGTCGGCTGGTGCCTGCTCCTGGAGTACGGCGTCTCGGTCTCCGCCGTCGCGGTCGGCTGGAGCCAGTACGTCAACGAACTTCTCGACAGCCTCTTCGGCCACCAGCTGCCCGCCGCCCTCTCCGCCGGACCGGCCGACGGCGGCGTGATCAACCTGCCCGCCGTGATCGTGGTCATGATGGCCGCGACGCTGCTGGTGCGCGGCGTACGGGAGAGCGCGACCGCCACCGCCGCGATGGCCGTCCTCAAGCTGGTCGTGCTGGCCCTGTTCTGCGTCATCGCGTTCACCGCGTTCGAGCGCGGCAACCTCACCCCGTTCGCCGCGCATGGCGCGGGCGGCGTCACGGCGGGCGCGTCGCTGGCGTTCTTCTCGTACATCGGCTTCGACGCGATCACCACGGCGGGCGAGGAGGTCAAGAACCCCCGGCGCAACATCCCGCTCGCGATCATGATCTGCATCGGCCTGGTCACGCTGCTCTACTGCGCGGTCGCCCTCGCCGCGATCGGCGCGCTCGGCCCGGACGCCGTCTCCGACAAGCCCGCCGCGCTCTCGCTGATCGTCGACCAGGTCACCGGCTCGTCCGTGGGCGGCGGCGTCATCGCCTTCGGCGCGGTCGTCGCCATCGCCTCGGTGGTCCTCGCGGTGATGTACGGGCAGACCCGCATCCTCATGTCCATGTCCCGCGACGGCCTGGTCCCGAGGGTCTTCGAGCGGGTCTCGCCGCGCACCGCGACCCCGGTCGCCAACACCTGGATCGTCGCCGTCGTCTTCGCGGTCCCGGCGGCCTTCTCCTCGCTCGGCATGGTGGTGAACCTGACCACCATCGGCACGCTCGCCACCATGGTCGCCGTCAACGCCGCCGTTCTCGTGCTGCGCCGCCGCAACCCCGAGGTGCGCGGCTCCTTCCGGGTCCCGCTCTACCCGCTGAGCCCGCTCATCGGCATCGGCTTCTGCGTCTACCTGATGTACGGCACCGGCTGGACGACCTGGGTCCAGTTCGCCGTGTTCCTCGCGGTCGGCGCCCTCGTGTACGCGGTGTACGGGCACCGCCGCTCACGGCTGGCGACGAACGCCTAGACCGGCGGCAGCCGGAACCACACCGCCTTGCCGCGCTCGGTCGGGCGGTGACCGCAGGACGAGCTGAGCGTGCGGATCAGCAGCAGCCCCCGGCCGTGCTCCTGCCACGGGTCCGGTACGTCACCGGGCTCCGGGCGGGACAGGTCGCCGGGCGGGGCCGGGTCGCCGTCGTGCACCTCCACCTGGCAGCCCGCAGGAAGCAGCTCGACCACCAGCTCTATCGGGTCGTTGCCCGGGGTGTGCTCCACCGCGTTCGCGACCAGCTCGGCGGTCAGCAGCTCGGCGGTGTCGCTGTCGGCGGGCGCGTCGATGTCCGTCAGCACCGAGCGGATCAGCGCGCGGGCGATCGGCACGGCGGCCGTGGAGTGCGGCAGGGTGATGCGCCAGGAGGGGGGTGGCGGTCCGTCGGGGGGCACGAGGGGTTTCCGTTCGGGTGAGCGCGGCGGGTCCTGGGCTCAGACGGTTCCGCGCTCAAGACTTCTTGGGTCCAACCTTACGAAGCGGGGCGACGGCGACAAGGGCCTGCGGTCCGGCACAGAGGGGGACGTTCGTCACTGGATCCACCCGCCGATGTATCGCGTACTCGTGACGGGAGTCACGTAACGGTGATAAATTCTGGGTCAGGCAGCAGCGACGGCCGAAGGGGATACCCCGCCATGAGCCCGTTCACCGGCTCCGCACCGCGTACGCAGCACTGGCGCCACCTGCGGGTCACCGTCGAGGAGGGCGTCGCGACCGTCACCCTCGCCCGGCCCGAGAAGCTCAACGCCCTGACCTTCGGCGCCTACGCCGACCTCCGCGACCTGCTGGCCGAGCTGGCCCGGGAGCGCTTCGTGCGGGCCCTGGTGCTGGCCGGCGAGGGGCGCGGCTTCTGCTCCGGCGGCGACGTGGACGAGATCATCGGCGCGACGCTCGCGATGGACACCGCCCAGCTCCTGGACTTCAACCGGATGACCGGCCAGGTCGTCCGCGCGGTCCGCGAGTGCCCCTTCCCCGTCGTCGCCTCCGTGCACGGGGTGGCCGCCGGGGCCGGCGCCGTCCTCGCCCTCGCCGCCGACTTCCGCGTCGCCGACCCCACCGCCCGGTTCGCCTTCCTCTTCACCCGGGTCGGGCTCTCCGGCGGCGACATGGGCGCGGCCTATCTGCTGCCCCGGGTCGTCGGCCTCGGTCACGCCACCCGCCTCCTGATGCTCGGCGAACCGGTCCGCGCCCCCGAGGCCGAGCGCATCGGCCTGATCAGCGAGCTCACCGACGAGGGCGACGCGGACAAGGCCGCCGCCGCGCTCGCCCGCCGCCTCGCGGACGGGCCCGCGCTCGCCCTCGCCCAGACCAAGGCGCTGCTCACCGCCGAGCTGGACATGCCGCTGGCCGCCGCCGTCGAGATGGACGCCGCGACCCAGGCCCTCCTGATGCACGGCGAGGACTACGCCGAATTCCATGCCGCGTTCAGCGAGAAGCGGCCGCCCGCCTGGCGCGGCAAATGACCGCCGGCGGCCCGCACCGGATCGCGGTCATCGGCGGCGGCCCCGGCGGGCTCTATGCGGCGGCCCTGCTCAAGCGCCTCGGCCCCGACCGCGAGATCACCCTCTGGGAGCGCAACGCCCCCGACGACACCTTCGGCTTCGGCGTCGTCCTCTCCGACGAGACCCTCGGCGGCATCGAACACGCCGACCCCGTCGTGCACCGCGCCCTCCAGCGCGAGTTCGTCCGCTGGGACGACATCGACATCGTGCACCGGGGCCACACCCAGACCTCCGGCGGCCACGGCTTCGCCGCCCTCGGCCGCCGCCGGCTCCTGGAGATCCTGCACGAACGCTGCGCCGGGCTCGGCGTCGACCTCCGCTTCCGTACGCAGGCCCCGCCCGCCGCCGAACTCGCCGCCACGCACGACCTGGTCATCGCCGCCGACGGCGTGCACAGCGCCACCCGCGACGCCCACGCGGAGAGCTTCCGGCCCCGGATCACCGGACACCGCTGCCGCTACATCTGGCTCGCCGCCGACTTCGCCCTGGACGCCTTCCGCTTCGAGATCGCCGAGACCGGGTACGGCGTGATGCAGCTGCACGCCTACCCCTTCTCGCAGCACGCGTCCACGGTCATCGTGGAGATGCGCGAGGAGGTCTGGCGGGCGGCCGGCTTCGACGTACCCGACCCGGCCGAGTCCATCCGCCAGTGCGCCAAGGTCTTCGCGAACGCCCTCGGCCACCGGCCGCTGCGCTCCAACAACTCCGCCTGGCTCACCTTCCGTACCGTCGTCAACGCGCACTGGTCGCACGAGAACACCGTGCTCATCGGGGACGCCGCGCACACCGCGCACTTCTCCATCGGCTCCGGCACCAAGCTCGCCGTGGAGGACGCCCTCGCGCTCGCCGCCTGCGTCGAGGAGCAGCCCTCGCTGCCCGTCGCGCTCGCCGCGTACGAGAGCGAGCGGCGGCCCGTCGTGGAGTCGACGCAGCGCGCGGCGGCGGCCAGCCTGCGCTGGTTCGAGGAGCTGGGTACATACGTGGACCAGCCGCCGCGCCAGTTCGCGTTCAACCTCCTCACCCGCAGCCGCCGCGTCACCCACGACAACCTCCGGCTGCGCGATCCGGCGTTCACGGCCGGGGTGGAGGAGGAGTTCGGCTGCCCGCCGGGCACCCCGCCGATGTTCACGCCGCTGCGGCTGCGCGGCCTGGAGCTGCGCAACCGCGTCGTCGTCTCGCCGATGGACATGTACTCGGCCACCGACGGCGTCCCCGGCGACTTCCACCTCGTCCACCTCGGCGCCAGGGCGCTCGGCGGCGCCGGGCTCGTCATGACGGAGATGGTCTGCGTCAGCCCCGAGGGCCGCATCACCCCCGGCTGCACCGGCCTCTACACCGACGAACAGGCAGCCGCCTGGACCCGGGTCACCGACTTCGTGCACACCGCGTCCCCCGGCACCGCGATCGGCGTCCAGCTCGGCCACTCCGGCCGCAAGGGCTCCACCAAGCTCATGTGGGAGGGCATCGACCAGCCCCTGGACCACGGCAACTGGCCGGTGACCGCCGCCTCGCCGCTGCCGTACGCGCCCGGCGTCAACCAGGTCCCGCACGCCTTGGACCGGGCCGGTCTGGACGAGGTCCGCGAGCAGTTCGCCGCCGCCGCCCGGCGCGCCGACGCCTGCGGCTTCGACCTCCTCGAACTGCACTGCGCGCACGGCTATCTGCTCTCCGGGTTCCTCTCGCCGCTCACCAACCGGCGCACCGACGCCTACGGCGGACCGCTCGCCCACCGCCTCCGCTTCCCGCTGGAGGTCTTCGACGCGGTCCGCGAGCGGTGGCCCGACGACCGGCCGATGACCGTCCGGATCTCCGCCACCGACTGGGCGGAGGGCGGCACCACCGCCGAGGACGCCGTGGAGATCGCCCGCGCGTTCGTCGCGCACGGGGCCGACGCCATCGACGTCTCCACCGGCCAGGTCGTCCCCGGCGAGCGGCCCGAGTACGGGCGGTCCTACCAGACCCCGTACGCGGACCGCATCCGCAACACCCTGTGCGTGCCGGTGATCGCGGTCGGCGCGATCTCCTCCTGGGACGACGTCAACTCGCTGCTCCTCGCGGGCCGCGCCGACCTCTGCGCCCTGGCCCGCCCCCACCTCTACGACCCGCACTGGACGCTCCACGCGGCCGCCGAGCAGGGCTACACCGGCCCGGGCGCCCCCTGGCCCCTCCCGTACCGCGCGGGCAGCCGCACCCCGCCCACGGGCCGCACTGACGCCCCGAAGCCGCGCCTCACTCTGGGCTGACCTCCGGGGCGACCGGCAGGCACTCGTGGCACAGGCACGGGTCCGGGTGCGGGGCCCCGTGGTGGGTGTTCCGGCCCAGGCGCGCGATCCGCTCCAGGAACTCCGCCCACTCCACCGCCTCCTCCCTCGACCACACGAGCCGCTCCTCGCACCGCCGGAGCACGGCGGGGGAGTACACCAACTGGGCCCGGAAGGTGTGCAGGTGGCGCGTTCCGGTGTCGATGGTGATCCAGTGACCGGTGTGCCGGCCGTGGCCGACCGCCGTCAGCTGCTCGTTGCCCATGCCGGGGTACGTGTCGACCACATAGACCTTCGCGCCCGCCCGGAACGCCTTGGTGCCGGAGCGGAACTCCTGGCCCAGCTCCCCGTACCGCCGCCACCGCACGACGTTCGCCGCGACCAGCCAGCGCGGCTCGGGCGCCTCAGCCATGGTCCGGCTCCGCGCCGACCACCAGCCGGTCCGCGATCGCCCGGAAGCCGATGCGCCGGTACACGCCGTTGCTCGTCGGGTTCGCCGGGTCCGCGAACAGCAGGACGTGCTCCGCGCCCCCGTCCAGCGCGGCGCGGGCGACCCGGGCGGTGACGGCGGCGGCGTAGCCCCGGCCCCGGTGCTCCGGCGGGGTGTAGACGGCGACGACGCGGACCGCTCCGGCGACGCGCGGCGACACCACCGCCATCGAGACCGGGGCGCCGCCGTCCTCCCAGAGCGTCAGCCCGTCCCCGCTCAGCCGCCGGTCCGCCGCCGCCTCGGCGCCCGTGTCCGGGTGCCCCAGGTCGGCGGCGAAGCCCCGGTGCCAGCGCACCAGCAGCGCCCGGTCGCCGGGGACCGCGCGCCTCGGCCCGCCCGGGGGCGCCGGGCGCGGCGGGACCAGCCCGTCCAGCCGGTACAGCCGGCGCTCCTCCTCGACGCGGTGGACCGGCCAGTGCGCGGCCACCGCGAGGGCGGTCGCCCGGTCCGCGTTGGCCGAGGTCAGCGGGCGGGCGGCGAGCAGCGCGGCGACCGCGTCGGGGGTGAGCCCGTCGAGGAGCGGCGGCCGGGGCGGGGTCTGCACCAGGGTGCCCGCCACCTCCCCGTCCGGCCCGCGCCACCAGCCCAGCACCGGGGCCGGTGCGCCCTCACCACCGGGGACGCGCCCGCGCAGGGCGGCGGTGACGGTGAGCGGCACGGTGTGCTCGGCCGGGCGGGCGGAGAGCCAGGCGCCGGCCGCGTCGAGGAAGACGCCGGGGTCATCGGTGAAGGTCCAGCTCATGGACCCGCATTCTGCCGCGCCCGGTCCCGGCCCGGCAGCGCTATTTCCGGTGCGCGAACTCCGCCCCCGCGTCCCGCAACCGCTCGTGCAGCGCCCGGAACACCTCGGCCGACCGGGCCCCCGGCCACGCGTCGGGCAGCAGTTCCCCGGGCAGCCCCGGGTCGGCGTAGGGCACCCGGCGCCAGGAGTCCAGCGCGGTGAGGTAGTCCCGGTAGGCCGCCTCCGGGTCCACCGCCGCGTCGCCGCGCGCCTCCCAGGCCCTGAGCACCGGCTCGTGGCGTTCCAGGAAGCCGTGGTGGAGCCGGGCCACCGCGTCCAGGTCCCACCAGCGGGCCACGGCGTCCCGGGTCGCGGAGAAGCCCAGGTGGTCACCCCGGAACAGATCGACGTAGGGGGCGAGTTCCAGCCGTTCCAGGGTGTGCCGGGTCTCGTCGTACAGCCCCGCCGGGGCGATCCAGACACCGGGGGCGGCGGTGCCGAAGCCGAGCCGGGACAGCCGCGAGCGCAGCAGGTGCCGCTTGTGGCGCTCCGCCTCGGGCACCGAGAACACCGCCAGCACCCAGCCGTCCGCCAGCGGCGGGTCCGGGTGGCGGTAGATGCGCCGGTCGCCGTCGTCCAGGAGCTGGCGGGCGTCCGCCGACAGCGCGTATCCGGCCGCCCCGTCCGCCGTGCGCTCGGCGACGAGCAGTCCCCGCCGCTTCAGCCGGGAGACGGACGAGCGAACGGCGGGCGCGTCCACGCCGACGGCGCCGAGCAGCCGGACCAGACCGGCCACCGGCATCGGGCCGTCGCCGGGGGTGCGTCCGTACGCCCCGTACAGGGTGACGATCAGTGAACGGGGGGTGTGCGGTTCGACCATGTGATCATTCTCGGCCCGGCGCGGGCCCGGCCGCACCGGGTTCCCCCGCGCGGAGCCTGAACCGTTGCAGTTTCCCCGTGGCGGTACGGGGGAGAGCCGGCAGGAACGTGATGCGGCGGGGGCACTTGTGCGGGGCCAGCTCCGCCCGCATGAACGTGCGCAGCTGGTCCGCCGTCAGCTCGGCGCCCTCGCGCAGGACCACGTACGCCGCCACGATCCGGCCGCGCAGCTCGTCCGCCTGCCCGACCACCGCCGCCTCCGCCACATCGGGGTGGCGCAGCAGGGCCTCCTCGACCTCGGGGCCCGCGATGTTGTACCCGGAGGAGATGATCATGTCGTCGGCGCGGGCCACGTACCGGAAGTAGCCGTCCGCGTCGCGCACATAGGTGTCGCCGGTGATGTTCCAGCCGTGCCGTACGTAGTCGCGCTGCCGTTCGTCCGCGAGATAGCGGCAGCCGACCGGGCCGCGCACGGCGAGCAGCCCCGGCTCCCCGTCCGGCACGGGCGCGCCGTCGGCGTCCACCACGCGGGCCTGCCAGCCGGGGACCGGGACGCCCGTCGTGCCGGGGCGGATCGTGTCGTCGGCGGCCGAGACGAAGATGTGCAGCAGCTCGGTCGCGCCGATGCCGTTGATGATCCGCAGCCCGGTCCGCTCGTGCCAGGCGTGCCAGGTCGCCTCCGGCAGGTTCTCGCCCGCCGAGACACAGCGGCGCAGCGCCGACAGGTCGTGCCCGTCGAGCTGGTCCAGCATCACCCGGTACGCGGTCGGCGCGGTGAACAGCACCGAGACGCGGTGCTCCGCCAGGGCGGGCAGCAGCTGCTTCGGGCCCGCCTGCTCCAGCAGCAGCGCCGACGCGCCCACCCGCAGCGGGAACACCACCAGACCTCCGAGCCCGAAGGTGAAACCGAGCGGCGGACTGCCCGCGAAGACGTCGTCGGGCCCGGGCCGCAGGACGTGCCGCGAGAAGGTGTCGGCGATGGCCAGCACATCGCGGTGCAGATGCATGCAGCCCTTGGGGCGGCCGGTGGTGCCGGAGGTGAACGCGATCAGCGCCACGTCGTCCGACGCGGTGTCCACCGCCCGGTACGGGCCCGGCCGGGCGGCCGCCAGCCGCAGCAGATCGTCCGGCGCCTCACCCCCGTACGCCGTGATGCGCAGCCCGGGCACCTCCGCCTGCGCCAGGTCCTCGACCGACCGCGCGTCGCACAGGGCGTGGCTGACGCGGGCGATCGAGCAGATCGTGGCGAGCTCGGACGCCCGCTGCTGCGCCAGTACGGTGACGGCGACCGCCCCCGCCTTCAGCACCGCCAGCCAGCAGGCGGCGAGGTGGGGCGTGGTGGGGCCGCGCAGCAGGACCCGGTTGCCGGGGACGACCCCCAGGTCCGAGGTGAGGACATGGGCGATCCGGTCGACGAGGCCCCGCAGGTCCCCGTAACTCAGCACCCCGCCGTCCGGCGTGCGGAAGGCGGGGCGGCCGGGGCCGAGGCGGTCGGCCGTGCGGTCCAGGAGCTCGGCGGCGCAGTTGAGCCGGTCCGGGTAGTACAGCTCGGGCAGCTCGAAGAGCAGGTCCGGCCACTGCTCCACCGGGGGCAGGTGCTCCCTGGCGAAGCCGTCGATGTGCGCTGAGGTTTTCGGGTCCATGAAGGATCGCCCCCTTGTCGCCCTTGGAGCGTATCGTTTGGGTGACGGTAGTCAACGGTCCGCGATAAAGATGCCCGGGAGCATTCGAATTCGACCAGAGAGGCGCCGGTATGACGGCATTCTCGCTCGATCCGGCCCAGACCGCCTGGTGCGAGGAGTTGCGCACCCTGGCCCTGGACCGGCTCGCCCCCATCGCCGCGCGCGGTGAACCGGGGCACGTCAACCGCCCGCTGCTCGCCGCCCTCGGCGAGCTGGGCCTCCTCGACCGGCTGTTCGGCTCGGGCGCCCTGGACCTCTGCCTGCTGCGCGAATCGCTCGCCCGGGGCTGCACCGAGGCCGAGACCGCCCTCGCGCTCCAGGGCCTCGGCGCCTTCCCCGTGCTCCGGTCCGGCACCCCCGCCCAGCGCGAGCGCTGGCTCCCCGGGGTCCGCGCCGGCCGCCACGTCGCCGCGTTCGCGCTCAGCGAGCCGGGCGCGGGCTCCGACGCGGGGGCCCTCGCGCTCGACGCCGCCCCCGACTCCGGCGGCTGGCGGCTGACCGGCGAGAAGTGCTGGATCTCCAACGCGCCGGAGGCCGACTTCTACACGGTCTTCGCCCGCACCACCCCCGGCGCCCGGGCCCGTGGCGTCACCGCGTTCCTGGTCCCCGCCGACCGCGCCGGGCTGACCGGCACCCCCCTGGACATGCTCTCCCCGCACCCGATCGGGGCCCTCGCCTTCGACGGGGTCCGCGTCACGCCCGACGATCTGCTCGGCGAGCCGGACCGGGGCTTCGCGGTCGCCATGGACACCCTGAACCTCTTCCGCCCCAGCGTCGGCGCCTTCGCCCTCGGCATGGCCCGCGCCGCCCTCGACGCCACCGTGGAGCACACCGCGACCCGGACCGCCTTCGGAGCGCCCCTCTCCGCCCTCCAGGCCGTGTCCCACCAGGTCGCCGAGATGGCCACCCGCACCGAGGCCGCCCGGCTGCTGGTCTACGCGGCCGCCGCCGCCCATGACGCCGGGGAGCCCGGGGTGCCGCGCCGGGCCGCGATGGCGAAGCTGTACGCCACGGAGACCGCGCAGTTCGTCGTGGACACCGCCGTCCAGCTGCACGGCGCCCGCGCCCTGCGCCGCGGCCATCTGCTCGAACACCTCTACCGGGAGGTCCGAGCCCCGCGCATCTACGAGGGCGCCAGCGAGGTCCAGCGCACGATCATCGCCAAGGAGCTGTACGCGAACCGGGAGCCGACCGCATGAGCCCGATCCACCGCATCAACCCGCACGAACTCTCACCGGCGTCCGGCTTCTCGCACGCGGTCACCGCGACCGGCGGGCGGCTTGTCTTCCTGGCCGGGCAGACCGCCCTGGACCAGCACGGCGAGGTCGTGGGCGACACCCTGCCCGAGCAGTTCGGGACCGCCCTCGGCAACCTCCTCACCGCCCTGCGCGCGGCGGGCGGCTCCCCGGCGGACCTCGCCCGGGTCACGGTGTACGCCACCGATGTCGCCGACTACCGGGCCAACGCCCCGGAGCTGGGCCGGATCTGGCGCCGGACGGCGGGCCGCGACTACCCGGCCATGGCGGTCATCGGCGCGGCCCGGCTCTGGGACGAACAGGCCCTGATCGAGATCGACGGCATCGCGGTCCTGCCCTGAACGACGTACGCCCCCGCCGCTCCCGGAAACCGGGCCCGGCGGGGGCGTAGCGCATCACGTCAGTACGGCTGCACCAGCACATGGGCCGCGCCCGGGATGCCGATCTTCAGCAGCTCGTCCTCCTCCGGCGTGGTCTCCCCGCCCGTCTCCTGCTTCAGCACCGCGCGGGACATCGCCTGCACCCACATGGCACGCGGACGGCGACGGGCCTCCCACACGTCCAGGGCCGTGTCGACGTCCGCCTCGGCGTCCAGCGACTCGGCGAGCACCTGCGCGTCCTCCACGGCCATCGCCGCGCCCTGCGCGATGTGCGGGGTGCTCGCGTGCGCCGCGTCACCGGCCAGGACCACCCGGCCCACGTGCCACGGCTCCTCGACCGTCACCTGGGAGATCCGCGAGTAGACGACCGCCTCCGGCCCGGTGACCTCGGCCAGCGCCTCGGCGACCGGGCCCGAGAACATCGCCAGCCGCTCCTTCAGCTGCTCGTGCGCCTTCGCCGGGTCCGGCCGGAAGTCCTCGGCCTCCGCGAAGACCGACCCCAGGTACATCAGCTCATCGGTGATCGGGGTGAGCAGCGCCTTCGCGGCCTGGCCCGCGGTGCCCATCACGACACCCCGCACCTGCTCCTGGCGGGGCATGGTGACGCGCCAGTTGGCGAAGCCGGTGTACTGGGGGGCGTAGCGGTCCCCGTACAGCCGGGTGCGCAGCGGCGAGCCGATGCCGTCGAAGCCGACGACCAGGTCCCAGCGGCCGGACGAGCCGTCGGACAGGGTGACGTCCACGCCGCTGCCGTCGTCGGTGAGCTCGGTGATGGTCGCGCCGAAGCGGATCTTCGCACCGGCCGAGGTGGCCGCCGCGCTGAGCACCCGGGCGAGGGCGGGGCGGGGGATGCCGTTGTTGGAGGGGGCGTCGCCCATGCGCGGCTGCGGTATCTCGGCCAGGGTGTTGCCGGCCGGGTCCGCGATGGTCAGCACCTCCCACTCGAAGCCCGCCGCCAGGCACTCCTCAAGCACCCCGATCTCCCGCATCACGTGCAGGGCGTTGGACGGCTGGATGATGCCGACGCCGAGGGCGTCGAGCTCGTCGCGGAGCTCGGCCACCTCGACGGTGTGGCCCCGCCGGGCCAGGGCGGTGGCGAGCGTCAGCCCGCCGATGCCGCCGCCGTGGATCAGGACGCGCAGAGGTGTTGCCATGTCGGATCTCTCCAGAGCGAGGAAGTAAGGGGAAGGGGTCAGCCCACCGCGACGGGCAGGCTCATCAGGTGGTCCACGAGGGCCAGCAGCACATCCCGGCCGAACGGCCGCTCGCGCACGTCGCCGACCAGCAGCGGCACATGCGGGTCCAGGTCCAGGGCGGCCCTGATCTCGTCCGTGGTGCGGGAGTTGTGCCCGTAGAAGCAGTTGATCGCGACGACGAACGGGATGTCCCGGCTCTCGAAGAAGTCGATCGAGGCGAAGCTGCTCTCCAGGCGCCGGGTGTCGGCGATCACGACCCCGCCGAGCGCCCCGTTGACCAGGTCGTTCCACATGAACCAGAAGCGCTCCTGGCCCGGTGTGCCGAACAGATAGACGACCAGGTCCTGGCTGACCGTGATCCGGCCGAAGTCCAGGGCCACGGTCGTCGTGTCCTTCTGTCCGACGCCGGCCAGGTCGTCCACGCCGATACTGGCCGTGGTCAGAAGCTCCTCGGTGCGCAGCGGGGCGACCTCGCTGACGGCCCCCACGAGGGTGGTCTTGCCGACGCCGAAACCGCCGGCTATCAGGATCTTGACGGCGGCGGGCGCCGCCTGACTGGTGGTCATCTTGGGTCAGAGTCTCCGGAGTCCGTCGCGAACAGCGGCCAGTACGCCCATGTCGGCGCCGCCGGACGCCCGGGCCACCGAGAGCGGGGCCCGGGCGATCAGGAGGCCGGTGGCGACCAGGTCCGCCAGAAGGATCTTGGTCACCGAGATCGGCAGGTCGAGGTCCGACGCGACCTCGGCGACCGCCGCGGGCCGGCGGCAGCGCTCCAGGATCAGCCGGTGCTCCGGCTGGAGCCGGCCCGGGCGGGCCGCCGCGCCGTGCTCGTCCCGCGGATCGTGCGCGGTGGTGAGCACGGTGATGAGGGTGAGGTCGTCCCGGTCGGGGGCCGTCCGGCCGCGGGTGATGGTGTACGGGCGCACCATCGTTCCCGCGGCGTCCTCGCCGTCGTCCTCGAAATCCCCCTGCCCGTAAGGCCAGTGGCCGGTCACGCCCGCGGCCTGTCCCCGGCGCCGAAGGCGTCGAAGTCGTCCCGCGCCGGGGTGCTGAGCTTCTGGCCGACCTGGAGGACGAGGTTGTGCATGGCGAGCGACATGATCTCGGCGTCCACCTCCTGCGAGGCGATGACGGCCAGGTGGGTGCCCTGGCCCGCCGAGATGATGAAGAGCCACAGATCCGCCAGCTCCACGATCACCTGGTGGACGCCGCCGCCGTCGAAGAGCTGGCCCACACCCCGGGCCAGGCTCTGCTGACCGGTGCAGATCGCGGCCAGCCGCTCGGCGTCGGGCCGCTCGATGGTGCGCGAGTGGCTCACCACCAGCCCGTCGTCCGAGAGCAGGACGGCGTTGATGGTCTCGGCCACCGAGTCGACCAGACCGTCGAGGAGCCAGTCGAGATCCTGGCGGGTGGCGGTTGTGCGTGTCATGTCCGTTCTTCTCTCGTGAGGTCGGGCTGCGTCGGCGGCTCGTCGGTGGCGCGGGCGGCGCGGGATCGGCGCTGGAAGGCTCCGATCGCCGCACCCGCGCGGTGCGGGGCGGTCCGGGGCGGCGGGTCCTCGGCCCTGACCCGCGGCCGGGCCGCGGCGGCCGGCGCGGCCGGGTCGACCCGGAGCTCGTCGGCGAGGCTGGCCTGACGCACCCGGCGCGGCAACGGCGGCTCCCCGAGCGGCTCCCCGAAGGGCGCGGCGGGAAGACCCGGCCCCGGCCCCGGCCCTGGCGCGGGCTGCGGAAGCGGTGCGGGCTGCATGGTCTGCGCGGGCGGCCCGGCGTGTGCGGGCGGCCCGGCGTGCGCGGGCGGCCCGGCGTGCGCGGGCGGCCCGGCGTGCGCGGGCGGCCCGGCGTGTGCGGCCGGTTCCGGCTGCGGGGGCAGGGAGACCGGGAAGCCGTCCGCGTCCAGCTCGCCCGTCAGATACGTGTCCGGGTAGGGCTGCCGCGGAGCGCCGTACGGCTCCGAGGGCTCCGGGTACACCTGGTGGGTGACCGGGTACTGCCCCTCGGCGGTCATGTACGGCTGCCCGGCGTCCGCGTACCCGCCGTGGTGCGCCGCCTCGTCCTGCCGGGCGCCCCCGTACACGTCGTCCCGCTGCCCGTACGCGTGCCCGTCCGGGCCGGCGTACGGCGCATCGGGCTCGGGTGCGGGAGCGGGCGCGTCCGGCGCGTGCAGGGCGGTGACCCCGGCGAGGGCCCTGCCCCGGCCCCGGCTGGGCAGCGCGTCGGAGTCCCGGAGCGGGGCGGTGGCCGGGGCGGGCTCCTCCGCCTCGGGGGCGGGGACGGCCACCGGACCGGCGTGCGGGCCGGGGACGGTGAGCGCGTCCGGGACCAGCACGACGACGCGGGTGCCGCCGAACGCCGACTGGCGGAACTCGACCCGCAGCCCGTGCTGGTCGGCGAGGCGCGCGATCACGTACAGGCCGAGGCGGATGTCGTCGGCGTGGGCCAGCACGTCCATCCGGGGCGGCCGGCTCATCAGCTCGTTGGCCGCCGCGAGCTGCTCCTCGTCCATGCCGAGCCCGCGGTCCTCGACCTCGATGGCCAGGCCCCGGCTCACCTGGGCGGCCCTGACCTCGACGGGACTGGGCGGCCGGGAGAAGGTGAGGGCGTTCTCGATCAGCTCCGCCAGCACATGGGAGACCGGTCCCACGGCCCGTGCCGCGAGCCACGGGGAGCCGTCCAGGTCCAGCACCACGCGCTGGTAGTCCTGCACCTCGCCCTGGGCGGACCGCATGACGTCCAGCAGCGGTACGGGCTTGCGCCAGCGCCGGTGCGGGGAGCCGCCCGCGAGGATCACCAGGTTCTCCTCGTACCGCCGCAGGCGGGCGGTGAGGTGGTCGAGGTCGAAGAGGCCGTCCAGGAGCTCCGGGTCCTCGTGCTCGCGCTCCAGCTGGTCCAGCTTCTTCAGCTGCTGGCCGATGAGTTGCTGGGTGCGGCGGGCGATGCGCTGGAGCAGCCGCTCGAAGCCCCGGTGCTGGTCGGCCTGGTCGACGGCGGCGCGCAGGGCGCTGGTACGGGCCAGGTCGAGCGCGTGGCCCAGCTGGGCCAGTTCGTCCGTCGTCCCGGCCTCGCCGCCGTCCCCGATCGCCCGGGCCTCGGCCTCGACGTCGATGCGCTCGCCCTTGCCGAGCCGTTCGACCACGTCGGGCAGCGCCTTCTCCAGCTCCTCGGCCCGCTCCTGGAGCCGGCTGATCCGGCGGCGCAGGTTGCGGGAGATCCGCCAGGTGAACCAGATGACCGCGACGACGGCGGCGAGGCCGACGACCGTGGTCAGGACCACCTTGATCAGGAGGGAGATGACACTGTCCTTGCCCTCCGCGACCACCACATCGGTGCGGTCCTCCATCAGCTCCACCAGCTGGGGCGTGAGCTCGTCCATCGCGCCGCGCCAGTCCGCCTCCTTCGCGCCGAGGGCGACGGAGCCGGAGGAGTCCGGGTCGGCCGGGCGCAGCACCCGGGTCTCCACCCGGGACTTGGCCTTCCAGGCGGCGGAGCCGAAGACCTCCTGCCACTTCGCCTTCTCGTCCGCCGGGAGATAGGGGACGACCTTCGTCGTGTACTGGAACGACTGGGCGGAGACGGCCTGCCGGACCTCCTGGAGCTCCGCGGTGCTCAGCCTGCCCTTCATCCAGCCACGGGCGAGCAGCGCGTCCGAGCGGGAGATCATCTCCTTGGCCCAGAACAGGTCCACCAACGGCTGCGAGATCGTGGTGATCCGGCCGTTGTCCACATGGCTGAGGGCCGTGAAGAGCCGCAGATCGACGGCGATCAGGTCCGTGTAGTAGCGGTACACGGCCTTCTGCTGGTCGTTGTCGCCCTCATCCACGAGGGCCCGCTGCGCCGGGAGTTGGGTGATCGCCGTACGGGCTTCGCCGACCGCGTCGCGTACCTCGCCGGGGGCGTCGTCGGTGTCGGTGTCGGACAGCGACTGGAAGCTGGTGATCGCCTTGTCGGTCAGCTTGCGCTGCTCGCGCAGGGCGTCGGTGGCGCCTCCCTTGCGGGCCAGTGCCTCGGCGCTGAGCCGCCGCTCCTCCTGGAGGTTGTAGTACACGATGTTGGACGGCTGGCCGGCCTTCTGGGCCAACTGCCCTTGAGCCGCTTGCTTCTGGAAGTCGAGCAGAGTCTGACCACTGGTGACGGCCCAGAGGGCGGCCAGGGCGACACCGGGGACGATTGCCAGTACGAGAAGGGCCGTCCGCAGCGCCATTGTGGTCGAGCTGCTCCGCCGTGACGCGCGCGTGCGCAGGGCATGCTCCTTGACGTGGTACCGACCTCACGGTCGGTCAAATCCGTTGAGAACCAGGACGGATAGATAGTAGTCACAGTGCAAAAAAGAAAAGGAAGTGGGATCACATGTTCAACATCTGGCACACACATGATCACCATGAAGCGGCGACGCGCGTTCCGATATGACCGGCCGCCCGGGGTGCGGCGGGTCGGACGGGTGAACCGGCGCCGGGGATATATCTGTATTTAGTGCCTTCTGTCTGTTCGGTAGCCCCGCACACCCCGCCGCCCGCCGCCGCACCCCGCCGCCACACCGTATGACCGCGCTCATCGTCGCCCACTTCGTCCTCGCGGCCTTCGCGCGCCCGCTGGTGCGACGGCTGGGCGCGCGCGCCTTCCTGGTCCTCGCGCTGCCGCCCGCCGCCACCACCTGCTGGGCGTTCACCCAGTGGGAGACAGCCGCCTCGGGCTCATCGGTCGACTGGTCCTGGGCCTGGATGCCCGACTACGGCGTCTCCGTGGACCTGCGCCTCGACGCGCTCGGCGAACTCATGGTCCTGCTCGCGTCCGGCGTCGGCACGCTCGTCCTGCTGTACTGCGCCTCCTACTTCAGCGACACGACACCCCGGCTTGCCGGCTTCGCCGGGAACCTCCTCGCGTTCGCCGGCGCCATGCTCGCCCTCGTCCTCAGCGACGACCTGATCTCCCTCTACGTCTTCTGGGAGCTCACCACCGTCTTCTCGTACCTGCTCATCGGATACGACAGCGAGCAGCGCCACAGCAGACGCTCCGCCCTCCAGGCCCTGACCGTCACCACGCTCGGCGGCCTCGCCATGCTGGTCGGCTTCCTGATCGTCGGTCAGGAGGCCGGGACCTACCGCATCTCCGAGATCCTCGCCGACCCGCCCCCGGCGACCACCGCCGTCGAGGTCGCCGTCCTGCTCATCCTGTGCGGGGCCCTGTCCAAGTCGGCGGTCTGGCCGTTCAGCCTCTGGCTGCCCAACGCCATGGCCGCGCCCACCCCCGTCAGCGCCTATCTGCACGCCGCCGCGATGGTGAAGGCCGGGGTCTACCTGGTCGCCCGGCTCGCCCCCGCCTTCGCCGACGTGCCCGGCTGGCGGCCCGTCGTGATCGTCTTCGGCGCCGCGACGATGCTCCTCGGCGGCTGGCGCGCCCTCCGGCTCAACGACCTGAAGATCGTCCTGGCGTACGGCACCGTCAGCCAGCTCGGCTTCCTCACCCTCCTCGCGGGCGTCGGCAACCGCGACGCCGCGCTGGCCGCCGCCGTCATGATCCTCGGCCACGCCCTCTTCAAGGCCCCGCTCTTCCTCGTCACCGGCATCGTGGACCACGCCGCCGGCACCCGTGACCTGCGCAAGCTCTCCGGCGTCGGACGCGCCCTGCCCCATGTGTGCGCCGTCGCCGTGCTCGCCGCCCTCTCCATGGCCGCCCTGCCTCCGATGCTCGGCTTCGCCGCGAAGGAGTCGGCGTTCGAGGCGCTGCTGCACGGCGACACGGCGGACCGCTGGGCGCTCGGCATCACGGTCGCGGGCTCGGCGCTCACCGTGGCGTACACCGCCCGGTTCATCTGGGGCGGCTTCCTGCGCAAACCCGGGGTCGCCGACACCCCCGTGCACCGGGTCGGCCCGGCCTTCCTCGCCGCGCCCGCCGCGCTCGCCCTCTGCGGGCTCGTCCTCGGTCCCGGCGTCGGCTGGACCGACCGGCTGCTCAGCGCCTACGCCGACGCGTTCCCGGCCCCCGCCCACCCGTACCACCTCGCGCTCTGGCACGGCTGGGGCACCGCACTCCTCCTCTCCGCCGTCGCCACCGCGGGCGGCGCGGTCCTCTTCGCCGCGCGCGACCGGGTCGCCCGGCTCTCCCGGCGCATCGCCTGGCCCACCGCCGACGGCGTCTTCGGCCAGCTCCTCCTGGGTCTGGAACGCCTCTCCCTCCAGGCCACCGGCTTCGTCCAGCGCGGCTCCCTCTCCGTGTACCTCGCGACGACCCTGCTGGTGATGCTCGCCGGACAGCTCTCCGTGTTCGTCGTGGACCGGCCCTGGCAAGGGGCTTCGGCGCCCCGGCTCTGGGACGTCCCGCTCCAGGGCGCGGTCGCCGCCCTGACCTGCGCGGCGGCCCTGCTCTGTCTCACCGTCAGACGGCGCATGAAGGCCGTGGTGCTGGCCGGACTGACCGGTTACGGGACTGCCCTGCTGTTCGTGGTCCAGGGCGGCCCGGACCTGGCGCTCACCCAGTTCTGCGTGGAAACCGTGTCCATGATCGTGTTCGTGCTGGTCCTGCGGCGGATGCCGGTGCACTTCCAGGAGTCGGTGAGCCCCTGGCGGCGGGCCGTGCGCATCCCGGTCGCCCTGGCCGCCGCCGCCACGCTCGGCGTGGTGGTCTGGGTCGCCGCCGCCGCGCGGACCGCGCCCGCGGCGGGCGCCGCCATGGTCGAGGAGACGGCGCACCACG
Organism: Streptomyces sp. NPDC097595; assembly: GCF_044761525.1. NCBI lineage: Bacteria > Bacillati > Actinomycetota > Actinomycetes > Kitasatosporales > Streptomycetaceae > Streptomyces > Streptomyces sp. NPDC097595. Next base: position 32,771 of record NZ_JBIWCN010000031.1, on the reverse strand, counting down.
GCCTCAAGGACGTCGTCGCCACGATCCTCGTCGACCTCCGCGCCTGGGACACCATGGGGGAGTCCGCCGTACTCGCCGCCGCCGCGATCGGCGTCACCAGCCTCATCTACCTGCACCGCCGCGCCGAGGGGACGGCCGCCCCCGCCGAAGTGGGCGGACACACCGCCTGGTCCGTGACCGCCGAGCCGCTGACCGGGGTGCCCCAGGGCGACGAGGGGGCGCCCGAGCGCGGCTGGCTGGCGGCCGGTGCCACGCTGGCACCCGAGCACCGGTCCGTGGTCTTCGAGGTGGTGACCCGGCTGCTGTTCCACCCGATCCTGGTGCTCTCGGTCTACCTGCTGTTCTGCGCCGAGAACATGCCGGGCGGCGGCTTCGTGGGCGGCCTCGTCGCGGGCCTCGCCCTGATCACCCGTTACCTCGCGGGCGGCCGCTTCGAACTCGCCGAGGCCGCGCCCCTGCAGCCCGGCCTCTTCACCGGGCTCGGCCTCTTCATCTCCACCGGGGTCGCCCTGATCGGCCTCTCGGACGGAACGGTCCTGCACGCCTGGACGTACCACGGCCACTGGCCGCTCGTCGGCGACTTCGAATTCGGCACCCCGGTCATCTTCGACTGCGGGGTCTACCTGCTGGTCCTCGGCGTCGTCCTTGACATCGTGCGGGCCCTCGGCGCCAAGATCGACCGGCAGATCGAGCGCGCCGCCGCCGAGAAGGCCGCAGCCCGCAGCGCCGGACCGGAGACCGGGGAGGCCACCCCGTGACCGTCAGCGCCTCGCTCCTCGCCACCGCCGCGGTCCTCTGCGCGGTCGGCGGCATCCTCATGCTGACCCGGCCCCTCACCCGCATCCTGCTCGGCGCGGTCATCGCGGGCAACGGCATCAACCTCTTCATCCTGTCCGCCACCGGCACGGCCGGCCGCGAACCCCTGCTGTACGGGGTCGATCTCGCCCGGGTCACCGACCCGCTGCCCCAGGCCATCGCGCTCACCGCGATCGTCATCACCCTGGCCACCACCGCGTTCCTGCTCGCCATGGCCTACCGCGGCCACCAGCTCACCGGCACCGACGAGGTCCACGACGACCTGGAGGACCGCCGCATCGTGCTCCGCGCCGAAGTCCTGGACGAGCGCGACGAACTGCGCGCCCGCTTCCGCGAGGACGGCGACCGCAGCGCCGAGGCCCGCCGCGCCTACCGCGACGAACGCCGCCGCCTCCGGGCCCGGCTGCGCGCCGACCGCGCCCTCCAGGCCCGGGGCCGCGACGCCACCGGCGACCTCTGGCACGACGTCCTGGGCGCGGACCCGGAGGACTACGCGAAGAACCCCGAGGACTCACAAGCCGAGGACCCACGAGGCCCCGGCCCCGACGCCCAGAACCCGGGAGGCACCGGATGAACGCCCTCGTCCCGCTGCCGGTGCTGCTGCCGCTCTGCGCGACCGGCCTGAGCCTCGCCTTCGGCACCCGGCTCAAGCAGATCCAGCGCCTCGTCAGCGTCGCCGTGCTCACCGCCGTACTCGGCCTCTCGATCGCCCTGATGATCGCCGCCGACACGGACGGGCCGCTCTCCGTGCACCTCGGGGACTTCGCGCCGCCGCTCGGCATCACCCTGGTCGCCGACCGGCTCTCCGGGCTGATGCTGACGGTCTCCTCCGCCGTCACGCTGTGCGTCCTCGTCTACTCCCTGGGCCAGGGCATGGCGGACCGGGACGAGGAGACACCCGTCGCCGTCTTCCACCCCGCGTACCTGATCCTGGTCGCCGGCGTCTCGTGCACCTTCCTCGCCGGAGACCTGGTCAACCTCTACGTCGGCTTCGAGATCATGCTCGTCGCGAGCTTCGTCCTGCTGACGCTCGGCGGCACCGGTCCGCGCATCCGGGCGGGCTCCACGTACGTGATCATCTCGCTGTTCTCCTCGATGCTCTTCCTGACCGCCATCGCCATGACGTACGCGGCGACCGGCACCGCCAACTTCGCCCAGCTCGCGGAACGCCTCGGCGCGCTCCCGCTGGGCGTCCAGACCTTGATCCAGGCCATGCTGCTGACGGTCTTCGCGATCAAGGCGGCCGTCTTCCCGCTCGCCGCCTGGCTGCCCGACTCCTACCCGACCGCGCCCGCCCCCGTCACCGCCGTCTTCGCCGGACTGCTGACCAAGGTCGGCGTCTACTGCATGCTGCGCACCGAGACCCTGCTCTTCCCCGGCAACCGGCTCGGCGACCTGCTGATGGCGGCGGCCCTCGCCTCGATGATCGTCGGCATCCTGGGAGCCGTCGCACAGACCGACCTCAAGCGGCTGCTCTCCTTCACCCTCATCAGCCACATCGGCTACATGGTCTTCGGTATCGGCCTCGCCACCCGGGACGCGTACGGCGGCGCGATCGTCTACGTCGTCCACCACATCACCGTCCAGACCACGCTGTTCCTGGTCGCCGGGCTGATCGAACGCCGGACCGGCACCACCGAACTCACCCGGATCGGCGGCATCGCCCGGGCCGCGCCCGCCCTCGCCGTCCTCTTCTTCGTGCCCGCGATGAACCTCGCCGGCATCCCGCCGCTCTCCGGCTTCATCGGCAAGCTGGGCCTGATGCGCGCCGGTGTCGCCGACGGCGGGGTGTGGGCCTGGATCCTCGTCACCGGGGCGGCCGTGACCAGCCTGCTCACGCTGTACGTGATGGCCAAGGTCTGGAACCTCGCCTTCTGGCGGGCGGCGCCCCCCGGCCAGGCCGCCACCGGCACGGTCCTGGAATCGGACGACGACAGCGACGACGACGATGCCGACGAGGGCCCCGACCGGATGGCGGGCACCGGCGACGAGGGGGTCCGCGTCCGCCACCAGCCCGCCGGGCTCGCCGTCGCCGCCACGCTCCACGGCCACGCCGTCACCACCACCAGCGTGCTGCCCCGCCCGATGACCTGGGCGACGGCCGCCGCGGTCGGACTCGGCCTCGCCTTCACCGTGTTCGCCGGACCGCTCACCTCGTACACCGACCGTGCCGCGACCGAACTCATCGCCCGCACGCCGTACACCCAGGAGGTGCTGGGCCGGTGAAACGCCTCGTCACCTTCTCCTTCCGGAACAAGGACCTGCCGCCGTTCAGCGCCGCCTTCGGCGCCCGGGGCCGCCGGGTGCTGGACCTGCCGCTGATCGCCTGGCTCACCGTCATCTGGGTGCTGCTCTGGTCCAGCCTGAACTGGGCGAACCTGCTCACCGGGGCCATGGTCGCGGTGGTGGTCTGCCTGGCTTTCCCGCTGCCCAAGGTCGACCTGGGGCTGCGGCTGCACCCCTGGGGCATCCTGCGCCTCGCCGGCTATCTGCTGTTCGACATGTACACCTCTGGCGTGAAGGTCACCCGGCAGATCCACGGCGGCCGTTCGCGCCGTGCCGCCGTCATCGCCGTACCGTTGCGCTGCCGCTCCGACCTGATGCTCGCCGCGACCGCCGTCACCGTGCAGAACGTGCCCGACGGCTCCGTGGTCGAGGTCCGCCGCGCCACCGCCACCGTCTTCCTGCACGTCCTGGACGCGGGCGACCCGGCCGAACTGGAAGCCGCCCGGCGCTCCGTGTGGCGCCTGGAGGAGCTGACCGTACGCGCCTTCGGCACCCGCGACGAGATCGAGCGGGTCGCCGCCCCGCCCCCGGACACCCCGCACACCGGCGCACAGCCGGGAGACCAGGAGGAGCGGCCATGAGCGCGCCCCAGACCGTGGACCGGGTGCTGCTCGTGGCGGCCGTGGTCCTGATCCTCGTCGCCGGCGCGCTGCTGCTCGCGCGCATCTGGCGCGGGCCCTCGATGCTCGACCGGGCCATCGCGCTCGATGTCTGCGCCGCGCTCATCATCGCCGGGCTCGGCGCCAAATCGGCGTTCGCCCGCGACCCCTTCTACTTCCCGATCATGCTGGTCCTGGCCTTCCTCGGCTTCACCGGCTCGGTCGGTATCGCGCGCTTCATCGCCGTACGCGACCGGCCGCCGGGCCATCCGTACGGGGAGCGGGCCCGGAACGGCGGGGAGGAGAGGCCGTGAGCGTCTGGCTCCAGATTCTGGACACGGCGGGCGCGGCGCTGGTGCTGATCGGCGCCGCGATCTGCCTCCTCGGCGTCGTCGGCATGCTGCGGCTGCCGGACGTCCTCTCCCGCAGCCACGCCGCGACCAAACCGCAGGCGCTCGGCATGCTCATCGTGCTCGCCGGGGTCGCGCTGCGGCTGCGCAGCGGCATGGACCTGGCGACGCTGGCGCTGATCGGCTTCTTCCAGCTGATGACGGGCCCGGTCGCCGCGCACCTCGTCGCCCGCTCGGCGTACCGGACGGGACAGGTCGACCACGCGGAACTGCTCTTCGACGACCTGGACGAACAGCTCACCGAGGAGACGTAGCGGGCGGCCGCCGCTCAGTCCGTCAGGAACGCGCCTTCGCGGCAGGGGCGGCAGACGAAGACGTAGCCCAGCCGACCGCCGAGGTTCATCGCGGTCTCCCGGGTGATCCCCTCCTCCAGATGGGCCGCGAACTCCATCGTGCCCGAGCAGGAGGGGCACGCGGGCACCCGGTCGTCCTCCAGGTATGAGGGACTGCCGCCGAGCGAGCCGAGCACCTCCCGCTGCTTCCCGAACCGCTCTCCGGGTTCCCGCCGCCACCCCTCCCGGCCGAGGTCGTACGCGTCGGGCAGGACGTCTTCGTCGCAGTCCTCCGGGTCGACCGTCACGACCTGGGTGCGGATGGCCGAGACCACCGGCAGGACCGTCAGCCCGTTCTCCGGTACGGTGACCGGCCGCAGCCCCTCCCGGGGGAACAGATGGACCCGGTTGGCGCGGGACCCGGCTGCCCAGAACTCGCACGCGCCGGGGTCGTTCTGGCACACGAACACCGACAGGACGCCGTCCTCGACGGGAAGGTGCGCGAAGAACTGCAACGGCCCCCCACAGCCGCACACGGGCCAGGTGAAGCCCGCGGGAGCCAGCGGCACGCCACCGGTACGCGGGACGTCGGAGCAGGCCGCCACGGTGCCGTCGTAGATCATCAGATTGGTCTGCATGGAGAGAGGCTACGGGCGGCTCTTCTCACACCCCCGGCCCGCCCGGTGTGCGACGAGCGTTACCGCCCATGATCGGCCGGTGCCACACCGGCGTAACGGCGCCTTTCTACCGTCGGGGCACGATCCGATTCACGGAAGGTCTCCCCGGTGCCCCCACAGAGCTCGTCGGCCGACGCCACTCAGGTCCGTACGGTCTGCTCGTACTGCGGGGTGGGCTGCGGCATGGTCCTCGACATCGCGGCCGGACCGGACGGACGGCGTACGGTCCGCAAGGCGTCCGGCGACAAGGCGCACCCCGCCAACGCGGGACGGCTCTGCACCAAGGGCGCGACCACCGCCGACATGCTCGCCGCGCCCGGCCGGCTGACCACCGCGCTGGTGCGGCCGGAGCGCGGCGCGGAGCCCGTACCGGTGGGCGTGGACGAGGCGGTGACGTCCACCGCGCGGCGGCTGCGGGCGGTCATCGACACGCACGGACCGGACGCCGTCGCGTTCTACGTGTCCGGGCAGATGAGCCTGGAGGCGCAGTACCTCGCGAACAAGCTGGCCAAGGGGTTCGTCCGCACCAACCGCGTCGAGTCCAACTCGCGGCTGTGCATGGCGAGCGCGGGCAGCGGCTACAAGCTGTCGCTCGGCGCCGACGGGCCGCCCGGCTCCTACGACGACCTGGACCGCGCGGACGTCTTCCTCGTCATCGGCTCCAACATGGCCGACTGCCACCCGATCCTCTTCCTGCGCCTCCTGGACCGCGTCAAGGCGGGTGCCAAGCTGATCGTCGTGGACCCCCGGCGCACCGCCACCGCCGACAAGGCCGACCTCTTCCTGCGCGTCAACCCCGGCACCGACCTGGCCCTCCTCAACGGCCTCCTGCACCTGCTCCACGCGAACGGGCACACCGACCCCGCGTTCATCGCCGCGCACACCGAGGGCTGGGAGGAGATGCCGGAGTTCCTCGCGGACTACCCGCCCGCCACCGTCGCGGAGATCACCGGCATCCCGGAGGACGACCTCCGGCAGGCCGCCCGGTGGATCGGCGAGGCGGGGGAGTGGACGAGCTGCTGGACGATGGGGCTCAACCAGTCCACGCACGGCACCTGGAACACCAACGCGCTGCTCAACCTCCACCTGGCGACGGGCGCGATCTGCCGCCCGGGCAGCGGCCCCCTCTCGCTCACCGGCCAGCCCAACGCGATGGGCGGGCGCGAGATGGGCTACATGGGCCCGGGGCTGCCGGGTCAGCGCTCGCTCCTGGACGACGAGGACCGCGCCTTCACCGAGGAGCTGTGGGGCCTGGCCCCCGGCACCCTGCGCAAGGACGAGTGCGGCCGGGGGACGGTCGATATGTTCGAGCGGATGGCGGCCGGTGACATCAAGGCGTGCTGGATCATCTGCACCAACCCCGTCGCCTCCGTCGCCAACCGCCGCACCGTCATCGAGGCCCTGGAGGCCGCCGAACTCGTCATCACCCAGGACGTGTTCGCCGACACCGAGACCAACGCCTACGCCGACGTCGTCCTGCCCGGTGCCCTGTGGAGCGAGGCGGAGGGCGTCCTCGTCAACAGCGAACGCAACCTCACCCTCGCCCGCCCCGCCGTCGAGCCGCCCGGCGAAGCCCTCGCGGACTGGCGGATCATCGCCCGTATCGCCTGCGCCATGGGGTACGAGGACGCCTTCACGTACGGGAGTGCCGAGGAGGTCTTCGAGGAGATCAAGCGCGCCGCCAACCCCCGCACCGGCTACGACCTGCGGGGCGTGACGTACGAACGGCTGCGCACCGCCCCCGTCCAGTGGCCCGCGCCCACCGCCGACGGGCCCGACCGCAACCCCATCCGCTATCTCGACCCGGACGGCGGCGGACCCGTCTTCCCGACCCCGACCGGGCGCGCCCGCTTCTTCGGCCGTCCGCACATCCCGGCGGCGGAGATGCCGGACGACGACTACCCCTTCCTGCTCAACACCGGCCGGGTCCAGCACCAGTGGCACACCCTCACCAAGACCGGCAAGGTCGCCAAGCTCAACCGGCTCGACCCCGGACCGTTCGTGGAGGTGCACCCCGAGGACGCGGCCCGCCTCGGGCTCGCGGAGGGCGACTCGGTGGAGGTGGAGTCCCGGCGCGGGCGGGCCGTGCTGCCCGCCGTGGTCACCGACCGGGTGGCCCCGGGCTGCTGCTTCGCGCCCTTCCACTGGAACGACCTGTTCGGCGAATACCTCAGCGTCAACGCGGTGACCGGCGACGCCGTGGACCCGGTCTCCTACCAGCCGGAGTTCAAGGTGTGCGCGGTGACCCTGACGAAGGTGGCGGCGGCGCCTCTTCCCGTGCCGGCTCCGGTGGAGACCGCGTCCGCCTCGGCACCGGTGGAAACCGCGACCCAGGCGTCTCCCGAAACCGCCGCCGTCTTCGGCCTGGAGACCACCCCGCCCCCGGTCCTCGCCGAGCACGAGCGCCAGTACCTCGTCGGCTTCCTCGCCGGGCTGCCCCTCGGCGCTCCCGGCGTCCCCGTCCTCCCGCCCGGCGCGCCCTTCAGCGCCGAGCACGCCCGCTGGGTCAACGGCGTCCTGGCCGGCATGTACTCGCGCACCGGGCCGCCCGCCGACGCCCCCGCGCCCGTCCTCGCCGCTGCCGACGCACCCGGCCGCGAGGTCGTCGTGCTGTGGGCCTCGCAGACCGGCAACGCCGAGGAGTTCGCCGTCGCCACCGCCGACCGGCTCAGCGCCACGGGCCTGCGCACCCGGCTCCTCGGCATGGACCAGGCGGACCCGCGCGCCCTGCCACCGGCCGCAGACCTCCTCCTGATCACCAGCACCTTCGGGGACGGCGACGCGCCGGACAACGGCTCCGGGTTCTGGGAGGCCCTGACGGCCACCGACCTCCCGCCCCTGGACGGCAGGCGGTACGCCGTACTGGCCTTCGGCGACTCCTCGTACGACGACTTCTGCGGACACGGGCGGCGGCTCGACCTGCGCCTGGACGAGCTGGGGGCCGTCCGCCTCGCCCCCCGTACCGACTGCGAGCCCGACTACGAACCGTCCGCGCTGAGCTGGCTCGACCAGGTCCTCGCCGGGCTCACCGCCCCGCCGGCCGAACCGGCCCCCGCACCCCCGCCCGCCCCCGCCCCGGTCCGCACCCCGAAGCCCGCGCCCGTCACCGCCCGGCTGGCCGGCAACCGGCTGCTCGGGCTGCCCGGCTCCGGCAAGGAGGTCCGCCGCTTCACCTTCGACATCAGCGGGACCGGGTCAGCCCTGGAGTACGCGGCCGGGGACGCGCTGGGCGTCCACGCCGCCAACCACCCGGACCTGGTGGCCGAATGGCTCTCCGTCACCGGCCTCGACGCCGACGCCGAGATCGAGGTCTCCGGCCTCGGCGGCCTCCGGCTCGGCGACGCGCTCCACACCCGGCTGGACATCACCCGCCTCACCCCCGCCCTCCTCGGCTTCGTCACCGAACGCACCGGGGACCGGGAGCTGAAGAAGATGCTGCGGCCCGACAACAAGGGCGAGCTGGCCCGCTGGTCCTGGGGCCGCCAGGCCGTCGACGTCCTCGGCGCATACCCGGTCAAGGCCACCCCGGAGGAGTGGGCCGGCCTCCTCAAACCCCTGCAACCGCGCCTGTACTCGATATCGTCCAGCCCGCTCACCGACCCCGACCGCCTCTCCCTGACGGTCTCCGTCGTCCGCTACGAGAACACCCGCGGCCGCCCCCGCGCCGGTGTCTGCTCGCCCTTCCTCGCGGACGCGGACCCCGACACCCGCGTCCCGGTCTTCGTCCGCCGCGCCCCGCACTTCCGGCCACCGGCCCGCCCCGACGCACCGATGGTCATGGTCGGCCCCGGGACCGGCGTCGCCCCCTTCATCGGCTTCCTGGAGGAGCGCCGGGCCCGCCGCGACCCCGGCCCCAACTGGCTGTTCTTCGGGGAGCAGCACCGGGCCACCGACTTCTTCTACGAGGAGGAGCTGACGTCCTTCCTCGCCGACTCCACCCTCACCCGCCTGGACACCGCCTTCTCGCGCGACCAGCGCGCCAAGGTCTACGTACAGGACCGGATGCGCGAGCACGGCGCCAAGCTGTGGACCTGGCTGCGCGACGGGGCCCACTTCTACGTGTGCGGCGACGCGGCCCGGATGGCCAAGGACGTCGACCGGGCGCTGCGCGACATCGCCGTCGCGCACGGCGGGCTCGATCCGGAGGCCGCCGCCCTGTACGTGAAGCAGCTCGCCGCCGACAAGCGGTACGTGCGGGACGTCTACTGAGGTTCAGAGCGCCACGAGCGTCACTTCGGTGGCCTTGACGCTGGTCCACACCCGCGCCCCGTCCACGAGGGACAGTTCGGCGGCGGCCTGCGGGGTGATCTCGGCGGCCAGGTCCGGCACCTGATCCGACCCCACCAGCACCCGGAGCCGGCTCCCGCCCGCCGTGATCTCGCGCACCGTCCCCGGCCACACGTTGCGCGGGCTCCCGCCCGGCTTCTCCCGGTGTACGGAGACGGCCTCGGGCGCGATGACCGCCAGCGCGGGCGACCCGGCGGGCAGCGGGTCGGCCGCGACGAGGCGGCCGCCGCCCGAGGGCTCCAGGCCGTCGGCGGTGGCGGTGCCGGGCCAGGCGTTGCGGCCGAGCATCCGGGCGACCCAGGGGGAGCGCGGGTGCCGGGTGACCTCGGCGGGCGGGGCGTCCTGAAGCGTGCGGCCGTCCTCCAGGACGAGAACCCGGTCGGCGAGCGCGACGGCCTCCACCGGGTCGTGCGTGACGAGGAGGCAGACGCCGCCGAACCCGTCGAGGTGGCGGCGCAGGGTGTGCCGGACCTGGGACCGGGTCGTCTGGTCGAGCGCGGCGAGCGGTTCGTCGAGCAGCAGCAGGCGCGGACGGGCGGCCAGCGCGCGGGCCAGCGCGACGCGCTGCGCCTGGCCGCCGGAGACCTGGGAGGGCTTCCGGGAGGCCAGATGGCCGACCCCGAGCCGGTCCAGCCACTTTTGCGCGGCGCGGCGGGCCTCGGCGCGCGGCACGCCCTTCGCGCGCAGCCCGTACGCGGTGTTGGCGAGGGTGCTCAGGTGCGGGAACAGCGCGCCGTCCTGCGGGACCCAGGCGACGCCCCGGCGGTGGGCGGGCAGGGCGGTGACGTCGGTGTCGCCCAGGAGGAGGCGGGCGTGGGCGCGCGGGGTGAGGCCGAGCAGGGCGCGCAGCAGGGTCGTCTTGCCGGCGCCGTTGGGGCCGACGACCGCGATGGTCGTGCCGGCCTCCGCGTCGAGGGTCAGCTCGTTGAAACCGGTGACTTCGGCGTGCAGCGGCCAGAGTTCCGAGCCGGACGGCTCCGGCAGGGGCCGTTCACGTACGGGCACCGGGTCGTCCTTGACGACCTCCCGCCGCGTCCGCTCCGGCGGCGTCCCCGTCCACCGCCCGCGCAGCGCGAGCAGTACCGCCATGGCGATGACGAGCAGCAGCAGCGACACCGAGGTCGCCGCCTCCGGGCTGTCCTGGAGCAGCAGGTAGACCTGGAGGGGCAGGGTCTGCGTGGTGCCGGGGAGGTTGCCCGCGAAGGTGATGGTCGCCCCGAACTCGCCGAGCGCCCGCGCCCAGGTCAGCGCCGCCCCCGCGGCAAGACCGGGCGCCACCATCGGCAGCGTGACCGTGAGGAACACCCGTACCGGCGAAGCCCCCAGGGAGGCCGCGGTCTCCTCGTAACGGGGGCGCAGCCCGCCCAGCGCGCCCTCCAGGCTGATCACCAGGAACGGCATGGCGACGAAGGTCGCCGCGAGCACCGCGCCCGAGGTGTGGAACGGCAGCGTGATCCCGAACCAGTCCTCCAGCCACGGCCCGAGCAGCCCCCGGCGGCCGAAGCCGAGGAGCAGCGCCACGCCGCCGACCGTGGGCGGCAGCACCATCGGCAGCAGCACCAGCGAGCGGACGAAGACCTTGCCCGGGAAGTCGACCCGGGCGAGCAGCCAGGCCAGCGGCACTCCCAGGACGAGGGAGAGGAGCAGCGCCCAGCCGGAGACGATCAGCGACAGCGTCAGCGCCTGGGTGGTGCCCTCGCTGGTGAGGTGGGTGCCCAGCTCGCCCCAGGAGGTGCGGGCCAGGATGCCGGCCAGCGGCAGCAGCAGGAAGGCGACGGCCAGGAGCGCGGGGAGGGCCAGCACGACCGGCGCGCGGCCGCGGGGACGGTTCATCGAAATCCCTGGGACTGGGGGCAGGGGGCCCGGCCCGTGCGCGGACCCCCGTTTACGTTACGGCTGCTGGAAGCCCGCGTCGGCCAGGATCTTCTGCGCCTCGGGGGTCGAGAGCCACTTCACGAAGGCCTCGGCCGCCGCGCTGTGCTTGCTGCTCTTCAGCGTCGCCGCCGGGTACGAGGCGACGGCGTTCTGCTCGTCCGGGATGTCGACCGCGTCGACCTTGCCCGCCGCGGCGGAGACGTCCGTCTTGTAGACGAGCCCGGCGTCCGCCTCGCCGAGCTGGACCTTGCTGAGCACCGCGCGCACGTTGGGCTCCTGCGAGACCGGCTTCACGGTGATCTTCTGGGCGTTCAGGATCTGCTTGCTGTAGCGGCCCACCGGCACCTCGGGCGCGGCGAGGACCACCTTCAGCTTGGTGTCGGCGAGGTCCTTGAGGTTCTCGACCTTCTCCGGGTTGCCCTTGCCGGTGGCGATGACCAGGCGGTTCTTCGCGATGACCGTCGGGGTGCCGGTGTCCGACTTCAGGCCGTCCATCGTCTTCGTGTCGGCGGTGACCAGCGCGTCGGCGGGGGCGCCCTGCTTGACCTGCGCGGCCAGCTCCTGCGAGCCGGCGAAGGAGAACGTCACCTTCGTGCCCGGGTGCTCCTTCTCGTACGCCGCACCCGCCTCCTTGAACACATCGGTGAGCGAGGCCGCGGCGAGGACGGTGAGGTCGGCGGAGGGCGCGCCGGACGCGGAGGCGCTGGAGCCGGTGGACGCGTCCTTCGTGTCGTCGTCGCTGCCGCACGCGGTGAGGGGCGTGAGGAGGCCCACGACGACGAGAGCCGCGGCGACGCGCCGCTGGGTGGAAGAGGAATTCATGGAGAGCAGCATGTGCCACAGGGTATGGGTGATCACATCGCATTTACAGCTTTCCATGGGAAAACACATGGCAGCTGCGATCCTCCCTGGAGGAAGCTCCTAGCCGCCTCGGGGCCGCCCCCGACCGGCCAGTAGAGTGCGGATGCGCCAGCCCCCGAGACCCGAGGTACCGTCCGTGACCCCCGAGCACCCCCACCTGCCCCTAGGGCCTGTCCGGCGGATCTTCGCGGGCCCGCGACGCCTGGCACGCACTCTCGCCGCACGCCCGAATCGCCCAAGTACGTCCAGTACGTGGGCGATCCGGGCGCACGCCGAGAGCACGCACCAGACGCCGCGGGCTGATCCGCGAAGATCCGCCGGACAGGCCCTAGTCACCGTGGCCGGGATCGGAGCCGACGGATGGGCCGGGCTCACCGGATCGGCGCGCGCGGCCCTGACCGACGCCCAGGTCCTCATCGGCGCCGAACGGCAGCTCGGCCTCCTGCCACCGCAGTGCGCGGGCACCCGCGTGCCCTGGCCCTCGCCCCTGCGCCCCGCCGTCCCCGGCCTGCTCGCCGCGCACGCGGGCCGCCGCATCGCCGTCCTGGCCAGCGGCGACCCCATGTTCTACGGCATCGGCCGCGCCCTCACCGAGATTCTGGGCGCCGACCGGCTGCACGTCCTGCCGCACCCCTCGTCCGTCTCCTACGCCTGCGCCCGCATCGGCTGGCCGCTGGAGGACACCGAGGTCGTCACCCTCGTCGGCCGCCCCGCCGCCCGGCTCGCCGCCGCCCTCCACGAAGGACGCCGGATCCTCGTCCTCAGCGCCGACGCCACCACCCCGGCCGCGGTCGCCGCACTGCTCCGCGACCACGGCTTCGGGCCCAGCCGCCTGCGGGTCCTGGAACAACTCGGCGGCGAGGACGAGGCGTGCGCCGAGGGCACGGCGGACACCTGGGACCACCCGGCCGGGGACCCGCTCAACATCGTCGCCGTCGAGTGCCGGACCGCGCCGGGGGCGCTGCGCCTCGGCGCCGTACCGGGCCTGCCGGACGAGGCGTACGCGCACGACGGGCAGTTGACGAAGCGTCACATCCGCGCCGTCACGCTCGGCGTGCTCGCCCCCGCACCCGGTGAACTCCTCTGGGACATCGGCGGCGGCTCCGGCTCCATCGCGATCGAGTGGATGCGCGTCCACCCCTCCTGCCGGGCGGTCACCGTCGAACGCGACCCCGTGCGCGCGGCGCGCATCGCGGCCAACGCCGACCGGCTCGGCGTGCCCGGTCTCCGCGTCGTCACCGGCCGCGCCCCCGACTGCCTGGACCGACTCCCCACGCCGGACGCCGTGTTCATCGGCGGCGGCCTCACCGCACCCGGCCTCCTCGACACCTGCCTGGCCGCGCTGCCGCCCGGCGGCCGGCTGGTCGCCAACACGGTCACCCTGGAGTCCGAGGCGCTGCTCGCCGCCCAACACAAGGCGCACGGCGGGGAGTTGACCCGCCTCGCCGTGTCGCACGCCGTACCCGTCGGCACGTTCACCGGCTGGCGCCAGGCCATGCCCGTCACCCAGTGGTCCGTACGCAGGGCCACGCAACTTCCTGGAGACGACAGATGACCGTGTACTTCATCGGCGCGGGCCCCGGCGCCGCCGACCTGATCACGGTGCGCGGCGCGCGCACGCTCGCCGCCTGCCAGGTGTGCCTGTACGCGGGCAGCCTGGTGCCCCGCGAACTCCTGGCAGAGTGCCCGGACGACGCCCGTCTGGTGGACACCGCGCAGCTCGACATCGACGCCATCACCGCCGAGCTGGTCGCCGCGCACCGGGCCGGCCACGACGTGGCGCGGCTGCACTCCGGCGACCCCTCGGTGTTCAGCGCGGTCAACGAGCAGATGCGCCGCCTGGACGAGGCGGGCGTGCCGTACGAGGTGGTCCCGGGCGTGCCCGCCTTCGCGGCCGCGGCGGCCGCCCTCAAGCGCGAGCTGACCGTGCCGACCGTGGGCCAGACCGTCATCCTGACCCGGATCGCCCAGCGGGCCACCGCCATGCCGGAGGGCGAGGATCTGGCGACGCTCGGCCGCAGCGGCGCCCTGATCGTCCTGCACCTCGCGGCCCGTTACGTGGACCGCGTCGTCGAGGAGCTGCTGCCGCACTACGGGGCCGACTGCCCGGCCGCCGTCGTCGCGATGGCCTCACGCCCCGACGAACTCGTCCTGCGCGGCACCCTGGACGACATCGCCGCACAGGTGAAGGACGCGGGAGTCATCCGTACCGCCGTGATCATGGTCGGCCGCACCCTGGGCGCCGAGCAGTTCCACGACAGCCACCTCTACTCGCCCGCCCGCGACCGCCACACCTGCTGACCCGGCCCGGGCGGGTCAGCGTACGGCGCTGCGCCCCACCACGGTCCCCGCCCGGTCGACGCAGATCACATCCACGGCCACCGGCGCGCCCCGCAGCACCGACAGCGCCTCGTCCCGCGCCGCCACGGCCACCAGATCGCCCAGCGGCACCCCGTGCGCCTGGCACAGCTGGAGTGCGGCGAGACCGGTGTTGGCGACGGCGATCCCGGCGGCCAGGGACTCGTCGGCGCCGCCGCGCCGGGCCAGCTCCGCCAGGTACGCCTTGTCGACCTGGGAGCGGCCCGAGTGGAGGTCCAGATGGCCGGCGGCGAGCTTCGACAGCTTGGCGAACCCGCCGCAGATCGTGAGCCGGTCCACCGGATGCCTGCGTACGTACTTGAGCACCGCGCCCGCGAAGTCGCCCATGTCCAGCAGCGCGATCTCCGGCAGCCCGTACTCGGCGACCACCGTCTTCTCCGAGGTGGACCCCGTGCACCCCGCCACATGGGTGTGCCCGGCCGCGCGCGCCACGTCCACGCCGCGCCGGATCGAGTCGATCCACGCCGAGCAGGAGTACGGCACCACGACCCCGGTCGTGCCGAGGATCGACAGGCCGCCCAGGATGCCCAGGCGCGGGTTCCAGGTGGAGCGGGCGATCTCCTCGCCGTGGTCCACGCCGATCGTCACCTCGACGTCCCCGGACCCGCCGTGCGCCGCCGCGACCTCCGCGATGTGGTCCCGGATCATCTGGCGCGGCACCGGGTTGACCGCCGGTTCGCCGACGTCCAGCGGCAGCCCCGGCAGCGTCACCGTGCCGACGCCGGGGCCCGCCCGGAACACCACGCCCGAGCCCGGGGGGAGCGCCCGCACGCTCACCCGCACCAGGGCGCCGTGCGTCACATCGGGGTCGTCGCCCGCGTCCTTCACCACGCCCGCCGTCGCCCGCCCGTCGCCCAGCTCCTCCACGGCGAGCGCGAACGCCGGGGTCTGGCCCCTGGGCAGGGTGATCGTCACCGGGTCCGGGAAGTCCCCGCTCAGCAGCGCCGTGTACGCGGCCGTCGCGGCGGCCGTGGCGCAGGCCCCGGTCGTCCAGCCGGGCCGCAGACCGGTGTGCTTGAGTTGGGCGCCGCGCCCGCCTTTCGCCTCACTCATGGATGGTCCTCGTGCACGTGCTGATTCTGGGCGGGACGACGGAGGCCCGCCGCCTCGCCGAGCTGCTGGTGGCGGAGCTGCCCGCCGGGAGCAGGGTCACCAGCTCCCTGGCCGGCCGGGTGGCCCGGCCGAAGCTGCCGCCGGGGGAGGTCCGGGTGGGGGGCTTCGGCGGGGCTGAGGGGCTCGCGGACTGGCTCCGCTCGCACCGGGTGCACGCGCTCATCGACGCCACCCATCCTTTCGCCGGGACGATCACCTTCAACGCGGCCGCCGCGGCCGCCGCCGCCCATGTTCCCCTGCTCATGCTGCGCCGGCCCGGCTGGGTGCCCGGGGCCGGCGACGACTGGCACCCGGTCGGCTCCCTGGCCGAGGCGGCCGAGGCGCTGCCCGCACTGGGGCGGCGCGTCTTCCTCACCACGGGCCGCATGGGGCTCGCCGCCTTCGCGGGCCTGGACGGGCTGTGGTTCCTGATGCGGTCCGTGGACGCCCCGGAGCCGCCGTACCCGGCGAGGATGGAGACCCTGCTCGACCGGGGCCCCTTCACCCTGGAAGGCGAGCGCGAGCTGATCCGCCGCCACCGCGTCGACGTCCTCGTCACCAAGGACAGCGGCGGCGCCGCGACCGCCCCCAAGCTGACCGCCGCCCGCGAGGCCGGCATCCCCGTGGTCGTCGTCCGCCGGCCACCGGTCCCCGAGGGGGGCGCGGTGGCCGGCACCCCGGAGGAGGCCCTGGCCTGGCTGACGGATCAGTCCTGGGGGTGTCTTGTCGATCAGGGTCGGTCAGGCCGCGGCGTCTGGTGCGGTGCATCGCAAGGCGCCGGAGGGCCCTCATCGCGGAGCGATTAGGGCGTTTCGGCAACGCGGCGAGGTGCCGTGCCAGGCGTCGCGGACCCGACCCTGATCGGCAAGACACCCCCCTAGGGGTAGCGGCGCGGCGTCCACACGATCCGCGTGCCGTCGCCCCGCCGCCCCCACCGGGTCTGCGAGGACCCGACGATGAGGATCGTGCGCATGTCCACCTCGGCCGGATCGAGGTCCGCGAGGCGCACGGTCCGTACGCTCTCGCCCGGCCCGCCGACGTCCCGGCCGAGGACCACGGGCGTGTCCGGCGAGCGGTGTTCGAGGAGCAGGTCCCGGGCCTTGCCCACCTGCCACGTCCGGCTCCGCGAACCGGGGTTGTACAGCGCGAGCACCAGGTCCGCCGAGGCGGCGGCGGACAGCCGGCGCGCGATGACCTCCCACGGCTTGAGCCGGTCCGACAGCGAGATCGTCGCGTAGTCGTGGCCCAGCGGCGCACCCGCCCGGGCCGCCGCCGCGTTCGCCGCCGTCACCCCGGGCAGCACCCGCACCGGCACGTCCGCGTACTCCTCCTGCGCCGCGACTTCGAGGACCGCCGTCGCCATGGCGAAGACCCCCGGGTCCCCGCCGGACACCACGGCGACCCGCCGCCCGCGCCGGGCCAGGTCGAGCGCGAACTCCGCCCGCTCCGACTCCACCTTGTTGTCCGAGCCGTGCCGTGTCTGCCCCGGCCGGACCGGCACCCGGTCCAGGTAGGTCGTGTAGCCGACCAGGTCGTCGGCGGCGGTCAGCGCCCCGCGCGTCTCGGGCGTCAGCCACAGCGGACCGGCCGGACCCGTGCCGACGACGGTCACCTCGCCGTCGCCCGGGGCGCGCTCCGGGCGGGCGTCGATCCGGCTCGGCAGGACGGCGACCGCGAAGTACGGCACCGAGTCGGCGTCCGTGTCCGCGAGTTCGCCCAGCCGCTCGCCGGCCATCGTGGCGCGCTCCACATAGCGGGCCTCGGACAGCCGGCCCGACGCCTCGAACGCGCGGCGCACGGCGGGGAAGGTGCGGCCGAGCTTCATCACCACCGCCGCGTCGGTCGCGGCCAGCCTCGCGGTCAGCTCCTCCTCCGGCAGGGTGCCGGGCAGGATCGTCAGGACCTCCTCGCCCTCCGCGAGCGGGGCCCCGAGCCGGGCGGCGGCCGCGCTGACCGAGGTCACCCCGGGGATCACCTCGGTCGGGTAGCGGTCGGCCAGCCGCTTGTGCATGTGCATGTACGAGCCGTAGAACATCGGGTCGCCCTCGGCGAGCACGGCGACCGTGCGCCCCGCGTCGAGGTGCACCGCGAGCCGGGCCGCCGCCTCGGTGTAGAAGTCCTCCATCGCGCCCCGGTAGCCGCCGGGGTGGTCCGTGGTCTCCGTCGTGACGGGGTAGACCAGTGCCTCCTCGATGTGGTCGGCGCGCAGGTGCTTCGCCGCGATGGACCGGGCGATGGACCGGCCGTGCCGGGCGCTGTGGTAGGCCACGACGTCCGCCTCCGCGATGACCTCCACCGCGCGCAGGGTCATCAGGTTCGGGTCGCCGGGGCCGAGCCCGACCCCGTACAGCCGCCCCGTCCGCTCATCCGGGCGTCCCGTCTGCTGCTCGCTCACGGTCACTCTTCCTCGCTGGCGATGGCGTTGAGCGCGGCGGCCGCGATGGCGCTCCCGCCGCGCCGGCCGCGCACGATCAGGTGGTCGAGCCCCGAGGGGTGGGCGGCCAGGGCGTCCTTGGACTCGGCGGCCCCGACGAACCCGACCGGGACCCCGATGACGGCGGCGGGGCGCGGGGCCCCCTCCTCGATCATTTCGAGCAGCCGGAACAGGGCGGTAGGCGCGTTCCCGACAGCCACGACCGCCCCGTCGAGCCGGTCCCGCCACAGCTCCAGGGCGGCCGCCGAACGGGTCGTGCCCAGCTCCGCCGCGAGCCCGGGGACCGCCGGGTCGGACAGGGTGCACACCACCTCGTTGTCCGCGGGCAGCCGCTTGCGGGTGACCCCGCTGGCGACCATGGCCACATCGCACAGGATGGGCGCGCCGGCCCGCAGGGCGGCGCGGGCCCGGGCGACCGCGTCGGGCGTGTAGCCGAGGTCGCGTACGAGGTCGACCATGCCGCAGGCGTGGATCATCCGGACCGCGACCTGGCTCACGTCCGCGGGCAGCCCGGCGAGGTCCGCCTCCGCCCGGATGGTGGCGAAGGACTGGCGATAGATGGCCGGTCCGTCCTTCTCGTACTCGTACACAGTGGTGTCGCTCTCTTCTCAGGGCGGGGGGCCGGTCGGAAAAAGTGGGGGATCAGTTACGAGGGTTACGGGCCGCCGCCACGGCGTCGGCCAGCGCGGCAGGGTCCTCGGCGACGTGGACCGGGTCCGCGCGCCCGTCGTCCCGTACGACGGACACCCGGTAGCCGCCGTCCGGTCCTGCGACGACATCGACCCACGCACCGCGCGGGTGCCCGCACCGCCGCTCGCACCCGGACCAGTGCACGGGCAGGGCGCCCACGGGCGGGGCGGTGGGCAGGGCTGACGCGGCGTCACCCCGGACATCCGCCAGGGACTTCGCGCAACCCGGCCGCCCGATGCATGCCCCGACCCCGGTCCACGGCGAGCGGTCCCCGGTGATGAGTCCCACGGCCTCCAGTGCGTCGAGCGCACCGGACGCCCGCTCCCGCCGGACACCGGGCGCGACGACTCCGCGCCACGGGGTGAGCCGCAGCTCGCCCGCCCCGTGGTCCCGGGCGAGGTCCGTCAGCGCCCGCCACCGCACCGCGTCCGCCCGCCCGAGCGGCAGCCCCACGGACAGCGCGTCCGTGTCCCCGGACCCCGTCACCACGCCGAGCGCCGGGGGAGTGCCGTCCGGCACCGGTACGGTCCCGAGGGCGACGGCCAGCCCGGCCGCACCCCACCGGCGTACCACCTCGGCGAACAACGGTTCCGCGCCCCCGGGCAGCTCGGCCGCCCGCCAGGCACCGGAACCAGCCGCCAGGGACAGGAACACCGTCGCCGCGAGCAGCGCGGCGCGCGGTGCCTCGTCCGCCGGGATCCGGGCCACCGAGTCCAGCGCCCCGATCCGCAGTTCCGCGTCCCCGTCCGCCCGCGCCCGCAGCGTCACATCCGCGCCCAGCGCGTCCACGTCGCCGCGCCCGTCGTCCAGCGCGAACAGGAACCGGCCCGACAGACCGGCCGCCTCCTCGCTCGCGCACACCAGCGCGTCCAGCGCGGTCAGCCACGGGCGGACGTCCCGCGCGCCGAGTCCGTCGAGCCCGGACAGCGGGGAGGCCACCACATTGCGGACCCGCTCATGCCGCTCGGAGGGCAAAAGCCCCATTTCGTACATGCGTGAGGCCAGTTCACCCCCGCACTCGGCACCCAGCCCGCGCAGCTGCACATTGCCGCGCGAAGTGAGATACAGCTCACCATCGCCCAGCTCACCGGCCAACTCCCGCAGCCCGTCCGCCTGCTCCACGGTGAGCACACCACCGGGCACCCGGACCCGTGCCAACGCCCCGTCGTCCGCCCGGTGAAGCCGCAGCGCACCGGGGCAGGCGTCGCCGCGCGACCGGAAACGGGCGTCGTCGGGCTGGGCGAAATGGGGGGCTGGGGGAGGCATGGCGGCGAGCATACCGACCATCTCATCCGATCCGTATGACCCGTCTTCCGATCCGTATGACCGGTCGGTCACCCCGGCCCGTACTATGCCTGCGGGGCCCGTCTTCGCGGACGGACCCCGGCGGACCTCCGGGTCCGTCGTCGCCACAGACGGCGACAGGGGAGGAAGCCCGGTGCGATTCCGGCGCGGTCCCGCCACTGTGAGCCCGGCCCCACCAGGCCGGGCGAGTCAGGAACTCCCTTCCCCGCACGTTCGGCAGGTCCGAGCAGGGGATCTTCGACACCGCCCGGGGCGTGGACACCCCGAGGAAGGCCCGACGCCGCATGATCCTGCTCCTGTCGACGTCCGACACCGACCTGCTCAGCGCCCGCGCCTCCGAGGGACCCGTCCGCTACCGGTACGCGAACCCCTCCCGCCTCACGCTCCAGGACCTGCCCGCCCTCCTGGACGGCACCGACCTCGTCGTCGTACGCCTCCTCGGCGGAGTCCGCGCCTGGCAGGACGGCCTCGACCACCTCCTCGCCACCGGCCGCCCCGTCGTCGTCCTCACCGGCGAACAGGCCCCCGACGCCCAGCTGATGGCCGCCTCCACCGTCCCGATCGGGATCGCCGCCGAGGCCCACGCCTACCTCGCGCACGGCGGCCCCGCCAACCTGGACCAGCTCGCCCGCTTCCTCTCCGACACCGTGCTGCTCACCGGCCACGGCTTCGAGCCTCCCGCCGCCGCGCCCTCCTGGGGCCCGCTGGAACGCACACCCCGTGAGGCCCCGGACGGCGCCCCCACGGTCGCGGTGCTCTACTACCGCGCCCACCACATGAGCGGCAACACCGCGTTCATCGAGACCCTGTGCCAGGCGGTCGAGGCCCAGGGTGCGAAGGCCCTCCCGCTGTACGTCGCCTCGCTCCGCGCCCCCGAACCCGAACTCATCGAGACCCTGCGCGCCGCCGACGCGATCGTCACCACGGTCCTCGCGGCGGGCGGCACCCGGCCCGCCGAGGCGTCGGCCGGCGGCGACGACGAGTCCTGGGACGCGGGCGCGCTCACCGCGCTCGATGTGCCGATCCTCCAGGCGCTCTGCCTCACCGGCTCCCGCACCGACTGGGAGGGCAACGACGAGGGTGTCTCCCCGCTGGACGCCGCCAGCCAGATCGCGGTGCCCGAGTTCGACGGCCGTCTGATCACCGTCCCGTTCTCCTTCAAGGAGATCGACGAGGACGGCCTCCCCGCCTACGTCGCCGACGACGAGCGCGCCGCCCGCGTGGCCGGCATCGCCGTCCGCCACGCCCGCCTGCGCCACATCCCGAACGCCGAAAAGCGCGTCGCGCTCGTCCTCTCCGCGTACCCGACCAAGCACTCCCGTATCGGCAACGCCGTCGGACTCGACACCCCCGCCAGCGCGGTCGCCCTGCTGCGCCGACTGCGCGAGGAGGGCTACGACTTCGGTACGGAGGAGGTCCCCGGCCTCGCTTCCGGCGACGGCGACGAGCTGATCTACGCCCTCATCGAGGCGGGCGGCCACGACCAGGAGTGGCTCACCGAGGAACAGCTCGCCCGCAACCCGGTCCGCATCCCCGCCGCCGACTACCGCCGCTGGTACGCGACACTGCCCGCCGAACTCCGCGAGGCCGTCGAGGAGCACTGGGGCCCGCCGCCCGGCGAGATGTTCGTGGACCGCTCGCGCAACCCGGAGGGCGACATCGTCCTCGCGGCCCTGCGCCGGGGCAACCTGCTCATCCTCATCCAGCCCCCGCGCGGCTTCGGGGAGAACCCGATCGCGATCTACCACGACCCGGACCTGCCGCCCTCGCACCACTACCTGGCCGCCTACCGCTGGATCGCCGCCCGCGCCGACGACAACGGATTCGGCGCCGACGCGATGATCCACCTCGGCAAGCACGGCAACCTGGAGTGGCTGCCCGGCAAGAACGCGGGCCTGTCCGCCGCGTGCGGCCCGGACGCGGCGCTCGGCGACCTCCCGCTGATCTACCCGTTCCTCGTCAACGACCCGGGCGAGGGCACCCAGGCCAAGCGCCGGGCGCACGCCACGCTCGTGGACCACCTGGTGCCGCCGATGGCCCGGGCCGACAGCTACGGGGACATCGCCCGCCTGGAACAACTCCTGGACGAGCACGCCCAGATCGCGGCCATGGACCCGGCCAAGCTGCCGGCGATCCGCGCCCAGATCTGGACCCTGATCCAGGCCGCGAAGCTCGACCACGACCTGGGCGTCGAGGACCGCCCGGAGGACGAGGGCTTCGACGACTTCATCATGCATCTGGACGGCTGGCTCTGTGAGATCAAGGACGTCCAGATCCGCGACGGCCTCCACGTCCTGGGCGCCGCCCCGACCGGGGCCGCCCGGGTCAACCTGATCCTGGCCATCCTCCGGGCCCGCCAGATCTGGGGCGGCACGACGTCCCTGCCGGGCCTACGCGAGGCGCTGGGCCTGGACGAGTCCTCGGCAACCCGCACGGACGCGGACAGGGTGGAGGAGGAGGCCCGCGCCCTGGTCCAGGCGATGGAAGACGCGAACTGGCAGCCAATTCAAGCCTCTGCGGCGGCTGGGGCGGGCGAGCAGCTCAATCAAGCCTCTTCGGCGGCTGAGGCAGGCGATCAGCCAAATCAAGCCCCTGCGGCGATTGAGCAGCGGGGTCCGGGGCAGAGCCCCGAGTCCACGACCCGCACACCGCTCCACGACCTGACCCCAGACGTGGCGGCCATCCTCAACTTCGCGGCCGAAGAGGTCGCCCCCCGCCTGGCCCGCACCGAAGACGAACTCACCCACTGCGTCCACGCCCTCCAGGGCGGCTTCGTGCCCGCAGGGCCGTCCGGCTCACCCCTCCGAGGACTCGTCAACGTCCTCCCCACCGGCCGCAACTTCTACTCCGTGGACCCCAAGGCCGTCCCCTCCCGCCTCGCCTGGGAGACCGGCCAGGCCCTGGCCGACTCGCTCCTAGAGCGCTACCGCACGGACAACGGCGACTGGCCGGTGTCCGTGGGCCTCTCCCTCTGGGGCACGAGCGCCATGCGCACCGCTGGCGACGACGTCGCCGAGGCGTTCGCCCTGCTCGGCATCCGCCCGGTCTGGGACGACGCCTCACGCCGCGTCACCGGCCTGGAGCCGATCCCGGCCGAGGAGCTGGGCCGCCCCAGGATCGACGTCACCCTCCGCATCAGCGGCTTCTTCCGCGACGCGTTCCCGCACACCATCGGCCTCCTGGACGACGCCGTGCGCCTGGCCGCCTCGCTCGACGAACCCGCCGAGCTCAACCACGTACGGGCGCACACCCAGGCCGACCTGGCCGAGCACGGGGACGAGCGCCGGGCCACCACCCGTATCTTCGGCTCGCGCCCCGGCACGTACGGCGCCGGGCTGCTCCAGCTCATCGACTCCCGCGACTGGCGCACCGACGCCGACCTCGCCGAGGTCTACACGACCTGGGGCGGCTACGCCTACGGCCGCGAGCTGGACGGCTGCCCGGCCCGCGAGGAGATGGAGACCGCGTACAAGCGCATCGCGGTCGCCGCGAAGAACACCGACACCCGCGAGCACGACATCGCGGACTCCGACGACTACTTCCAGTACCACGGGGGCATGGTCGCCACGGTCCGCGCGCTGAAGGGGACCGCCCCGGAGGCGTACATCGGGGACTCGACCCGCCCCGAGACGGTCCGCACGCGCACGCTGACCGAGGAGACCTCCCGCGTCTTCCGCGCCCGCGTCGTCAACCCGAAGTGGATCGAGGCGATGCGCCGCCACGGCTACAAGGGCGCCTTCGAGCTGGCCGCGACCGTCGACTACCTCTTCGGTTACGACGCCACGACGGGCGTCGTCGCGGACTGGATGTACGACAAGCTGACCGAGACCTACGTCCTGGACCCGGCCAACCGCGCCTTCCTCGAACAGGCCAACCCGTGGGCCCTGCACGGCATCGCGGAACGCCTGCTGGAAGCGGAGTCGCGCGGCATGTGGGCCAAGCCCGACCCGGCGGTCCTTGAAGCGCTGCGCCAGGTCTTCCTGGAAACGGAAGGAAACCTGGAGGGCGAGGAGTAAGGCCCTCAGTCGGCGGTTCCGGGCTTCACACCCCACACAAACACGACGTCATCGAGCGCGAGCAGATCCCACAGCTTCGCCGCGTCGTCCACGGTGAGGTTGACGCAGCCCGCCGACCCGCCCCCGTCGTACAGGTCGCCCGGGTGTCCGTGCAGCGCCTGGCCGCCGTCGAAGAACTGCGAGTACGGCATGGGGGCGTCGTCGTAGATGTCGGAGACGTGGTCGCGGTCGCGCCAGTAGATGGTGTGGCGGCCCGGCCGCGTCTCCTCGGCGTCGCGCCCCGTACGGATGGGCACGGGACCGAACACGACCTTCTTCCCCTTCTGCACCCACAGCAGCTGGCGGTCCATGTCGACGCAGGTCACCCGGCCGGTCTCGACGGGGCACGTCCCGGCGGCGTTCGGATTCGGCGTGGCCTCGACCACGAGCATGGCGCGGTACGTGCCGAGGTCGGCGAACCCGTCCGGGTGCGGGCGGCCCCGCTCGGTCTGGAACGACCGGATCGCCCGGCAGTCCGCGTCGGACTGACGGCCGTCCACGCGCAGGCCGAGGTGCTGCTCCAGCTGCCGCTGATACGGCCCGGCCGGCGCGGTGCACGCGGTGTCGCGGCCGGGCGACGCGGCCGAGGGGGCCGCGGTGCACAGCAGCGCCATGGCCGCCGTGGCGACGGCGGCACCGATGAGGCGATGGGGACGGGACACGGCGGGACCTCCTGCGGGATCAACGGGAACGGTGTACTGCCGAGCCAATCAGCGCGAAAGCCCGGCCGCCCACGAGTGGGCGGCCGGGCGGGTGATCGCGTCAGCCGCGAGCGGCCTTGTGCGTGTCGTCCTTGCAGTCCTTGCCCTTGCAGGGCTCACCGCGGTGGTTGGCCAGCTCCACGGTGACGCCTTCCTCGCTGTTCTCCTCCGTCACCTCGTACGGACCCGAGACCGGGTTCGCCGGCAGGACATAGCCCTCCGGGACAGCGATCTCGCGGAGGTAGTACTCACCGAGCGGCAGGTCGTCGAAGGTGCACTGCCCGTCCTGGTCGGTCGAGCAGCCCGCGTCCGCGAGCGTGTCGGGGTCCGCCCCGCCCGTCTGGAGCCCGGGCACGTCGTTGCTCTCGCGCCACAGCTCGAAGACGGCCCCGGGCAGCGGCTCCCCGTTCTTCGCGTCCGTCTTGTCCAGCGTCAGCGAACCGGTCACCGGCGGCACGGGCGTCTTGCAGTTGACGGCCTCGACCTCGACGCCGTCCTCGGCGTTGTCCTCGGTGAGGGTGAGAGGACCGAAGACGTCGGGGTCGGGGAGGTCGTAGCCCTCGGGCGCCTCGGTCTCGCGCCAGTAGTAGGTGCCCGGGACCGTGGTCGCGGTGCAGACGCCGCTCGCCGGGGTGGTGCAGTCCGAGACGTGCGTGTCGGGGTTGATCCCGATCGTCTGGAGACCCGGGGTGTTGTTGGTCTCGCGCCACAGCTCGAAGTCGGCCCCCGCGAGCGAGGCTCCGGTGTCGCCGTCGATCTTGTGGACGCGGACCTCACCGGTCACGGGCGGCACCGGTGTCTTGCTGTCGACGGCCTCGACCTGGACGCCGTCCTCGGCGTTGTCCTCGGTGAGGGTGAGGGGGCCGAAGACATTCGGGTCGGGCAGGTCGTAGCCGTCCGGGGCTTCGGTCTCGCGCCAGTAGTACGTACCGGGGACCGTGGTCGCGGTGCAGACGCCGTTCGCCGGGGTGGTGCAGTCCGAGACGTGGGTGTCGGGGTCGGCACCGTCGGTCTGGAGGCCGGGCACGTTGTTGGTCTCGCGCCACAGCTCGAAGTCGGCTCCGGCGAGCGGGGCACCTGTGTCGGCGTCCGTCTTGTGGACGCGGACCTCACCGGTCACGGGCGGCACGGGCGTCTGGCTGTTGACGGCTTCGACCTGGACGCCCTGCTCCGCGTTGTCGTCGGTCAGGACGAGCGGTCCGAAGACGTTGGGGTCGGGGAGGTCGTAGCCGTCCGGGGCCGCGGTCTCACGCCAGTAGTACGTGCCCACGGTCGTGGTGTCGGAGCAGACACCGTTCGCCGGGGTGGTGCAGTCCGAGACGTGGGTGTCGGGGTCGGCCCCGTCGGTCTGGAGGCCGGGCACGTCGTTGGTCTCGCGCCACAGCTCGAAGTCGGCCCCCGCGAGCGGGTCACCGGTCTCGGCGTCGGTCTTCAGTACGCTCACCGCGCCCGTCACCGGCTGCGGACCGGCGCAGTCCGGGAGGTCGCCGTCGAACGGGTAGGCGTGGAACTCCACCCCGGCGTTGTCGCTGGTGTGGGTGAGCGAGCCGGTGGTGAAGAACCTGCCGTTCATGCCGGGCAGGCTCACGGTGGTCATGGACGCCTGCTCGCCCACCAGGACGCTGCCCTGGAACTGCCCGGACCCCTGGAAGGACGCCGTGGTGGCGTCGGGCAGGTTCCACAGCAGCCGCTCGCGGTACTGGCCCAGCGTGTCGCTCCCGCTGGTGGTGTTGATGACCCGGTTCTCACCGACCACGTTGACCAGGATCGTCGCGTCGTCGGGGATGCCCGCGAACTCGATGGACTGGCTTCCGTTGGGCGAGTTCGGGTTGACCAGGTCGAAGTCGACGTTGAACACCTGGAGCTGCGACGTCCCGTCGCCGGTGAACAGCGTCCGGTAGCCCTCGTTGACCGCGGTCCCGGTGGGCGTCCGGGTCGTGCCGTCCGGCCGCGCGTAGCACTGGCTGGCCGCCGTCAGCTCGTCGCGCAGGCCCACGTACGGCGCCGTCGCGTCGTCGTCCTGGACGGTCGTCCCGGTGACGGTCCCGGTCAGGGTGCCCGCGTAGCGCACGGTGCCCAGCTCGTCGACGAGACCGCCCGTCGTGTCCAGGGTCTGCCCGGCGGCGACGGTCACGTCCCCACCGGCGGCCAGGAAGTCCGAGTCGACGGGCGGCGCGACACGCGAGCCGACCCCGACGATCCCGAGGTTGTACAGCCCGCCCGCCGCCGCGTCCTTGTTCTGGTCGAAGTCGTCGAGCACCACGACCCGGCCCTCGGCCTCCGCCGCGCGCCCCCGCACGAGGAAGTCGTCGCCCACGAAGATGTTGATCCCGTCGTCCCGCCCCGCGATCGGTCCGTTGTTGACGTCGGGGAACGGGTCGGGGCAGTCGCCCGGCACACACGGCCCGAGCCCACCGGGCAGGGGGGCGGCGGCGGCCGGCGTGGCGCCTAGGCCGAGGGAGAAGACGGGGACGACGGTCGCCAGGACGGCGCAGGCCGCACCCGTGGCGCGGGCGCGTGAGCGCAGCGCGGCAAGGCGTTTGGGCATGGGTTTCATACGGGCATCCTGGGCAGCCCGGGCCCCCGCTCCGCGCGCGCGACACGAGGCGTTGCGCCGGGCGGCGGGACGGGGCCACCCGGACGGAGGGGGCGGTCGCGGCGGGGTCCGCCCCCTCGCCGCGACCGCCCGGCCCACCCCGGTCAGGCCGGGCCGGTCCAGAGCTGGTTGCCGCTGCCGTAGCAGGTCCAGAGCTGGAGCCGGGTGCCGTTCGCCGAGCTGGGCCCGGTCGCGTCCAGGCACTTCCCGGACGCCGGGTTCACCAGCTCGCCGGTGCTCCGGTGCTGCCAGACCTGCGCACCGGAGCCGTTGCAGTCGTAGAGCTGGACCTTCGTGCCGTTCGCGGTCCCGGCCGCCGCCACGTCCAGGCACTTGCCGAGCGCCCTGAGTGTGCCGTCGGAGCCGGCCGTCCACCGCTGGGCCCCGGAGCCGTTGCAGTCGTAGAGCTGGACCGCCGTGCCGTTGGCGGAGCTCGCGCCCGCCACGTCGACGCACTTGCCGCCGTAGCCGGTGATCCGGCCGGTGGCGCCCTCGGGAGGGGTGACCGGGCCGCCGTCCTGCCCGGCGGCCCAGGCGATCTCCTGGAGCAGGAGCTGATTCTGCCGGTCGCTGGCGAAGGTGGAGGAGAGCGCGGTGTTGGTCGCGTAGTCCATCGCGTTGTGGCCGAAGTTGTTGTAGACCATCCGGTAGTCGCGGTTCGACCACACGATCGGGTAATCCCCGCTGTACCAGGTCTGGTTGGGGTCGGTGCCGATGGGGAACGTCGACGGCGCCATGGAGGCCAGGACGTCGATCGCGGGGTTCTTCCGCAGGTCGTTCTGCCAGCTGTACCACTCGCTGACCGACGAGGTGATGGTGGCCGGGAGCCCCGCCGTCGCCGGGTGCCCCGGGTCGTCCACGCGCAGCGTCTCCTGCGTGGGGCCCCAGGTGTTGGACCGGAACGTGCCGGTGCCGAGGAAGGTGTTGTGGTACCAGGGCCAGTCGCTGGTGTCCGTGTTGAACGCGGACACGTGGAAGCCGACGAACCCGCCGCCGTTCTGCACGTACGACTGGAAGGCGGAGCGCTGAGAGGCGGTGTGCGGGTAGTTGTCGAGGAACATCACCACCTGGTAGCCGGCCAGCTCGCTGCTGTTGAGCCGGTTCCAGTCGGTCGTGGCGGTGTACGTGAAGCCGTGGGCGGCTCCCTGCTGGGCGAACCACGTGTTCGCCTCGTGGTCGAAGCTGATGTGTGCCGCGTCGTACGTGCCGTCGTAGAAGGCCAGCACCCGGAACGTACCGGCGGCGGGGGCGGAGTGGGCCGGGGCGGCTTGCAGGCCGAGCACGAGCCCGGCCAGGGCGAGGAGCCGGAGCAGGAGTGCGGTGCCGTGTCTGACGCGCATGGGGGACTCCAGAGGTGGGCGGTGGAGCGCAGCGGCTGAGCAGAACCGGAGTCTGCGCGTGTACACGACAGCCCGTCAAGGCATCTGTCAGGAAACTTTCCTGGCAGAAAATCGCGTACAACTCGAACGCTGCATGTCAGCGCAGCTGACCTGCGACTTCAGAAGGCGTACGAGGGTGCTGCGGTTTCCCGTGATCACGGGCCGAGTGCCTACAGAAGGTGAAGAACCGGACCGTGCACGGGGGTTGACGGGTAGTCGGCAGCGGGCCTAGCTTCACGGCTTGAAATAAGGCCGGACCCCATTTCCTGTCATGCACCTGTCCCCGCCCGACACCCCCACCACAGGAAGGCCCTCCATGCCGAGACCACCCCACCGCCGCCGCAGACGGCGCACCGCACCCCTGGCCATGGCGCTGTCCGCCTCGCTGGCCGCCGCCGGGGCCCTGGTCGCCCTCGGCTCGGGGACCGCCGGCGCCGCGACCCCCGGCTCCCTGACCAACACCGGCAACGGCAAGTGCCTCGACCTCACCGACGGTTCGACCGCCGACGGCACGCCCGCCCAGATGTGGACCTGCTACCCCGGCAGCCAGAACCAGAGCTGGACGCTCAACAGCGACGGCTCGCTGACAGCGAAGGGCAAGTGCCTGGACCTGGCCGCGAACGGTACGGCCAACGGCACCGCCGTCCACCTGTGGACCTGCTACGGGAGCGTCGCCAGCCAGAAGTGGCGGCTCTCCTCCGCCGGCGACCTGGTCAACACCGCCGCGAACAAGTGCCTGGACATCAAGGACAACAGCAACGCGGACGGCGCCCGCCTTCAGATCTGGGACTGCGCGGGCACCGGCAACCAGAAGTGGAGCTTCTCCGGCGCCGTGGACCCGACCGACCCCACGGACCCGCCCACGGGGAACAACCCGGACCTCGGCCCGAACACGGTGATCTTCGACCCGTCGATGTCCGCCTCGTCCATCCAGTCCAAGCTGAACAGCATCTTCAACCAGCAGCAGTCCAACCAGTTCGGCTCCCAGCGCTACGCGGTCCTGTTCAAGCCGGGCACGTACAGCGCGGACGTCAACGTCGGCTTCTACACCCAGGTCGCCGGCCTCGGTCTCTCCCCGGACGCGGTGAACATCAACGGCGCCGTCCACGCCGAGGCCGACTGGTTCCAGGGCAACGCCACCCAGAACTTCTGGCGCGACGCGGAGAACCTCTCCGTCACGCCCAACGGCGGCAGCGACCGCTGGGCCGTCTCGCAGGCGGCACCGTACCGGCGCATGCACGTGCGCGGGAACCTCAAGCTGGACGACGGCGGCTGGTCCAGCGGCGGCTTCATCTCCGACTCGAAGATCGACGGGCAGATCCAGTCGGGCAGCCAGCAGCAGTTCCTGACCAAGAACACCCAGATGGGATCATGGTCCGGCTCCAACTGGAACATGGTCTTCGTCGGCGACCAGGGCGCCCCCGCCCAGTCCTTCCCGACCTACACCACCGTCGCCTCCGCCCCGGTCAACCGCGAGAAGCCCTTCCTGTACGTGGACGGCGCGGGCGCCTGGAAGGTGTTCGTCCCCGCCGCCCAGACCAACGCCTCGGCCACCACCTGGAGCGGCAAGAACCAGGCGGGCTCCTCGCTGCCGCTGGACGACTTCTACATCGCCAAGCCCGGCGCGAGCGCGGCCGACATGAACGCCGCCCTGGCCGCCGGCAAGAACCTCCTCGTCACCCCGGGCGTCTACCACCTCAACCAGACGCTCAACGTCACCCGCCCCGACACCGTCGTCCTCGGCATGGGCCTCGCCACGCTCATCCCGGACAACGGCATCACCGCGCTGACCACGGCCGACGTGGACGGCATCAAGATCGCGGGCGTCCTGGTCGACGCCGGTACGACCAACTCCCAGACCCTGATGCGGATCGGGCCCGACGGCTCGTCGGCGAACCACGCCGCCAACCCCGTCACGCTCAACGACGTGTTCTTCCGCATCGGCGGCGCGACCGTCGGCAAGGCCACCCAGTCGCTGGTCGTCAACACCAACAACACGATCATCGACCACACCTGGATCTGGCGCGCCGACCACGGCAACGGCGGCACGGTCGGCTGGAACACCAACACCGCCGACACCGGGCTCGTCGTCAACGGCCAGAACGTCACCGCGTACGGACTGTTCGTGGAGCACTACCAGAAGACCCAGGTCATCTGGAACGGCAACGGCGGCCGCACGTACTTCTTCCAGAACGAGCTGCCGTACGACCCGCCCAACCAGAGCGCCTGGAAGAACGGGAACACCAACGGCTACCCGGCGTACAAGGTCGGCGCGTCCGTGACCAGCCACGAAGCGTGGGGCCTCGGCAGCTACGCGTACTTCAACGTCAACCCGTCGGTGGTCGAGGACCACTCCTTCGAGGTGCCCCAGACCTCCGGCGTGAAGTTCCACGACATGGTCACCGTCGTCCTCGGCGGCGCCGGAACGATCAGCCACATCATCAACAGCACCGGGGCGGCCGTCACGCCCAGCAGCAACGTCGCGTACCTCACCACCTACCCGTAGACCGGAGGGTCCCCCCATGCCCAGATCACGCAGCAGATGGCTCACCGCATTGCTCGGCGTCGTGCCGCTGGCCGCCGCCGGCCTGGTCGCCACGGCCGCCGCCCCCGCCTCCGCCGCCGCCAACCCCGGCCCCGGCTTCCCCGCGCACTACGCGGCTCCGTACGCGGAGATGTGGAACAGCCCGTCCAGCCTGATGAACGCGTACAACGCCACCGGCAACAAGTACTACACGCTCGCCTTCATCGTCAGCCAGGGCACCTGCAACGCCACCATCAACGGTGACACCCCGGTCACCGACTCCGGCTGGAACAACGCGATCAACAGCCTCCGCGCGGTCGGCGGCGACGTCATCGCGTCCTTCGGCGGCGCGAGCGGCAGCGAACTCGCCTCCTGTAGCTCGGTGTCCGCGATGCAGGCCCAGTACAAGAAGGTCATCGACCAGTTCAACCTGACCCGCATCGACCTGGACATCGAGGGCAGCACCCTCGACAACACCGCCGCGAACGACCGCCGCAACCAGGCGCTGGCCAACCTCCAGAAGGATTACGCGGCCCAGGGCCGGAAGCTGGACGTCGACTTCACTCTCCCGGTCAGCCCGAGCGGCCTGGAGTCCAACGGCATCGCGCTCCTGAAGAACGCCAAGAGCCACAACCTCAACGTCAACCTGGTCAACATCATGACCATGGACTACGGCCCCGCCATGGACATGGGCCAGGCCGCGATCAGCGCCGCGAACGGGCTGCACACCCAGCTCGGCCAGATCTGGACCGACAAGTCCTCCGCCCAGCTGTGGGCCATGGAGGGCAACTGCCCGATGATCGGCGTCAACGACACCGCCGCCGAGGTCTTCACCGTCCAGGACGCCCAGGAACTCGAAGCCTTCGCCGCGAGCAAGGGCATCCAGGAACTCACCTTCTGGTCCCTCGGCCGCGACAACCAGGGCCAGAGCGGCACCCCGCAGAGCACCTGGCAGTTCACCAACACCTTCAAGGCCATCACGGGCGGCGGCGGCCCCGTCGACCCACCGGCCGGCACGACCACCATCAAGGGCTACGGCGGCAAGTGCGTCGACGTCGCCGGCGCCAACAGCGCCAACGGCACCAAGGTCGACCTCTACACCTGCAACGGCACGTCGGCCCAGCAGTGGACCCGTAACGGCACCACCTTCCGCGCCCTCGGCAAGTGCCTGGACGTCGCGGCGGCCGGCACCGCCAACGGCACGAAGGTCCAGCTCTACGACTGCAACGGCTCCGCCGCCCAGTCCTGGACAACCGGCGCCAACGGCAGCCTGGTGAACTCCGGTTCGGGCAAGTGCCTGGACGTCACGGACTGGAGCACCACGGACGGCAACCAGCTCCAGATCTGGACGTGCGGCGGCACGGCGAACCAGTCCTGGACCCTGGCGTAACGAGCCCGGCGTGGGGGGGGGGGGCCCCCCCCCCCCCCGGGGGGGGGGGGGGCCCCCCCCCCGGGGGCCCCCCCCAACCCCCCCCTACGAACCATGGGGAGTTGGGCCCCGGGACCAAACCCCCCCCCCCCCCCCCCCCCCCC
>NZ_JBIWCN010000030.1:0-81452 GCF_044761525.1 Streptomyces sp. NPDC097595 | reverse complement strand
GCGGGTTTCGCTTTCCAGTTCTTCGCTTTCGCGTTTCCCTTTCCGGCGAGTCCGACTCTATCAGATCCTTTCGGGCCTGATTCCCAGTCAGCGGGGCTTGTCCTCCGGGCCGTTGGGCCCTTCCGACGTCCAAAACTCTAGCGGATTTTCCCGGCGGCTCATAATCGGGCCTTCGAAATGAATTTCGGCATGCCGAAATTTCCCCGAACGGGAGGTCGTGCTGAGTTTGGTGTGCCGCGTCTGCGGCGGGATCGGCCACCGCAGAACCGTTCAGGCTCCGTGGCAACCCGAAGAACCTTACGGATCGCTGAGGGGCGTGTCAACCCCTCCCCACCTGCCGCGCAGGGCCGTTCAGTCCAGGTCGGTGAGCCGGCCGCCGGCGTCCGGCTGGGCGTGCTCCACCCTCCGCAACAGACGGGTGAGCATCGCGCCGAGCACCCCGCGCTCCTCGCCGTCGAGGTCCTGGAGCAGGTCCGCCTCGAAGTCCGTGGCCATCCGCATCGCCTCCAGCCACTTCGTACGCCCCTCGTCCGTCAGCTCCACGATGACGCGCACGCGGTTGTTCTCGTCGCGGTCGCGGGTCACCAGCCCCTCACCGGCCATGCGGTCGATCCGGTGCGTCATGGCGGCCGGGGTGAGACCGAGCCGCTTGGCGAGCTCACCGGGGCCTAGGCGATAGGGCTCCCCTCCCAGGACGAGGGTCTTCAGGACCTCCCACTCCGCGTTGCTGATGCCGAGCGCGGCGAGCTGTCTCCCGTACGCGACGTTCATCCGGCGGTTCAGCCGGCCGAGCGCGGAGACGACCTGTTCGACCTGGGGGTCCAGGTCGCGGTACTCGCGCTGATAGGCGGCGATCTGCTCGTCGAGGCTCGGCTCATCGGGTCCGGGCTCGGTGGTGTCGGACATGGCGCGCAGTATGGCACGCCGCCCATAGCCGTCGAAGTCCTTCGAGTCGTAGTGTTCAACATCTAACTTTAGTGATAAAGTCTTCGGGTTCGAGTCGTTCAATCGGTACGACTCAGAGGCTTCGAGACTTGAGGAAGGTGAGTGTGACCAGGGAGATGGGCGCAGCACTGCGGCGGATCCAGCTGGGGAGCGCGCTGAGTGCGTTCGGGCTCGGGTTCACCGTTCCGTACCTGTACGTCTATGTGGCGCAGGTACGGGATCTGGGCGCCGGCACGGCCGGGATCGTGCTGGCGGTCTTCGCCATGGCGGCGCTCGCCGTCCTGCCGTTCACCGGCCGGGCGATCGACCGTCGCGGGCCGCTGCCCGTGCTGATCGCCGCCTCGGCCGTCGCTTCCCTGGGCGCCCTCGCGCTCGGCGTGTCCTCGCAGGTCACCACCGCCGTCCTGTCGGCGGCCGTGCTCGGCGCGGGCACCGCCGTCATGCAGCCCGCGCTGGCAACCATGCTCGTGCGGTGCACCGGACCCGCCACCCGCACCCGGGCCTTCGCGATGCAGTTCTTCCTGCAGAACCTGGGCCTGGGGATCGGCGGTCTGGTCGGCGGGCAGATCGTCGACACGAACAGCCCGGCGTCGTTCACGCTGCTGTTCCTGATCGAAGCGGTGATGTTCCTGGTGCTCGGCGTCATCGCGGCGACCGTGCGGATGCCGGGTGCCCCCGTCAGCGCGCCGGAGGCGGTGCCCGGGGCACCGGCCCCGCGCGGCGGGCTGCGGGCGCTGCTCTCGCACCGCGCGATGGTGCAGCTGTGTGTGCTGGGCTTCGTGCTGTTCTTCGCCTGCTACGGACAGTTCGAGTCCGGGCTCGCGGCGTACGGCACCGAGGCAGCCGGGATCGATCCCTCCACGCTCGGCATCGCGCTGGCCGCCAACACCGCCGTCATCGTCGTCGCCCAGTTCGTCGTGCTGCGTCTCGTGGAGCGCCGGCGGCGCACCCGGGTCATCGCGGCGGTCGGCCTGATCTGGGCCTTCGCCTGGATCGTGGCCGGTTACGCGGGCCTCGGGCACGGCAGCCAGACCATGGCGACGGCCGCGATGATCTCCACGTACGCGCTGTTCGGGCTCGGCGAGTCCATGCTGTCGCCGACCGTCGCGCCGCTCGTCGCGGACCTGGCGCCGGAGTCGATGGTGGGCCAGTACAACTCGGCGTTCGCGCTCTGCAAGCAGCTCGCGCTGGCCGTCGGCCCGGCCGTGGGCGGTCCGATGGGGGCCTCGCTGCACGGGCCGTACATCGTGACGTTCGTGCTGTTCTCGCTGGGCATCACCGCGCTCGCGCTGCGGCTCGGCCGACGGCTCACCCCCGTACAGGACCAGCCCTCGCTCGCGCACGCGCCGTCGCGGGTGGTGGCCGTCTCCGTGCCGGAGAGCGTGCCGGAGCCCATGGCCGCCGCGCGCTGAGCGCGGCCGCTACCGAGGCAGGACGAACTCGCACCACACCGCCTTGCCGCCGCCCGGCGTGCGGCGGCTCCCCCACGACGTGGCGATCGAGGCGACGATCGAGATGCCCCGGCCCGCCTCGTCCGCCGGTTCGGCGCGGCGGCGGCGCGGCAGGTGGTCGTCGCCGTCGGTCACCTCGATGATCAGGCGGCGGTCGGTGCGGCGCAGGCCGAGACGCATCGGCGGGGTGCCGTGCTGAAGGGAGTTCGCGACGAGCTCCCCGGCGGCGAGCACCCCTAGATCGCACAGCTCCACCGGGAAGCGCCACGAGGCGAGCACGCCCGTCGCGAAGGCGCGGGCGCGGGGCGCCGCCTCGATGCCGCCGAGCAGTTCGAGCGAGGCGTTGTGGAACAGCTCGGCGGCGGCGCCCGAGCGCGCCGGGTGCTGCACGACCAGGACCGCCACGTCGTCGTCGTGCTCCGCGGTGACGTTGAGGGAGCGGATCAGCCGGTCGCAGACGACCTGCGGGGCGCCCGTCGCGCCGGACAGCGCCCGCTCCAGCGCGCCCACGCCCTCGTCGATGTCCTCGCTGCGGCGCTCGACCAGCCCGTCCGTGTAGAGGACGGCGGTGGAACCGGGCGGCAGCGGGATCGTGCCCGAGGTGTGGATCCAGCCGCCGGTGCCGAGCGGCGGGCCGATCGGGTCCTCCGCCCGGTGGACCGTGCCGTCCTCGTCGCGCACCAGGATCGGCAGATGGCCGGCGGAGGAGTAGACGAGCAGCCCCTCGTTGGGGTCGTGCACGGCGTAGGCGCAGGTGGCGATCTGGCTGGCGTCGATCTCGGCGGCGAGCCCGTCGAGCAGCTGAAGGACCTCGTGCGGCGGGAGGTCCAGCCGTGCGTAGGCCCGTACGGCGGTGCGGAGCTGCCCCATGACGGCGGCGGCGCGCACCCCGCGCCCCATCACGTCCCCGATGACCAGCGCGGTCCGGCCCGCGCCCAGGGTGATGACGTCGTACCAGTCGCCGCCGACCGCGGCGTCCGTGCCGCCCGGCTGGTAGGTGGCGGCGATCCGCAGGTCGTCGGGCTGCTCCAGCTCCTGCGGGAGCAGCGAGCGCTGGAGCGTGACGGCGGTTTCGCGGTGGCGGCCCTCGCTGGCGCGCAGCCGCTCGGCGGCCTCGGCGTGATCGGTGACGTCGGCCGCGTACACGAGGACTCCGCTGTCGCGGCCCTTCTCCTTGTCGGGGCGCACAGGAGTGCAGGTCACGGTGTACGAGCGGCCGTCGGCGGCCTTGCGGGACTTGACCGTGCGCGGGGTGCCGCTGCGCAGTACCTGGTCCATGAGAGGGAGCAGGCCGATCTCGGTCAGCTCGGGCATCACCTCGGCGGCCGGGGCGCCGAAGGGGCGGGGGCCGAAGGCGGCGGTGTACGCGTCGTTCACGTAGGCGACGTGGTGGTCGGGGCCGTGCACCAGGGCGACGAGGGCGGGCAGCCGGCCCAGGATGTCGCGGGCGGAGAGGTCCTCCAGGTCGGGCGCCGAGGGCAGGGGAACGCCGACGGGACCGCCCTGGGGCGGGGCGGCGCCCGGTTCGGCCCGGGCGTACTCGGCGCGGGCCGCCGGTACGGAGCTGTGGTCCTCCCGGGCGGCGCGACGCTGCGTACCGGGGAGGCGGGCGCTCCAACGCGTGAAGTTCACGGAATTTCTGGCCTCGTGTGTCGGTCTGGTCCGCTCGGGCGGGTGCTTCCTCTGCCAGGGCGTCGGGCGCGTTCGTCGCTCCTGGGGCGGTCTTCGCTGGTCACTGTCGGTTGCTGCCGGCCGGGTCACTCTGTGCAGATGTGGGCCCACCCATGGTCACACGTCCAGTGTGTCGGACCCTACTGACAGTCGTCTCCGTCGGGCCGCGGCCGGCGCCCGGCGGCGAGTTCGAACTCGGCCCGGGGATGCTCCAGGGAGCCCAGGGAGACGATCTCGCGTTTGAAGAGGCCCGCGAGCGTCCATTCGGCCAGGACGCGTGCCTTCCGGTTGAAGGTGGGGACCCGGCTCAGGTGGTACATGCGGTGTATCAGCCAGGCCGGATAGCCCTTCAGCCGGCGCCCGTAGATGTGCGCGACGCCCTTGTGGAGTCCGAGCGAGGCGACGGAGCCCGCGTAGCTGTGGCGGTATTCGGTGAGCGGTTCCCCGTCGAGCGCGGCGACGACGTTGTCCGCGAG
Source organism: Streptomyces sp. NPDC097595 (assembly GCF_044761525.1). Taxonomy (NCBI): domain Bacteria; kingdom Bacillati; phylum Actinomycetota; class Actinomycetes; order Kitasatosporales; family Streptomycetaceae; genus Streptomyces; species Streptomyces sp. NPDC097595. The sequence continues at coordinate 76,909 of NZ_JBIWCN010000030.1, read as the reverse complement.
AACCTTCGCCTGGCGGACGGCGTGCTGGGCGTTGGGGGCGGTGGTGCGGCCGGTTTCGGCGGCGGTGAGGTCGGGTACGGCCGCGGCGTCACCCGCTGACCAGGCGTGCTCGGTGCCCTCGACGGTGAGCTTCGCGGTGCAGGCGAGCCTCCCGCGTCCGTCCAGGGGGAGGCCGGTGGCGGCGAGGAGCGGGGCGGGTTTGACGCCGGCCGTCCACACGAGGGTGCGGGTGGGGAAGCGGGAGCCGTCGCTGAGGACGGCGACGCGGTCCTCGCAGGAGTCCAGCCGGGTGTCGAGGCGTACGTCGATATTGCGCCCCCTCAATTCCCGTACGGCGTACCGGCCGAGGGATTCGCCGACCTCGGGCAGGATGCGGTCGGTCGCTTCCACGAGGATCCACTTCAGGTCCTCGGCCTTGATGTTGTGGTAGTACCGCGAGGTGTAACGGGCCATGTCCTCCAGCTCCGCGAGCGCCTCCACGCCCGCGTAGCCGCCGCCGACGAAGACGAAGGTCAGGGCGGCGTCACGGACGGCGGGGTCGCGGGTGGCGGACGCGATGTCCATCTGCTCGATGACGTGGTTGCGCAGCCCGATGGCCTCCTCGATCGTCTTGAAACCCACGCCGTGGTCGGCGAGGCCGGGGACGGGGAGGGTGCGCGAGACGGACCCGGGGGCGAGGACGAGTTCGTCGTACTCGATCTCCAGGGCGCCGGTGCCGTCCTCGCCGCTGGCGAGGGTGGTGACGGTCGCGGTGCGCTTGGTGTGGTCGATGGCCCGGGCCTCGCCGATGACGATGGTGCAGTGCGGCAGGACGCGGCGCAGCGGTACGACGACATGGCGCGGTGAGATCGAGCCTGCGGCGGCCTCGGGGAGGAACGGCTGGTACGTCATATAGGGCTCGGGCGCGACCACCACGATCTCGGCCTCGCCGCTTCTCAGTCTCTGCTTCAGCTTCCGCTGGAGACGCAGCGCTGTGTACATCCCGACGTAGCCTCCGCCGACGACGAGGATGCGCGCACCCGGCGGGGGGCCGGGGGCTGTGCCCCCGGAAGCTGAAGCCATCACTACCCCATGACGCAACGTGCACCGGAATTTGTCCACAGCCCCGGCAAATTGTGTGACCGGAGGTCGTGGACGGGCCGGTGGTGCCGGACGGACCGTTGGTACGCAAGCCCCGCAGGTCAGGCATTGCGGTACGGGACCGGGACGGGGATCAAGTGGTGACCAACCGGTCCTTGCGCCGATCGGGGGGCGCTCCGGGCGGAACTGCCCCCTTCTGAATTGACCCGGGCTCAACTATGTTCGTATGTCGTCGGGGTGCCGGACGGTGACGATCGGTTCACCTCGACGGACACGGCGGGAGTCTCCGGGGGGAGACGTCATAACCGGGGGAACAGTTATGGACATTCAGGAATCGCATTGGCCGACCACTGCTGTCGCGCCTGAAGGAAGCGGGCACATCGGGGCAGTCGGCACCCTCAACGGAACGGGCGGGACCACCACGACCGCTTCTTCGGCGGCGGTGAGCGCGCTGGGCACCGGACTCGGTGCCCAGCCCGGCGGTGTGTCGGCGCACGCACGGTCGGCCCCGCTACGGGTGGACGCCCAGCGCAATCTCGAACACGTACTGCGTGCTGCGCGCGAGGTGTTCGGGGAGCTGGGGTACGGGGCCCCGATGGAGGACGTGGCCCGTCGGGCCAGGGTCGGCGTCGGCACGGTCTACCGGCGCTTTCCCAGCAAGGACGTGCTGGTGCGCCGGATAGCCGAGGAGGAGACCTCCCGGCTGACCGACCAGGCGCGTTCCGCGCTCGGCCAGGAGGACGAGCCGTGGTCGGCGCTCTCGCGCTTCCTGCGGACCTCCGTGGCCTCGGGAGCGGGGCGCCTCCTGCCTCCGCAGATACTGCGGGTCGGTGTGGAGGCCGAGGACTCGACCGTGGTCGGTGCGGCCGGCGAGGCCGCAGGGGACGAGCCCCGGGTGCCTCAGCAGCGGCAGGAGGCGGGCACGGCCGCGCCCCGGACGGTGGCACGGCAGCGGACCGGTCCGGAGACCGGCGACGAGGACCTGGGCGCCGGAGCGGCCGAGCTGCTGGAGGTCGTGGGGCGGCTGGTCGACCGGGCGCGGACCTCGGGCGAGCTGCGCCGCGATGTGACGGTGTCGGACGTCCTGCTGGTCATCGCGACGGCCGCCCCTTCGCTGCCGGACGCGGCCCAGCAGGCGGCGGCCTCTTCCCGGCTGCTGGACATCCTGCTGGAGGGACTGCGCTCGCGGCCCGAGTGACGGCTGCCGGGGTGCGGGGCGGGCCGTGGTGCCCTGCCTCTCGCCCGCTGTCACGTCAACCCAACCCCTCGCTCCTTCCCCGAATGAGTGCCCACCAGTGCTCGCATTCGTGGAGGACGCCCCGGATGAGTGGTTGGTGGGACTGAGGGCACGCCGCATCGACGCTCTGTGGCACGCTTGCCCGGTATTCGGGTCCGATGGCGCATACGGGGGCGTCCGCGATGAGCGGTGACGGGCAGAGGGAAGAGTCGTACGACGGTGTGTCCACCGCCGGCGGCGGTACGGAGCCGGCCGGCTCACCCGGGCACCAGGTGCCGAGCCAGGCCGCCCCCGGCCATCAGGATGTCGACGCGGAGGCGGAAGCCCCAGGCGGAACGGTCCTGCCTGGGCCCTGGCCGCCCGCACCGGCCGAGGACGGCGGCGCCGAGAGCGCTGCCGAGAGCTCCGGCGCGGGTCCCGCCGAGCCGGTTCCCACCGTGCCGATGCAGCGGGCGGGCCGGGGCTCCGTCGGGGCGGACGGCGCGGCGGCGGGACCGTCGGACGCGCAGTTGATCCAGCGCATGCGGGAGGGCGACAACCTCGCCTACGACGAGCTGTTCCGGCGCCACTCGCAGGCCGTGCGCCGCTACGCCCGCACCTGCTGCCGGGACGCGCACACCGCCGACGACCTCACCGCCGAGGTCTTCGCCCGGACCTTGCAGGCGGTACGGGGCGGCAAGGGTCCCGAGGAGGCGGTTCGCGCCTACCTGATGACGGCGGTCCGGCATGTGGCCGCCGCCTGGACCAGGACCGCGAAGCGCGAGCAACTGGTGGACGACTTCGCCGCGTTCGCCGCCCAGGCCATGCGGTCGTCCGAGGTGTCCGACGACGACACCCTGGACCTCGGCGCGGACGTGCTCGCGATGCACGAGGCCGAGCAGTCGATGGCCATGCGGGCGTTCCGCAGCCTCCCGGAGCGCTGGCAGGCGGTCCTGTGGCACACCACCGTCGAGGAGGAGTCGCCCAGCGACATCGCGCCCCTGTTCGGGCTGACCGCCAACGCCACGTCGGTGCTGGCCAGCCGGGCCCGCGAGGGGCTCAAGCAGGCGTATCTCCAGGCCCATGTGAGCCAGGCGCTCACCGCCGGCGGCGACTGCGCGCGGTACGCCGACCGGCTCGGCGCGTATGCCCGGGGCGGGTTGCGGATGCGGGCGGAGCGCGGGCTGCGGGGGCATCTGGACGAGTGCGCGAAGTGCCGGGTCGCGGCGGGCGAGCTGGCCCAGGTCAACGCCGGCATCCCCGCGCTGCTCCCGGTCGCGGTCATCGGCTGGTTCGCCGCCGGGTACACCCTCAAGGCCGCCGGGATCGTGGCGGGAGGCGCGGTCGGTGCCGCCGGTGCGAGTGCCGCGGCGGCGGCGACCGGAGGGGGCTCGTCCGCGGGTTCGGCGGGTGGTGCGGCGGCCTCCGAGGGGCTCGGCGCACCCGCGAAGGCCGGCATCGCCGCGGCGGTGGCCGTCGCGGCGGCGGCCGGGCTCGTCTGGGCCCTGGTGGGCGACGACAGCCCCCGGCCCGAGGCGAAGCCGGTCCCCAAGCCCCCGGCCGTGGCGCCCGCGGTGCCCTCGCCGACCCCGCCGAAGCCGACCCCGCCGGAGCCGACGCCCCCTAAGCCGACGCCCCCGAAGCCCGTGCCGCCGGCTCCCACACCGCCGAAGCCCACGCCCACACCCACGCCGAAGCCCACGCCCACCCCGACGCCGACGCCGACGCCTGAGCCGAGGCCCACGCCGACGCCGACGTCCACACCACCGGAGCCGGAGCCGACCCCCTCCACGCCCGCCCCGCCTCCGCCGCCTCCCGCGCCGGACGTCTACCAGGTCAACGAGCTGGACTACTCGCTCTTCGGCGACCACACCGCGCCCGAGGTGGTGCTCGGGGAGAGCGGCTGGGTATGGCAGCGCTCCGGCGTATCGGTCGGCGGCACGCAGTACGCGCACGGGGTGACCGTCAACAGCCGTTCCTCCGTGGTCATCCAGCTGAACCGCCAGTGCACCCGGTACGAGGCCATGGCCGGGGTGGACGACCTCACCCTGGGGCTCGGGGCGGTGCGGTTCTCGGTGTTCGGCGGGGACGGCAGGCGGCTGTGGCAGTCCCCCGTGGTCCGGGGCGACGAGCCCGCCGTGCCGGTCGGGGTGAATGTGGCGGGCCAGCAGCGCATCCGGCTGGTGGTCGAGCCGGAGCAGCCGTTCGGCGGGGTCGCCCTCGCGGACTGGGCCGAGTCACGCATCAGCTGCGGCTGAGCGATCGCGGGAGCCCTGCCTCCGCCCCTCGGCACGCCGGGCCGTGCCCGTCCCGGCAGGTCCGCCCCTACGGCAGGTCGGCGACGATCTCCTGAAGCAGGGCGATGACCTCGTCCAGGGACAGCCCGTGGCCGACGGCGCGCTCCTCCTCGTAGCGCGCGGGGCCCAGCGCCTCCCGGCACAGGCACTCGGCCGCATCGGTCTCGGCCTGCTCCCCCTCGGTCCGCGGGCTCGACGTCCTCCGCCAGTCGTCGGCGGCGGCGGACACCCGGGCGGCCGCCGCGTGGTGCCCGAGCCTCGCCAGGACCGACGCCGCGCCGTCCGCCAGATGGCCCGTGACGATCTCGGCGCACTGCGCCTCCTTGGCCGCGACGAGGGACCCGGTCAGCCCGCGCGCCCCGGCGACGAGGCCGCCGTCCGGCCCCGGCTCGTGCACCGAGATCCGGGCCGACAGGCCGGCCATCGCCACGGTGAAGTGCGACGGCGGGCCGCCGCGCCCGGCCTCCTCCAGAGCGACGGCGAGCAGCCGCCGGGCGTCCGCGATGTCGCCCCGGTAGAACGCCATCGTGGCGCGCAGATAGTGGATGTAGGCCGTGGCGTCGTGGGCCTGGTGGCGTTCGGCCTCGGCCTCCGAGCTGTCCAGCCGCTGGTGGGCGCCCGCCAGGTCACCGGTGCGGTAGGAGAGTTCGGCGAGCCGGGCCAGGAGGAACGGGGCCTCGGCATGGGCGCCGACCTCGCGGGCGAGCAGCAGCGCCTCCTCGTACGCGGTGCGGGCCTCGGCATAGCGTCCGCGCATCATGCCCGCCTCGGCCGCCGCGCTGGCCACCTGGGCGCGCATCCAGCGGTCGCCGACGCGGCGGCTCAGGGTGCGCAGCTCGTCCAGGTCGTCATCGATCCCGGGCATGCCGCCCGGCATGTCGACCATCATGTGCGCACGGAACATCAGGATGACGCCGTACTCCCACGGGCCGCCGTACTCCCGGGCGTTGTCGACCGCCGCGTCGATCTTCTCCCGGGCATTGTCCGGCGTACCGGTGAGATACGCGGTCATCGGCCAGAGCAGTCCCGGGAACCGGACGCTGTGGGTGAGCGAGGTGGCGAACGCGTCGGCCACCCGGACCACGAGCGCGTGGAGTGCGGTGTCGTCGTGCGCCATCTCGGAATGACCGCTCTCCGCCGCGAAGAAGAACCACAGCATGTGCAGGTTCATCCGGGGCCAGTACCGGGGGTCCGACTCGTCGGTGGGCTCGGGGCCGAGCGCACGGGCCTTCCGGGTCCAGGACAGGCCCTCGGAGCGGTAGTTGCGCAGCCACCAGAACCAGCCCATGCCCAGCACCAGGCGGGCCGCCTCCGCTTCGGAGGAGGGGGAAGGGGCGGCGGCGGACGAGGTGGTGCGCTGGAGGACGGCCCGGATGTTGTCGAGGTCGGTCTCCAGACGCTGGATCCAGGGCAGCTGATCACCGGAGCGCAGGAGCGGATCGGCCTCCTCGACCAGGGCGAGGAAGTACGCGGTGTGCGCGCCCTCGGCGGTGGCGCGCACCTCCGGGGCCTCGGCGCACCGCTCGGTGGCGTACTCGTGGATCGTCTCCAGGAGCCGGTAGCGCATCGCGCCGTCCGCGCCCGGGGCGGCCACCACCAGGGACTTGTCGACCAGCGCACCGAGCAGGTCGGCGGTGTCGGCGGCGGGCCCGCCCCGGACGGCCGGTGTCCTGATGACCGCTTCGGCGGCGGCCAGGTCCCAGCCGCCCGCGAAGACGGAGACCTGGCGCAGGGCGGTGCGCTCATCCTCGTCCAGGAGGTCCCAGGACCAGTCGACCACCGCGCGCAGCGTCTGCTGGCGGGGCAGTACGGTCCGGCTGCCGCCGGTCAGCAGGCGGAACCTGTCGTCGAGCCGGTCCGCGATCTGACGCGGTCCGAGCAGCCGCAGCCGGGCGGCGGCCAGTTCGATCGCGAGCGGCAGCCCGTCCAGCCGGCGGCAGATCTCCGCGACGGCGTCTGCGTCGTGCGCGGGCCCCTGACCAGGGTCGAAGCCGGGGCGCACGGCCCTGGCGCGCTCCGTGAACAGGCGGTGCGCGGGATCGGCGAGGAGGGGGCCGACCGGTCGTACGGACTCGCCGGGGACCGCCAGCGGTTCGCGGCTGGTGGCGAGGATGCGCAGATGCGGGCAGCGGGTCAGCAAAGTCTCGGCCAGCGCGGCGGCGGCGCCGATGACGTGCTCGCAGTTGTCGAGGACGAGGAGAACGGGCGCGGGGCGGGCGCCATGGCCCAGACGGTCGACCAGCAGGTCGACCGGGTCCGTGCGCAGGGGCGCGGCATCAAGGGCGGTGTCCCGCAGCAGGGCGGTCTCTCGCAGCCCGAGCGCGGAGAGCACGGCGCCGGGGACGGCCTCGGGGTCCTCGACGGGGGCGAGTTCGGCGATCCAGACATCCGGCGGAGCGGTGCCGGGGGCGGGGGCAAGGTGGGCGGCGGACTCCTCGGCGAGGCGGGTCTTCCCGGAGCCGCCGGGGCCGGTGAGGGTGACCAGCCTCGACCGGGTCAGGTCGTCGCGGATGGCGCGCAGTTCGGGCTCACGCCCTACGAAGGAGGTCAGCCGGGGGCGCAGATTGCTCCGACCGGGTTTCACGTGAAACAACCCGGTTTCGGCGGGCGCGGGCGCCGGGGCGAGGAGTTCGCGGTGCAGGGCTGCCAGTTCGGGCCCGGGATCGGTGCCGAGCCCGTCGGCGAGGGCCCGGCGCGCGTCCTCGTACGCGGCGAGCGCGTCGGCCTGCCGGCCGTCGGCGCGCAGGGCCCGTATCAGCTGGCCCCGGAAGCGCTCGTCGTACGGGTGCGCGGCGGTCAGCTCGGTCAGCTCGGCGACCAGGGCGGCAGCGGGCGGAGCGGGGGCCTCGACGGGCTCGGCGGTGAGGGCGCAATCCGCGGCGTCCCCGGCGCCGGCCCCCGTGGCGTCCCCCGCCCCTGCCCCCGTTGCGGGCGCGAGCCCGGAGACCTCGGCGGCGGTGGCTCCCAGGTCCCCGGCCGCAGCGGTGACCGCGGTGTGCCCCACACGCGAAGCCGTATGCGCGGCGCCGAAGCCCGCACCCCCGGTGCCGCCCGAGCCCACGCCCCCGGCGCCACCCGAGCCCACTCCGCCAGCACCGCCCGAGCCCGAGCCCGCACCCCCAGCACCGCCCGAGCCCGCGCTCCCGGCGCCACCCGCCGCGCGGCGCAGGTCCGCCTCGATGCGGCGTTCCAGGGCGGCGAGGCGGTGCGCCTCGGGGCGGAGCGCGTGGCCCTGGTCTCCGTCGGGCAGGTCGGCCAGGGCCGGGCCGCGCCAGAGGGCGAGGGCGGTCCGCAGGGTGCTCGCGGCCTGGTCCGGCGCACCCGCATCCAGTTCGGCCCCGCCCTGCCGGGCCAGCCGCTCGAACACGAAGAGGTCGACGTCGTCCGGCCCCGCCGTCAGGCGGTAACCGCCCGGGGTACTGGCCAACGCCTCCCGGCCCAGCACCCTGCGCAGCCGCCCGACTAGAGCCTGGAGCGCGGCGGGCGCGTCGGCGGGAGGATCGTCCGCCCAGACATCGTCCACCAGGTCGGCCACGGGCACCGGGCGTCCCGGCCGCAGGGCGAGGGCGGCGAGAAGGGCACGCAGCCGGCCGCCGCCGAGGGGCAGCGCGCCACCGTTCTCGTCTCGCGCCTCGGTGGCGCCCAGGATCAGATACCGCACGGCACCATTGTGTCCTGCCGGCCACCGGTCAGCGGTGGCTGACGGACGCACGGTGGGCGCAGACCCTGCTGACTCCCCTCTCACCCCTGAAGCGAGCGCCGGGCCGGGACCACACCCCCCGCCACCGCGCGCTGCCGGGGGGCCGCCGTGCCGGTCCAGCAGGTGCCGCGCCGGGAGACGAGGCGGCGCAGCCACAGTTCCGTGGAGGCGAGCTCGGCGAGGCCGTCCAGGGGCAGCGGCTCCCCCTCGGAGGCCGCGCGCAGGGCCTTGCGTACGACGCGGGCCTCCACCAGGCCGGCGTCGGCGAGGAGCGGGGCGTCGAAGAGCGCGATCAGCTCGGGCAGGGCGGCGCGCAGCCCGGTCCGGGTCACCGCCGTGGAGGTGTGCTGCGAGGGGGCTCCCCAGCCGGGGGGCAGTTCGTGGATGCCCGCGCCGGCCAGCACGCGGCGCAGGATCGCCGCGCGGGCGCCCGGCTGGACCCGGAGGGACTCGGGGAGCGCGCGGGCCGCTCGTACGACCTGATTGTCCAGGAAGGGGGCGTGCAGCCGCTGGCTGCGGATCTCGGCGGCCTGCTCCAGGATCCGGTGGTCGGCGGCGCTGCGGGCGAGGGCGGCCCTCGCCCGGGCCTCGCCGGGGCGCTGGACCGAGGAGGGGCGGATCGCCGCCTCCTGAAGGCGAACCGATACTTCTGCGAGCGCTTCCCCGGTCAGCCACCGGGCGGCCGGCCCCGGTCTCGACCAGGCGAGTGCGGCGAGCGAGGCGTCGGCCGGGGTGTCGAGGCCGGGCGCGAGGCGATTGGCGTCGGGCAGCCGTCCGGCGGCCGTTTCGAGGCCGGTGCGGTAGGAGGTACGGGCCAGCTTGCGGGCCGCCCGGTACACGGTCAGCGGCACGAACAGCGAGTGCGCGGAGGGGCCTTCGGCCTTGGCGAGGGCGGCCACCGGGCGCAGCAGGTGGCGGCGGCGCCGGTCCATCAGCAGGTCGGCGAGGCGGGCCGGGTGGGCGTCGAGCACCTGCCTGGCACCGGCGCCCACGAAGTGGTCGGCGCTGCCTGCGGAGAGCCGGCGCCGGTGCCGTTCGGCGAGGACGAGGGAGGGGGCCGGTTCGTCGGTGAGCGGTCCGGCCCCCAGCTCGGCGTAGGGCAGGGCCTCTTCGCCCGCCGCGACGACGACGTGGTGGAGCCGAGGGTTGGCCGCGATGGCGCGGGCCCGTTCGAGTTCGGGTTCGTGGGCGCGGGTCGTCAGGTCGTTGAAGGTGACGGCGAGCAGCCGCTCCCCCGCCCCGGTGCCGTGGCCCAGGATCGTGCCGGGCAGCCCGGGGAGACCGGCGGCGAGCAGGGCGAGGGTCGCCGATGCGCTGCCCCCGGAGAGGTCGGCGCCGATGCCGGGCACGGGGGCGCCCCGGGCGGCGCGCCGTTCGGCCGGGCCCATGCCGGGGACCGGGCCGGGGTCGGGCGGCAGGGTCTCCGGGGCGTGGCGCGGGGCCAGGAGCCGGGCGCGTACCGCCTCGACCAGCGCGTCGCGCACCCCGTCGACGGCGCTCACCGGGTCGAGTTCGGGCGCCGCGACGGCGAGGGAGGCCACCGCCTCGTAACCGGTGATCTCCCGCGAGCCCTCACGCAGGATCAGGGCGTGCCCCGGCGGGATGCGCTTCACGCCCGCGTAGGGGGTGCCGTCGCGCAGCGCCTCCGGGGTCTCGGGGCAGGCCAGCAGGGCGGCCAGGTGGCCGATGTCGAGCTGGGCCTCGATGAGGTCGGCGAGCGGCAGCGCTGCGGTGGCGTACGCCGTGCCGCCGGCCCACGGCGTGTAGAAGACCGGGCGGGCCCCGGCGAGGTCGCCGACGACGGTGATCCGGCGGCCGATCTGGACGACGACCGTGTAGCTGCCGGTCCATGCGGTGAGGTGGCGCAGGGCGCCGCCCCGGGCCGCGAGCAGGCCGACGCGCAGCTGTTCGTCGGAGGCCCCGCAGCAGCCGAGGACGGCGAGCCGGACCATGGGGGCGCCCTCGGCGGTGTCCACCCGGACGGTGCGGATCTCGTCGGGCCGCCAGTCGCCGACCGCCCAGAGCGGATCGGGGTCGCCCCACAGGAGTTGGGAGCCCACGGGGTGCATCGTGCGCCCGTCGTCGCCGCCACCGACCGCCCCGGCCGTGCCGAAGCTCGCGGCGATACTGCTCCAACCCACCAACCAACGCATCGCCGCCTCCACAGGCTGTGGACAAAAACGGCGCGGCAGGCAAGCACCCGGAGAACTCCGGTGACGATCGGCGCCGTTGCGGACATGCTGCCACGACAACGGCGCGCAGGAGTGGCTACGGACGGCGCACGTCGTGAGCGCATGCGCCCCTGGCAAAGGCCGCAGGGCGGACGTCGGGACGCGCGTTCCGCGCAGCGCTCGCGCGCGTCGCCCGGGAGAGCAACGGAATTGCGGATTCCGCGCGTTGCCTTCCCCGGTCGGGTCCCGCGCGAACGGCCCGCTTCCGGCCAGTCCCCGTAACCGGATCCCGTGACGGCGGGACGGCTCGCGCCTCCCCGGCCCGGCCTCATCCGACCGTCGACATCCGGCCAATCTCAGTGCGGAACGGAACCGTTGGCCGCATGATCCATTGGCCGATTCACCCGTATTTGCCCATATCCGGCCAACGCCGCCGGGGCTGACGCATCCCGCGCGGCCACGCGCCCGCCGCACCGCCGGCCCACCCCCCGGACCCCGGGAACACACGGTCCGGGAGGCGGGCCTCGCCCCCCGGACCGGTCCACCGCCTGCGGGGAATGAGGCGGCGATATCCCCCAGCCCCCTGCTTCAAACGCAGCGGGCCGATCCACGCAGCACCCATGCAAGCGCCGCCTCCGGGACCGGGCCAGAGCGCACGTGCGGGCGCACGGCCACACACCGGGGTGCACGCGCGGAGCCCTCGGAGGACCCCGGCCGAACCGGCCGGGGGCGAGCGGGGCGACAGCGGGCACGTACGCCCCGCGCGCCGGTCCGCGCTGGTCGGCGGGCGGGAGGTGCGGCGGGTGGCGCGGCGGGACGGAGCCCGCGCACCGCCGCCGCGAAGCGGAATCGCACACCCTCACCTACCGGTCCGCATCCCGCCCCGGCGATCTCCACTCCCTCTCCCCCGCACCCCCGTCATTCCCCCGCTCTTCCTTTTCCCTTCCTCCGCCGCGTGTTCGCCTCCACCGCCCCGTACGCCTCACCCGTCACCTTTTGCCCTACAGCACTCCGCGCGTGGCCGGGACGGACAACAATCCCGCCATACGGACGTCCGGCCCTTAACGGTAGGGATGCGACGAACTACGCTGGGTGCACTGATGTTCTCTGCAGGACGGCATATTCCCCGGGGCACGGCCAAATGCGTGTGCGGGCGGAGTGACAGGGTTCGTCCCTGGGGAGAACACGGTACGAATGCCGCGCGCCGAGACGGTGACGCGGCTGCCGTCTGTGTGTCGAGGGGTGGCCATGTCCAGGGAGCAACGAGGACCGAACGAGAAGCTCGGCACCGTTCTCGCCCTCGCAGGAATCAGTAACGCCGGGCTCGCCCGGCGGGTCAACGACCTCGGGGCGCAGCGCGGACTGACCCTCCGCTACGACAAGACGTCGGTCGCCCGGTGGGTCTCCAAGGGCATGGTGCCCCAGGGCGCCGCGCCCCATCTCATCGCCGCGGCGATCGGCGCCAAGCTGGGCCGGCCCGTCCCGCTGCACGAGATCGGGCTCGCCGACGCCGATCCGGCGCCGGAGGTCGGCCTGGCGTTCCCGCGTGACGTGGACGCGGCCGTCCGGTCCGCGACCGAGCTGTACCGGCTGGATCTGGCCGGGCGGCGCGCGGGCAGCGGCGGGATCTGGCAGTCGCTCGCCGGCTCGTTCTCGGTGAGCGCGTACGCCACACCCGCGTCCCGCTGGCTGATATCCCCCGCCGACCCGTCGGTCGCACGGACACCGGCCACGGTCGGGGGGCAGCCCCCCGGCGCGCACGGCGCACCGGGGGCGCACGGCCCCGCCGGCGCGCCCGCCCAGCCGGGCACACCCGCATCACAGGCCCAGGCGACCGGCGCGGCCACCGGCCACAGCCTGCTGATCCCGGCACAGCCCGGTCCCGAATCCGGAGGCGACGCCTCCTCGCTGCGCGTCGGCCACAGCGACGTCTCCAAACTCCGCGAGGCCGCCCAGGACGCACGCCGCTGGGACTCCAAATACGGCGGCGGCGACTGGCGCTCCTCGATGGTCCCGGAGTGCTTACGTGTGGACGCGGCCCCGCTCCTCCTCGGCTCGTACAGCGACGAGGTCGGCCGTGCGCTGTTCGGTGCGGCGGCCGAGCTGACCCGGCTCGCCGGCTGGATGGCCTTCGACACCGGCCAGCAGGAAGCGGCCCAGCGGTATTACATCCAGGCGCTGCGCCTCGCGCGGGCGGCGGCCGACGTGCCGCTCGGCGGGTACGTCCTGGCGTCGATGTCGCTCCAGGCGACCTACCGCGGCTTCGCCGACGAGGGCGTCGACCTCGCGCAGGCCGCCGTCGAGCGCAACCGGGGCCTCGCTACCGCCCGCACGATGAGCTTCTTCCGCCTGGTCGAGGCCCGCGCGCACGCGAAGGCGAACGACGCGCCGGCCGCGGGGGCCGCGCTCAAGGCGTCCGAGAGCTGGCTCGAACGCTCCCGGGAGGGCGACGCCGACCCGGCGTGGCTCGGCTTCTACTCGTACGACCGGTTCGCGGCCGACGCCGCCGAGTGCCATCTCGACCTGAAGGCGCCCCGTCAGGTCAGGCGCTTCACCGAGCAGGCGCTGTCCCGGCCCACCGAGGAGTTCGTCCGCTCGCACGGGCTGCGGCTCGTCGTGTCGGCGGTCGCGGAGCTGGAGTCCGGGAATCTGGACGCCGCCTGCGCGGCGGGCACCCGGGCCGTGGAGGTGGCGGGCCGCATCTCATCGGCGCGGACCACGGAGTACGTACGCGACCTGCTGCACCGCCTGGAACCGTACGGGGACGAGCCGCGCGTCGTGGAGCTGCGCGAGCGCGCCCGCCCTCTTCTGGTAGCCCCGGCATAGAAGTCCCGACTTCGGCATGGAAGTCCCGCTTCCTGGGAACCGCCACGCTGACCGCACGGGTTTGAGTGCGTTGTCAGTGGGTCAGTGCACTATCGGGGTGGGAGGTGGCGTGATGATGACGCACGCGGCGTACGACTGCGATGTGCTGGTGATCGGCGGCGGGATCGTCGGCCTGTCTGCCGCGTACGCGCTCACGCGCACCGCGCCCGGCACCCGCGTGACCGTGCTGGAGAAGGAGAAGGGTCCGGCGCGCCACCAGACGGGGCGCAACAGCGGAGTGATCCACAGCGGGATCTACTACCCGCCGGGCTCGCTCAAGGCGCGGTACGCGCTGCGCGGCAGCGCCGAGCTGACCGACTTCTGCCGGGAGCACTCCCTCGCCCACGCGGTGACCGGCAAGCTGATCGTCGCCACGGACCGCGCCGAGCTGCCCCGGCTGCACGCCCTGGTCCAGCGCGGCCGCGAGCACGGGCTGCCGGTGCGCGAGCTGGGGCCCGCGCAGATCGCCGAGTACGAGCCGAAGGTGCGGGGCCTCGCCGCGATCCGGGTCGGCACGACGGGCGTGTGCGACTTCCGGGCGGTCGCCGGGCGCCTCGCCGACGAGGTACGCGGCGCGGGCGGCGTGATCCGCTTCGGCGCCGAGGTCACGGCGATCGACCGCCGCCCCTGGGGCGTGGCCGTGCGCACGGCCGACGGACTGGTGGTCCGGGCCAGGGTGCTGGTCAACTGCGCGGGACTGCACTGCGACCGGATCGCCCGGCTGGCCGGCGACGACCCGGGGATGCGGATCGTGCCGTTCCGGGGCGAGTACTACGAGCTGGCGCGGCCCGAGCTGGTGCGCGGGCTCGTCTATCCGGTGCCCGACCCGGCGTTCCCGTTCCTCGGCGTCCATCTGACCCGGGGCTTCGACGGCTCCGTCCACGTCGGCCCGAACGCGGTGCCCGCCGCCGCCCGCGAGGGCTACGGCTGGCCAGTCGTCCGGCCCCGCGAGCTGATGGACACGCTCAGCTGGCCGGGCTCGTGGCGCATCGCCCGCAGACACTGGCGGTACGGGGCGGGTGAGGTGCACCGCTCCCTCTCGAAGCGCGCGTTCACGGAGGCGGTCCGCCGCCTCCTGCCCGAGGTCACGGAGGAGGACCTGCGCCCCTCGCCGGCCGGGGTCCGCGCCCAGGCCGTGCTGCGGGACGGCACCCTGGTGGACGACTTCCTGATCCGCGAGGCCCCGCACACGGTGCACGTGCTCAACGCCCCGTCGCCCGCCGCCACCGCCTCGCTGCCCATCGGCCGCGAGGTGGCCCGCCGCGCCCTGCTCCGGGCCCGGGCGGCCGGCTGGAAGCCCCCGGAGCGGGCGGCTGCGGGGTGATCCCCGCGCCCGCCGTCGCGGGACGCCCGGCCCCGTAGAATCAGGGCATTGTGTCTGAGCCCAAGAACCCCTCCCACCCGACGCCCGACGGCACCGTGCCCACCACCGCCGGAATCCCCGACGACGTGCGGGCCGCGTCCCTGGAGCGCGCGCGCCGGATGCGCCAGCAGCCCCGCTTCCCCGGCGGTCCCGCGGCCGACCCGGCCGGCTCGCACCACGAGCGCCGGATCCGCAGCTTCCAGCCGCGCCGCAGCCGGGTCACGCCCGGCCAGCAGAACGCCCTGGAACGGCTCTGGCCCAAGTGGGGCCTGGACATCGACGGGCTGGGCGTCCTCGACCTGCCCGCCATGTTCGACGGGCTCCCGGTGGTCCTGGAAATCGGCTTCGGCATGGGTGAGGCCACCGCGCAGATGGCGGCCGACGACCCGGGCACCGGCATCCTCGCCGTCGACGTGCACACGCCCGGCCAGGGCAACCTGCTCGGCCTCGCCGACCGGAACGGCTCGGCCAACGTCCGGGTCGCCAACGGTGACGCGATCATCCTGCTGCGCGAGATGCTGGAGCCGGACTCGCTCGACGGGCTGCGGGTCTACTTCCCCGACCCGTGGCCCAAGTCCCGCCACCACAAGCGCCGGCTGATCCAGCCGGAGTTCCTGGACCTGGTGGCGGGCCCCCTGAAGTCCGGGGCGATCGTGCACTGCGCGACCGACTGGGAGCCGTACGCCGAGCAGATGCTCGACGTGCTCACCGCGCACCCCCTCTTCGAGAACACGGTGGCCGACGGCGGTTACGCCCCTCGCCCCGCTTTCCGCCCGCGGACCCGGTTCGAGGGCCAGGGTCTGGGGAAGGGCCACGTCGTGCACGACCTGCTCTTCGCACGCGTCTGAGCCCGACGGGCACCATGGCCGTTGTCGGACCCGCTCGTTAGGGTCGAGGGGTGTCCGACGGGTCTGTTCAGCGACAACGGCAGGATCAGCCGGCCGTCCCGATGCTCCAGGAGCAGCGGGTCGGCGAGATCCTGGCCGCCGTTCCGGCGCGGGGCCAGTGGCGTTACCGGCCGCGCCGCGTCGGCCCGCTCTGGCGGAACCGGACGTTCCGCGTGGTCGGCATCTTCACGCTGCTGGCGCTCTGCGGGGTGGTGATCCTCGCCCTGGTCCGCGACCAGACCGGCACCGAGGGCTTCCTCGTCGGCCTGGGCCTGGCCGTCCTGCCGGTCCCGGTATTGATGACCGCCTTCCGCTGGCTGGACCGGGTCGAGCCGACGCCGTGGCGGAATCTGCTGTTCGCCTTCGCGTGGGGCGCGTGCGCGGCGGCCCTGGTCGCCATCCTCGCCAACTCGTTCGCGACCCGGTGGATAGCCGACAGCGATCCGGGGAACGCGGACACCCTCGGCGCCACGGTCATCGCACCCGTGGTCGAGGAGAGCGCCAAGGCGGCGGCCGTCCTGCTCCTCTTCCTCTTCCGCCGGAGGGACTTCACCGGGATCGTGGACGGCGTCGTCGCCGCCGGCTTCACGGCGACGGGGTTCGCCTTCACCGAGAACATCCTCTATCTGGGCAACGCCTTCGGCGAGGACCAGCAACTGGACTCCGGTTTCGCGTCGGTGACCGTGGTGACGTTCCTGGTCCGGGCCGTGATGACGCCCTTCGCCCACCCGCTCTTCACCGTCCTGACCGGCATCGGTCTCGGGATCGCCGCGAGCAGCGCGCCCGGCCGCCGGGTGCGCCTCATCGTCGCCCCGCTGCTCGGCCTGGTCCTCGCGATGGGCATGCACGCCCTGTGGAACGGCTCGGCGACCTTCGGCCGGTACGGCTTCTACATCGTGTACGGGGCGTTCATGGTCCCGGTCTTCTCCCTGGTGACCTGGCAGGTGGTCCGGGCCCGCCGCAAGGAGCTGCGCTCCCTGGCCGTCGAACTCCCCGCGTACGCCGAAGCCGGCTGGCTCACCCCCGAGGAGCCCCGCGCCCTCGCCTCCATGCGGGCCCGCGCCCTCGCCAGGAACGCGGCGCGCCGGCGGTACGCGGTGAGCGCCGCCGGCCATCCGTACCACCCGGACTACGCGAGGGTCCGCGCCAAGGAGGCGAAGGAGCGCGGCAGGGCGGCGGCACGCGCGGTCGCCGAGTACGAGGCGTTCGCGACGTCCCTCGCCTCCCTGCGCCGGCAGGCCGGCCGGGGCAGGGCCGACCCGGACTTCACCGCACGCGAGCTGGAGCTGCTGCACCACCTGTGGCAGCGCCGTGAGATCGCGGGCCCCGCCCTCGCGTACGCGGCCCGGGCCACGCACCGGCGGCCGCCCGGCTACACGGCCGCCTGGCCACCCCGCAGCCCGTACGCGGGCGGGCCCACGCCTTACGCGTACGGCAACCCCGCCCCGTACAACGGCAACCCCGCCCCGTACAACGGCAACCCCGCCCCGTACAACAGCCCGGCCCCGTACCCGACACAGCCCTACGGCCAGCAGCCCTACACCGCCCCGCCCCACACCGGCGGGCCGCCGGCCTGATCCGTACGGGCGGAGCGGAACGCGTCCTACGCCGAAGCCGCCGTCAGCGTCGACAGCTCCTCGTCCGTCAACTGGAGCCCGGCCACCGCCAGCAGGGCGGGCAGCTGGTCGACCGTGCGGGCGGAGGCGATCGGCGCGGCGACCGTCGGGCGGGCGGCGAGCCAGGCCAGGGCCACCGTCGCGATCTCGGCGTCCCGGTCCCGCGCCACCGTGTCGAGCGCGGCGAGCACCCGCTGTCCGCGCTCCGACTCCAGGTGACCGGCCGCGCTTCCGGCGCGGGCGCTGTCCACGGTCGTCCCCGGGCGGTACTTGCCGGTGAGGAAGCCGGAGGCCAGCGCGTAATACGGGACGGCCGCGAGACCGGCGTCGGCGGCGGTGTCCTGGAGCTCGCCCTCGTAGGTGTACCGGGAGACGAGGTTGTAGTGCGGCTGGAGCGCCACATAGCGGGCCAGGCCCTCGCGTTCGGAGAAGTCCAGCGAGGCGCGCAGCCGCGCGGCGCTGATGTTGGAGGCGGCGATCTCGCGGACCTTGCCCTCCTTCACCAGCTCGTCGAGGGCGGTGATGATCTCCTCGACCGGGACGGTCTCGTCGTCGAAGTGCGTGTAGTACAGGTCGATGTGGTCCGTGCCGAGCCGGCGCAGCGACTCCTCGGCGGCCGACTTGATGGTGGGCGCCGAGAGGCCCTTGTAGCCGGGGAGGGCACCGACCTTGGTGGCCACCACGACATCGGACCGGTTGCCGCGCGAGGCGAGCCACTTGCCGATGACGGTCTCGGACTCGCCGCCCTCATTGCCGGGAACCCAGTGCGAGTAGGCGTCGGCGGTGTCCACGAAGTTGCCGCCGGCCGCCGCGTACGCGTCGAGAACGGCGAAGGACTGGTCCTCGTCCGCGGTCCAGCCGAAGACGTTTCCACCGAGGCAGAGCGGGAAGACCTGGAGGCCGGACGGGCCGAGATTGCGCAGTGAAGTCATGAGTGGAACAACGGCTTCCGGCCCGCTCGCTATTCCGGCCCACTCGCCATTCCGTGCCGTCTACATCCGGCGGCCCGCGGCCACGCGAACCGGCAGCCCTGACGTCGGGGGGGGTATGCGTCAGGGCTGCCGGGGTTCGGAAGGCCGCGTGCGGGAAGGGCGGCCGGGCGTATGCGGGGAAGGGCCGGGGCGCCGGAAGAGAGGAGACCTCAGACGGTCAGACCGCGGGCGCGCAGCCAGGCCATCGGGTCGATGCCGGTGCCGTCCGGGGTGTGGACCTCCAGGTGGAGGTGCGGGCCGGTCACGTTGCCGGTCGCGCCGACGCGGCCGATGGTGTCGCCGGTGGTGACCTTCTGGCCGACCGTGACGCCGATCGAGGACTGGTGGCAGAACCACAGCTCGGTGCCGTCCTCCAGCTCCAGCACCGTGCGGTAGCCGTAGGCGCCGGACCAGCCGGCCGACTTGATGGTGCCGGTGTGGATGGCCTTGATCGGGGTGCCGGTCGGGGCCGCGAAGTCGAGGCCCGTGTGGTAGCCGGAGGACCACATCGAACCGGCCTCGCCGAACGTCGAGGTGATCGTGTACGAGGAGGTGGGGATGGCGTAGCTGGCGGCGAGCTTGGCCAGGCGCAGGGCCTCGGCCTTCTTCTTCGCCTCCTCCTCCGCCTTCTTCTTCTCGGCGGCGGCCTTGGCCTCGGCCTCGTCCTGCTGCTTCTTCGCCTCGGCGGCCGCCTTCTCGGCAGCGGCCTTCTCCTCGGCCGCCTTCGCCTCGGCGTCGGCGGCACCCTGCTGCTGCTCGGCCTGCTGGAGGATGCGGGCGCGCAACGCCTCGCCGGCGTCCGTGGTGCCCTGCTCGGCCTCGGTGGTGGTGATGCCGGCGGTGGTCAGCGGGGCGGCGGCGGTGGCGGTCGCGGGGGTTTCGGCCTCGCTCTCGCCGGAGAACAACGCGCCTACGCCGGGAAGGGACTTGGCGTCGGGGAGATTGTCCGCGATGGAATCGGGAAGAGAGATGGAGACCGGCGGTTTGCTCTGCGCGGTGGCCATGCCGCCCGCGCCGACGGCCGCGATGACACCGACGCCGAGGACGGTGGAGCTACGGGCCAGACCATTGCGCTGCTTGGCGACACGGTGCTTGCCGCGGACGGGGCGGACGGACTCCTCGGTGGGGTTCCATTCCTCCCAGGTCCGCTCGGAGTCGGCGTCGTCGGCGCGGAAGCCGCTGCCGAAACCGGCGCCGGTGGCGAAGCCGTTGCCCTGATCGGTCACGTAGTCACCGCCCTGTTCCGGGATGTAGGCGGTGCCGGGGCCGGACGCGAAGTCGGCGCCGTACTCGGGCACGAACCGGGAAGGCGATTCGGGGGCAGGCTTGTTGGACGCCACGCGGGCGCGCTCCTTTCCTTCCTTCTCGCCTACCGGGTTAGCTGACGGGTTCGGAGCAGGAAGGTCTCCTACGGGTTCCTTCGCCTCTTGTGAAGACGACGATGCCCGATTCACCCCATGTAGGTGGTTCCCCGGTTCCCTTGCGGAATTCGGCGCACGCGCGCGGCGCCGTCCTGACGACGGCTGGGACAACCGCGCTGCGTTATCGAACGTTAATAGACAGACGGCTCCGATTCCAAGCTGTTCCCACTGATCGTTCACGTGCTCGGCCTGGACTTACGGGGCACAACAGGGTGGAATCGGGCGAGTTGATCGGCGTTCAGCCACTACGCGTTTTCTGACGTTGCGTCAACTGTTATGCGGAGCGGCGCCCCTCAGTCACTGAGCGTGGTACCCCGCTTGACGATCTTCACCGTCCTGCGCCGGTCGGGCTGCCCCTTCGCCGGCCTGGCCACCGCGAGCAGCGCCATGTCGTCGGTCGACTCGCCCCCCGTATGCAGCCGTACGTCGTCGGTCAGCGCGGACAGCAGCTCCTCCGGGCCGGGGAAGAGCCGCCCGCCCAGCCGCTCCGCGGGGTCGTAGAAGACACCGTCGGCGTCCCGGGCCTCCGACAGGCCGTCCGTGTAGAACAGCAGCGTCCCGCCGGCCGGCAGCTCCCACTCGTCCGAGCGGTCCGGCCGCACCCCCAGGTCCATGCCCAGCGGAAGCGCGGGCTCCGAGGGCGTCAGTGCCTCCACCGCCCCGTCCCCGTGCAGCAGCAGCGGATCCGGATGGCCGCGGTTCACGATCCGTACGTGCTCCGCGCCCGGCGGGATCTCCGCGAGCACGGCGGTCACGAACCCCTCGAACGCGTCCAGATTGCTCCGCCGTACCGACTCACGCGCCAGCGCGCGCTCCAGCCGCTGCGCCACGCCCTCCAGCGACTTCTCCTGCTCGGCCGCCTCCCGGAACGCCCCGATCACCACCGCCACCGCGCCGACCGCCTCCAGCCCCTTCCCGCGCACATCGCCCAACACCAGCCGTACGCCGTACGGAGTGTCAGCGGCCGCGAAGAGGTCGCCCCCGACGAACTCGTCCGCCTGCGCCGCCTCGTACCGCGCGGCCACCTGGAGTCCGCCGATCCGCTCGGGCGGGGCGGGCAGCACGGCCCGCATGGCCGTCTCGGCGATGATCCGGGCGGATGCCAGCTGATCGTTCCCGCGCCGCACGACCCGGTTGATCACCCCGGCCTGGAAGGCGACCGTCAGCACGGTGAGCATCTCGATGAACGGGACCGCGCCCGGTAGGTCCCCGGTGTAGAGCCGCATCGCGGCGATCGCGACGACCCCGGCGAGCCCGATCCGGAGGGTGGCGCCGAGACCGAAGAACGGCGCGGCGATCAGCGGGGCGGCCGCGAATATCGGGACTGCGGTGAAGGCGGGCGGGGTGAAGTAGTCGAAGGCCACCCCCACGACGATCATCGCGGCGGGCAGCACCCGGACGAAGCGGCGGCTGCCCGCGCCGTCACGCCCTCGCCACCGTCGCGTCCACTTCCCCACCTGCGGTCTCCTGCCCGGTGCCGCCGCGGCCGGTACCGCGCACCCTCCCCCAGCCTCGCCGCTGCCCGGCCGGCGGGCGACTCCTCGGCCGCCGATGGGGCGAGGGGGCGGGGCGCCGACAATGCATCGGGCCCGGCACGCTGCTTGCGTGCCGGGCCCGATGTTTCAGTAGCGGGGACAGGATTTGAACCTGCGACCTCTGGGTTATGAGCCCAGCGAGCTACCGAGCTGCTCCACCCCGCGTCGGTGAACCCAACTCTACGTCATGTTCGGGGCCCTCATGACCACGGCCCGGCCGCCTCGGCCCGCGCACCCCTCCACCCCTCGGCCCACACCAACGGGCAATGGGGTGAATGCGGTGATATGACTGTTTTCAGATTCAGCAACCCGACGCGGATCCGGGAGTGGACGATGGACGACTATCCCCTGCTCAACCTGTTCTGGACGATGCTCTGGTTCTTCCTCTGGATCATGTGGCTCTTCCTCCTCTTCCGGGTCATCATGGACATCTTCCGCAGCCATGACCTGAGCGGCTGGGGCAAGGCCGGCTGGCTGATCCTGGCGCTGGTACTGCCCTATGTGGGCGTGCTGATCTACGTGATCGCGCGCGGCAAGTCCATGGGCAAGCGCGACGTCCAGGAGGCGAAGGAACGCGACGCAGCCTTCAAGGCGTACATCAGGGACGCGGCGGGTACGGAGGGCGGCGGCCACAAGGGCGGCCATGTCGAGGACCTGTCGAAGCTCGCCGACCTCAAGGACAAGGGCGCGATCACCGAGGAGGAGTACCAGCGGGCGAAGTCGAAGCTCCTGGTCTGACGCACCGGGCGCCGCACACCCCGGCACACGAAAGAGCCCCGGGCAGCGCACGCGCTGCCCGGGGCCACGAGTAGGCCGTGTGGGACTCGAACCCACAACCAACGGATTAAAAGTCCGCTGCTCTGACCAATTGAGCTAACGGCCCTCGGCAGATCACCCCCGAGCATAGCCCGCCCCGGCCGCGCAGCCGATCGGGTATCGGCGGCGCGGCCCCGTCACCTCGGTGGGGGCGGGCTCACGGGCTCAGGCTCAGAAGATGCCCTTGTACGTCTGCCAGCCGGTGGCGATCTGCGTACGGGCTCCGAATGAGCCCTTGCCGTTGCCGTTGTTCCGGAACAGCTTGCCCGCCGAGTCGCGTACGACGATGTCGTTCCGGCCGTCGCCGTTCAGGTCGCCGACGCCGACCATGGTGTTGTACGAGCGGCCCCAGTCGGTGAACACCTTCACGCGCGCGGCGAAGCGGCCGTTGCCCAGGCCGTTGTAGCGCCACAGGCCGCCGTTGCGGTCGTGGCCGAGCAGGTCGGGGATGCCGTCGCCGGTGATGTCGCCGACGCCGGTGATCTGCGCGTACGTGCGCCAGTCGGTGTTGATCCTCGTCTTCGGGAGGAACTTCCCGGCGGCCGTGCCCGCGTAGAAGTAGATGTCGCCGGTGGACGTCTGACGGGCCACGAGGTCGGCCCGCCCGTCGCCGTTCAGGTCGCCGGGCGACGTCAGTACGTCGTACTGCTGCCAGCCGCCGCCGATCACGGTGTGCTTGCCGGTCGGCTTGTAGCCGGAGGTCCCGCAGCTGCCCTCGTACCGGCGCAGTTCGCCGCCGGGCATCCGGACGAACAGCTCGGAGCAGCGGTCGCTGCCGGTGTCCGCGAAGGGCACGGCGAGGGTGCCGGCCGGCCAGCCGGTGCCGGACTTCTTGCCGCTGAAGACGCCGGACGTCTGCCCGAACTGGATGGTCACGTCGCCGTAGGAGTTGAGGGTGACGAGGTCGCCGATGCTGCGGCCGCCCTGGTCGTGGAAGCCCTGCGCGCCACCGCTCACCTCGATGGTCCCGGTGGTGGTGTACTTCCCCGCACCGTCCTCGGGCGTCGCCGTCAGGGTCCAGGTGTGCTGGCCGTTGCCCGTGTGCTTGCCCGCGTCCGTCAGGCCGTCCCAGTTGACGTCCGCCTCGGTCCCGTCACCGCCCTTGAGGGTGCGCACCGTGCGGCCCGTCCAGTCCTTGACGGTGTACGTCCAGGTGACGGGCTTGTTGAACTGCCAGGTGCTGTTCCACGCCTCGAGCCCGTTCACACCCTTGAAGTCCATGTACGGGTCGCCGACATGGGAGGCGATCTTCGCGAGGGGCTGCGCGGGCACCCCGCTGGGCACGATGTGGAGCGTCTGCGCGGCGTCGAGATACGCGATGTCGCCGCCGAACTTGTCCACCGCCCAGGTCAGCCGCCGCTGGTCGGCGGTCTTCCCCGCGGGGAGCGCCGCAATCACGCGCGGGGCGGCCGCCTTGCCCGTGTGGAAGTCGGTGAGCAGCAGCTCGCCGGCGCTCCGGTCGTGCCGGACGAGGTAGCCGTCGCCCACGAGGGCGGGCCCGGACGGCACGGTGATCGACTTCTTCGCCGTACGGTCGTACACGCCCGCCGCACCGGTCGTCCCGCAGTTCCAGTAGACCCAGCGGCCGACCGCGCGCACCTCCTTGATCACGCAGGGGGCGCCGGTGGCCGCCGTCTCCACGACCTTCTTCGTCTCCAGGTCGGTCGCGGTGAGCGCCCCGGTGGCGGTGGTCGCCGCCCACAGCGCGGTGCCCCAGACGGAGGCCGCACCCGGGGTGCGGACGATGTCGTCGGCGGTGTTGGTGTAGCTCGGGTACATCCCCGCCCGCTGCTTGGCGGGGGAGCCACCGTTGACGACGTAGGCACGCCCGGTCATGTCCACGATCCGCGCGGTGCCCACGGGGTAGCTGACGTCACCACCGTGGAACGAGCTTCCGGGCGCCCAGAACTGCACCTGCTCGGTACCGGCGTCGTCGCCGTCGACGAACACCACGCCGACGTCACCGTGGCCCGAAGCGACCAGCTCGACGCAACCGCCGTTGTCACACGGCACGGTCCTGACGTACGCGCCGTTGGCGTACGTCCCGGCGAAGACACGGCTCTCGCGTGCCCCCACGGTCGTGGCGTCGGCGGACACCCGGCGCTCGTACACCCTGCGGTCGCCGGCGGCGCTCAGCTCCGTCGTCACCAGCCGTCCGCCCGCGAAGTCGAGGCCGTACACCCCGGTCGTCGCCACGGTGGCCGGGGAGGGGTCGGCGGCGCTCGCCGGCACGGCGGCCGTGGCGAGGACGGTCGCCCCGGCCACGGCGCCCACGAGCGCGACGCGCCCGCGTATGAACACGGTCAAGAGAAGTTCCTTTCCGGGAAGCCCGGAGGTCGAGTGAGTGATCAGAAGAGGTTCTTGTACGTCTGCCAGCTGCCGCCGACCTTGGTACGCGCCGCCAGCGCGCCCTTGCCGTCACCGCGATAGCTCCACAGCACGCCGGCCGTGTCGCGGGCCAGCAGATCCGCGCGGCCGTCGCCGTTCAGGTCGCCGGAGCCGACCATCGTGTCGTACATGGTCCAGCCGTACCCGATCTTGGTACGGGTCCCGAGTGTGCCGTTGACGGTGGCGGGGTAGCGCCACACGTCGCCCGAGCGGTCGCGGGCCACCAGGTCGCCCTTGCCGTCGCCGTCCAGGTCGCCCATGCCGGCCAGGAGGTACCCCTGCCAGCCGTAGCCGATCGTCACCCGGGGCTCGAAGAGGCCGTTGCCCTTGCTCTTGTAGAAGTACAGGTCGCCGGAGGGCGTCCGGCCGAGCAGATCGGCGCGCCCGTCGCCCGACATGTCGCCGGGCGAGGTCAGGGCGTCGAACATGTTCCAGCCGGTGCCAATCTTCGTGTACGGCGTGGTGGGCTTGAGCGCGGCCCCGCAGCCCGGCTTGTACGCGCGCAGCTCGCCCGCCTCCGTACGGACCAGCACGTCGTTGCACCGGTCGCCGCTGATGTCCTCGAACGGCACGGCGGCGGTGACGGTGTCGCCGCCCGTCCAGCCGGTGCCCGACACCTTGTCCTCGACCCGCCCGGCCCCGGTCCCGGTACCGGCCCGCCAGTCGGCCTTCCCTGCCGAGGTGAACGCGAGCAGATCCCCGTACCCGTCGTTGCCGACGAAGTCCCGGGGCACGGCGGCCCCGCCGGTCAGCTTGACCGTGCCCGAGGCGGACAGCGCCGCGCCCTCGCCGTCGGCGGGCTTCGCGGTCAGCGTCCAGCTGTACGCGCCGTTGGCCGCGAACCGGCCACCCGCGTCCTTGCCGTCCCACCCGGCCTTCACCAGGCCCCGCGCCTCGCCACCGGCCAGCGTGCGGACCGTGGCCCCCGTCGCGGCGTTTTTCAGCGTCAACTGCCAGGACGACGCGGGCTTCGACAGCCACCAGCGGGGTGACCAGGGAGCGCTCGCGACGTTCGCCGATGCCGCGACGGCGACGTCGCGGACGGACAGTGCGGAGGCCGTCACACCGGACGGGACCACGTGCACCCTGCCGTCCGTGTCGGCGAAGGCGAGCGGACCGCCGAACCGGTCAACGGTCCATCCCTCGCCCTGCGCGGGATTGGCCGGCCGGCCGACGACGTGGGTGCCCGTCGTGCCCCGCACATCGGTGACGGAGAGGACCCCGTCCTTCTCCCATCCGACGTAGCCGTCACCGAGCATCGCGTCCCCGTGGGCGGGGAGGCGGACCGACTTCTTCGTGACGGTGCCGTAGACGCCGGAGGTGCCGGTCGCGCACTCCCAGTAGAGGTCGGTGCCGTTGGCGCGAAGATCCGTGAGGTCGCAGTCGCCGACGTCGACGCTGTTGACGTTCTCTCCGGTGCGTACGTCGAGCGCCTGGACGACGCCCTGCGAGGCGCCCTCCACCCACAGCGTGGATCCGTCGATCGCGAACGCCGGCATATACGCGTTCTGGGCGGGGCCCGTGTAGACCGGCTTCCCGGTGTCCAGGTCGATGACCTGCAGGCGCGGGCGGGAGTCCTCCGAAGACGGTCCGGGAATCCTTGCCACGGTGTAGCGGCCGGAAGCCTGCATCGTGTCGTGCGGCTGCTGGTACGTGGACTGGTCGTTGACCTTCCGGGCCGGCAGGGACGCCGACTCGTCGAGGACGCTCAGCCCCTCGCCGTTGATGCCCTGGTACGCCAGCCGGCCGTCACCTGTGGACTGGACCTCCTCGCACCAGTCCCAGTCACAGCCCGCGTACTGGTTGAACAGCCCCCGGTCCACGCGCGGACCGGCCGTCGGACCGCCGCTCGTCGAGACGTCGGTTCCGGCGCAGCCGCGCCTGGCCGAACGGGATCCTGTCGACGGTGTGCAGGCGCCCCTGAGCCATGCTCATGCCTTCGACGACGGTGGCGATCGCGGCGACGTCGGCCACCTTCGCCGTGGTGACCCTGCCTTCCGCGCCCGCCCGCAGCGCGTACACGGAACTGGCCGCGTCCTGACTCCCGCTCGCCCTGCCCAGCAGCATCGTTCCGTCGGGCTCGACCACCGGGATCGCCGCGGCACGGTCGAGGACCACGCGCTCCGGGCCGCCGGTCACCGGGACCGCGAGGACGGTGTGGTCGGTCGCGGTGTCCCCGCCGGTCGCCGACGGCCGGGTGTACAGGACCTCGTCGCCGACCACGCCGAGCAGTTTCTCGCCACCCGCATCTGTGAGGGTGATCTCGTGGGCGGGCTTCGAGAGGTCCGTCAGGTCCCACACGCGGTAGGTGTCCGTGTCGCCGAACCGCTGGACCACCCGCTGTCCTCCGGGCGTCACCCAGCTGTCGAGGAGGGCCGTCGGGTGCAGTCCCGACCCGTCCAGCCGGTACACGACCCGTCGGCTGTTCACAGTCGCCTCGACGAACACGCCGTCCGCGCTGCCGTGCTCCTGGACGTACAGCGACCTGGCCCCGTCCGGCCACCGGGGTCTCCACCACCTGGCCGTTCTCCCAGGACAGCTGCCGCAGTCCCGGCTTGCCCTCGGTGGTGGCGGTCGTGACGACCGTGCCGCCGTAGGTGCCGGCGTAGCGCCACCCCGAGGGGATCGGCAGGGACCACTCCTGCCCGCTCCGCATGTCCCGCTGGACGGGCGACGCCAAACCGGTGAAGGTCACGACGTCCGTGCCTGCCACCGTGGCCACCCGCTGCTTGTCCGGCACCGGGACGGCTCGCGTGGACCCGTCGGCGTACGAGGTCCAGTTGTAGCCCTCTCCTGCCTGCCCCCACAGATACCCGGTCGCCCCGGCGCCCACCAGGCGGGCCGCGTTGGGGTTCTGGTTCTGCTCCGCGGGGATGACGATCCCGGCGGGCGGCGAAGCCCC
Organism: Streptomyces sp. NPDC097595; assembly: GCF_044761525.1. Taxonomy (NCBI): domain Bacteria; kingdom Bacillati; phylum Actinomycetota; class Actinomycetes; order Kitasatosporales; family Streptomycetaceae; genus Streptomyces; species Streptomyces sp. NPDC097595. Next base: position 49,681 of record NZ_JBIWCN010000030.1, on the reverse strand, counting down.
GGCGCCGGCGGAGGGAGGCACGAACGCCGCCCCGATCCCCAGCGCCGCGATCATCGCGACAGCACTTCTCACGGCCGTACGGCGTCTCAAGACGAGCCCCTCCTGGGTGCTTCAAGAGCATGAGGAGGACGCGGCAGCATGTGCCGCGGTCTGTGCGAAGTGTGAAAGCCCCCCGGCCCCAACCCCTCATGCGAGTGCGCTGACTTTAACAGCAGCCTCACAGGCACCGGAAGACGATTTCGAACCCGTTCAACGCAGCAGGGCCCGCACACCACCGAAGTGGTGTGCGGGCCCTGCTCAGCAGTCAGGCGTCCCGACGATCAGCCGTTGCGCTTCCAGCGCGGCTTGTCGTCGCGGCGACCGAAGGAGCCGGTGTTGGTGCCGGTCGAACGGTGGTCGTCGCGGCGGCCGTTCGGGCGGTCGCCGCCGGAGCGGAAGCCACCGGACGGGCGGTCGTCACGACGGTCGCGGTTGAACGGACGGTCGCCGCCGCCGGAGCGGAAGCCGCCCGAAGGACGGTCGTCGCGGTTGAACGACGGACGGTCGTCGCGGCGCTCGAAGGAGCGGCCACCACGGTCGTCCCGGCGGTCGCCACCGGAGCGGAAGCCGCCCGAAGGACGGTCGTCACGACGGTCGCGGTTGAACGACGGACGGTCGTCGCGGCGCTCGAAGGAACGGCCACCACGGTCGTCCCGGCGGTCGCCACCGGAGCGGAAGCCGCCCGAAGGACGGTCGTCACGACGGTCGTTGCTGCTGCGGAACGAGGGGCGGTCGCTGTTGCCCCGGTAGCCGCTCTGGCCGGCGGGACGGCCGGAGCGCTCGCCGACGCGGTCGTCGCGGCGGTCGTTGCCCCGGTAGCCGCCACCGCGGTTGTCACGGCGCTCATAGTTGCCCCGCTCGTCGCGGCGGTCCTCGCGCACGGCCGGCTGCTCCGGCACGGAGGCGGCGGCAGCCGCGAGGGCGGCCTCGGCCTCGGCGGTGACCTCGGCCACGGCGGCCTCGGGGTCGTCCCCGCGCTCACGGGCGGCACGCGCCACCAGGCGGTCGGCCTCCTCGCGGAGCTCGACGGCGCGGCGCTGCGCGCGCTCCAGCTGCTTGGTCAGCTCGGCGGCCTCGCGCTCGGCCTGCTTCGCGGCGTTGTTCGCGGAGTCGGCCTGGACCTCGGTGAGCGAACGGGCACCGGTGATCTCGGCGACCTCCGGCTCGAAGACGCCCGCGCCCTGCACGATGTGGCGGGAGGCGTCGACGCCCGCGTCCTCCATCAGGCGGAAGATCTGGCGGCGCTGGTGCGGCAGGGCCAGCGAGACGACCACACCGGACTTGCCGGCACGGGCGGTACGCCCCGAGCGGTGCAGGTAGTCCTTGTGGTCACCGGCCGGGTCCACGTTCAGGACCAGGTCGATGCCGTCGACGTGGATGCCGCGCGCGGCGACGTCGGTCGCGACGAGCGCGTTGACGTAACCCTTCTTGAAGTCCTCCAGGACCCGGGTGCGCGCGCCCTGCGTCATGCCGCCGTGCAGCGCGTCCGCCTTGACGCCCGCGTCGACGAGCTGCTCGGCGATGCGGTCGGCGCCCAGCTGGGTGCGGACGAAGATGATCGTGCGGCCCTTGCGGGCGGCGATCGCGGAGGTGACCGGCGCCTTGTCCTTCGGCTTCACGACGAGGACGTGGTGCGACATGGTCGAGACGTTGCCCTGGGCGGAGTCGACCTCGTGGGTGACCGGGTTGCTCAGGTAGCGCTTGACCAGCGTGCCGATCTCGTTCTCCATGGTGGCGGAGAAGAGCATGCGCTGGCCGCCGCCGGGGATCTGGTCCAGCAGCTCGGTGACCTCGGGCAGGAAGCCCAGGTCGGACATCTGGTCGGCCTCGTCGAGGACGGCGACCTGGACGTTCTCCAGCGAGCACGCGCCGCGGTTGATGATGTCGCGCAGTCGGCCCGGGGTGGCGACGAGGATGTCGACGCCGCGCTCCAGGGCGTAGATCTGGTTGCCCATCGACGTACCGCCGCAGACGACCTTCATCTTCAGGCCGAGCACGTCGCCGTACGGCTGAAGCGCGTCCGCGACCTGCATCGCGAGCTCACGGGTCGGGGTGAGGATGATCGCGCGGGGCTTCTTCTTCTCGGTGCGGCCGTCCGCCAGGGCGGAGAGGGTCGGCAGACCGAAGGAGAGGGTCTTGCCGGAGCCGGTACGGCCGCGGCCCAGGATGTCCTTGCCGGCCAGGGCGTCCGGGATGGTCGCCGCCTGGATCGGGAAGGGCGTGGTCACACCGTTCTGCGCGAGCTTGCGGACGATGCCCTCGGGCAGGCCCAGGTCGGCGAAGGTGACGGTCGGCTCAGCGGCCTCGGCGGCTTCGGCCACGACGGCCTCGGCGACAGCGGTGAGCTCGTCGTTCTCGACGTTCTCGGGCATGACGGTGTGGTCAGAACTGGAAATTGACATGCGAAATGCGAAACCTTCCGGAGTCTCGGCACGCGCCCATAACTCCGTGATTTCGCAATGTCGACCGCCTCAATGCGGTCCAGCCACGGCAAGGGAGAGTACGCGCCACACGGCGCTCTTCTGTGTCGGCGCCGGGCAATGGGATCAAACGATCTACCACCATACGCACTCTCACCCCCATCGCGCAACCCGCCTCCTCCCGCCCCTCCCCTCAGGCCGGTCCCACCTGCGGTGATGCCTCCGGCGTACGCAGCTCCGCCACCTCGTCCGGCCACCCCAGGGCGTCGGTACGGAACTGAGCCGCCGGAGACGCCGAGGGCGCCGGAGGTGCGGGCTCCGAGGGCTCCGGCTCGGGCTCCTGCGGGTCCGGCGGCGCGGGCGTGTCCGCCGGGTCCTGCGGACCGGGTTCGGGGTCGGGGCCGGCCGGCGCCGAGGGTTCCGGCGGCGCGGACTCGGCCGGACCCGCCGGTACGGGGGGACGGGCTGCCCGGCCCCGGCCCTCGCCCTTCTCCGCCCCGCCCCCGGACCCCTCGGCGGCCGGCGCGCTCCCGGAGGGCGACGCGGAAGCGCTCGGCCCGGCGCCCCGGCGCTCGGACTGCGCACCGGCGCCGCCGAACCGGGAGCGGCCGGTCCCCGTCACCGTGGAGCCGTTCGGCTCGGCCGAGGCGCCCTTCGGCTCGGCGGACCGCGAGGGCGCCGGTTCCGCCCCGTCGGAGCCGACGCTCATACAGCCGGTGGACGTGGCGAGCGTGACAGCGGTGACCGCTGCCCAGCGGACGGGGACGGAGAACTGGCGCACGGGGGCACCTCCGGGGGCGCGAGGAAGGACGGGGCCTGACATGAACGAGCCGAGTGCGTTGTGCCCAACTCCCTTGACCCCGCCCGGGACACGCCCGCCGGGCCGACTCCTTCACCACCGGCGCCCCGCACCCGGCTCACCCGTAACCGAGCGCGTGCAGCCTCTCGTCATCGATGCCGAAGTGGTGGGCGATCTCATGGACGACGGTGATCTCCGTCTCGGCCACCACGTCCTCGCGCGTCTCGCACATCCGCAGCGTCGGACCCCGGTAGATCGTGATCCGGTCCGGCAGCACGCCCGCGTACCACTCACCCCGCTCGGTCAGCGGCGTGCCCTCGTACAGGCCGAGCAGTTCCGGGTCGTCGGACTCCGGCTCGTCCTCGACGAAGACCGCGACGTTGTCCATCAGCCGGGTCAACTCCGGCGGAATCCGGTCCAGTGCCTCGGCGACCAGTTCCTCGAACGCTTCCCGCGTCATCTCCAGCACCCGGCCATTGTCCCGTACGGCCACCCCGACCGCCCAGGTCCCCGCACCGGGCATACCCGCACCACGACTGGGGCAGGGGCACCCAATGGCCCGCGCCCGACTCCCCTTCCGCCGCCCGATACCCCGCCGCGCCACCGATGGACCCTTCGCCCCTTCCCGCCCGTTCGTCCGCGCGCTCGGCATGGTCGTCGTGGTGCTGTTCGGCGCCTGGCTCGGGCTGCTCGCGGTGGGCAGCGTCCGGACGACCGTGGGCCCGATGGACACGACGATGACCCTGCGGCCCTCGCTCAGCGGCGGCACCAAGATCAACGTCTCCCCGCTCGGCGCCCTGGAACTGGACTCGCACCACGCCCCGGTCCGCCTCGACGTGGACGTGGACCGGCTCGACCCGGTCCGCTCGCAGGCCCTGGTCCAGCACCCCGAACGGCTGGCCGGACTGGAGGACGAGGTCACGTCGGACGTCGCGTCGGGCACCCGCGAGCTGGCCCTGCGCTCCTGCGTGGCGGTGGTGACCGGGGCGACGGCGCTGGGCCTCGTGGTCTACCGGCGGCCGCGCCGGGCCCTGGCCGCCGGGGGCCTGGCCCTCGCGCTGCTGGCCGCGTCCGGCGTCGGCGCGTACGCCACCTGGAACCCGAAGTCGGTGCTGGAGCCCAAGTTCTCCGGGCTGCTCTCCAGCGCCCCCTCGGTCGTCGGCGACGCCCGCTCGATCGTCAGCGACTTCGACGTCTACCAGCAGGAGCTGGCCCGCCTGGTCACCAACGTCACCAAGCTGTACGACGCCACCTCGACGCTCCCCGTCTACAGCCCGGACCCGGCGACCCTGCGCGTCCTGCACGTCTCGGACGTCCATCTCAACCCGGCCGCGTGGCACATCATCGGCTCGCTCGTGGAGCAGTACGACATCGACGTGATCATCGACTCCGGCGACACGATGGACCACGGCACCGCCGTCGAGAACAGCTTCCTGGACCCCATCGCCGATCTCGGCGCTCCCTATGTCTGGGTGCGCGGGAACCACGACTCGCCGGTGACGCAGAAGTACCTGTCCAACAAGAAGCGCTTCCCGAACGTGCACGTCCTGGACCAGGGCCGGGCCGTCACCGTCGGCGGGCTCCGGGTCGCCGGGGTCGGGGACCCGCAGTTCACCCCGGACCGCACGGGCCCCGAGCAGGCGGGGGACGTCCAGAGCGTGGCCGGCCGCACGCTCGCCGCCGCCCTGCGCGAGCAGCAGCGGTCCGGCACCCCCGTCGACATCGCCGTCGCCCATGAGCCGGAGGCGGTGAAGGAGACGGACGGCGAGGTGCCGCTGGCGCTGGCGGGCCATGTGCACCACCGGCAGAACGAGGTCCTGAAGGGCGGCACCCGGCTGATGATCGAGGGCTCCACGGGCGGTGGCGGACTGCGGGCCGTCCAGAACAAGAAGCCGGAACAGGTGCTCGCGTCGGTGCTCTATCTGGACCGCTCCACCCGCCGCCTGCAAGCCTGGGACGAGATCACCCTGGGCGGCCTCGGACTGACGACGGCCGAGGTCAGCCGCCATCTGCCCGAGCAGAAGCCGGCCCTCACGAGCCCCTCCCCGACCGCGCCGACCCCTTCGCCGTAAACCGTTTTGGCGAACGCCCCCGGCATCCCATATGCTTCTCACGTCCCCGACGCGCTGCAAGGCGCGCAGGTGGGCCCTTAGCCCTCATCGTCTAGTGGCCCAGGACGCCGCCCTTTCAAGGCGGTAGCACGGGTTCGAATCCCGTTGGGGGCACGCTTGAACGTGTGCGAGACTTGTCTCGCGCATTGCTTGGTCCTGTGGAGCAGTTAGGAGTGCTCGCCACCCTGTCAAGGTGGAGGCCGCGGGTTCAAATCCCGTCAGGACCGCTGAGGTTTCACGTGAAACCTTGTGGCTGGGTAGCTCAGTTGGTACGAGCGATCGCCTGAAAAGCGATAGGTCGCCGGTTCGATCCCGGCCCCAGCCACTTCCCGAAGGCCCCGTCCGGTGGACGGGGCCTTCGTCGTTCCCGGAAGTCTCCCGAAGGTCGCCGACGGCCCACCGGGGAGCGCCGCCCGAAATGGGTTCGCCCTTCCTCCGGCGCGGGTGAGATCCTGGGATCCGTATGTCTACTTCCTTCGCCGATCTCCAGTCCCGGCTCGCGCAGCTCTCGCTCCGCGACGCGAACCGGCTCGGCCGCCGCCTCGAAGGCGCCCGCCGCATCCGCAAGCCCGAGGCCCAGCGGGCCGTGCTGGACGAGATCGCCGCCCAGGCGGACAAGGCAGCCGGGCGGCTTGAGCAGCGGGCCGGCCGGATGCCTGCCCTCACGTACCCCGAACAGCTTCCGGTCAGCCAGAAGAAGGACGAGATCCTGGAGGCGATACGCGACCACCAGGTCGTGATCGTCGCCGGTGAGACCGGCTCCGGCAAGACCACCCAGATCCCCAAGATCTGCATGGAGCTGGGCCGGGGACTCCGGGGCATGATCGGGCACACCCAGCCGCGCCGGATCGCCGCGCGCACGGTGGCCGAGCGGATCGCCGACGAGCTGAAGACACCGCTCGGCGAGACCGTCGGCTGGAAGGTCCGCTTCACGGACCAGGTGAACCCGGACGCGACCTTCGTCAAGCTGATGACGGACGGCATCCTGCTCGCCGAGATCCAGACGGACCGCGAGCTGCTCGCCTACGACACGATCATCATCGACGAGGCCCACGAGCGGTCGCTGAACATCGACTTCCTCCTCGGCTATCTGGCCCGGCTGCTGCCCAGGCGCCCCGATCTGAAGGTCGTCGTCACCTCCGCGACCATCGACCCGGAACGCTTCTCGCGCCACTTCGGCGAGGCCCCGATCATCGAGGTCAGCGGGCGAACGTATCCGGTCGAGGTCCGCTACCGGCCCCTCCTGGAGGAGGACGGCGACGACGCCGACCGCGACCAGATCACCGCGATCTGCGACGCCGTGGACGAGCTCCAGGGCGAGGGCCCCGGCGACGTCCTGGTCTTCCTCTCCGGCGAGCGCGAGATCCGCGACACCGCCGACGCGCTCGGCAAACGGAACCTGCGCAACACCGAGGTGCTCCCCCTCTACGCGCGCCTGTCGCACGCCGAGCAGCACCGGGTGTTCCAGCGCCACACCGGCCGCAGGATCGTGCTGGCCACCAACGTCGCCGAGACCTCGCTGACCGTCCCCGGCATCAAGTACGTGATCGACCCGGGCAACGCCCGCATCTCCCGCTACAGCCATCGCACGAAGGTGCAGCGGCTGCCGATCGAGCGGATCTCGCAGGCCAGCGCCAACCAGCGCAAGGGCCGTTGCGGCCGTACCTCGGACGGCATCTGCATCCGGCTGTACTCCGAGGACGACTTCCTGACCCGCCCGGAGTTCACCGACGCGGAGATCCTGCGGACGAACCTGGCCTCCGTCATCCTCCAGATGACCGCCGCCGGGCTCGGCGACATCGAGAAGTTCCCCTTCATCGACCCGCCGGACCACCGCAACATCCGCGACGGCGTGCAGCTCCTCCAGGAGCTCGGCGCGCTCGACCCCGCGGAGAAGGATCCGAAGAAGCGGCTCACCCCGCTCGGCCGCAAGCTCTCGCAGCTGCCGGTCGACCCGCGCCTCGCCCGTATGGTCGTGGAGGCCGACCGCAACGGCTGCGTACGCGAGGTCATGGTCATCGCCGCCGCGCTCTCCATCCAGGACCCGCGCGAGCGGCCCTCCGACAAGCAGACGCAGGCCGACCAGCAGCACGCCCGGTTCAAGGACGAGACCTCCGACTTCCTGGCCTTCCTGAACCTGTGGCGCTACATCCGCGAGCAGCAGAAGGAGCGCGGCTCCTCCAGCTTCCGCCGGATGTGCAAGCAGGAGTATCTGAACTTCCTCCGCATCCGCGAGTGGCAGGACATCTACGCGCAGCTGCGCACGGTCGCCAAGCAGATGGGCATCACCCTCAATGACGAGGACGCTCCCGAGCAGTCGGTGCACACCTCGCTGCTGGCCGGGCTGCTGTCGCACATCGGGCTGAAGGACACCGAGAAGAACGAGTACCTGGGCGCCCGCAGCGCCAAGTTCGCGATCTTCCCCGGCTCGGCGCTGTTCAAGAAGCAGCCGCGGTTCGTGATGTCGGCGGAGCTCGTGGAGACGTCCCGGCTCTGGGCGCGGGTCAACGCCAAGGTCGAGCCGGAGTGGATCGAGCCGCTGGCCCAGCATCTGCTGAAGCGCACCTACAGCGAGCCGCACTGGGAGAAGGACCAGGCCGCGGTGATGGCGTACGAGCGGGTCACGCTGTACGGCGTGCCGATCGTCGCCCAGCGCAAGATCAATTTCGGCCGGATCGACCAGGAGACCTCGCGGGACCTCTTCATCCGCAACGCCCTGGTCGAGGGCGACTGGCGCACGCACCACCAGTTCTTCCACGACAACCGCAAACTGCTCGGCGAGGTCGAGGAGCTGGAGCACCGTGCCCGGCGCCGCGACATCCTCGTGGACGACGAGACGCTGTTCGACTTCTACGACCAGCGCATTCCCGAACACATCGTCTCCGGCGCCCACTTCGACTCCTGGTGGAAGCACAAGCGGCGCGACGAGCCGGACGCGCTCGACTTCGAGCGCTCGATGCTCATCAACGAGAAGGCCGGGGCCGTCACCAAGGACGACTACCCGGACTCCTGGCGGCAGGGGAAGCTCAAGTTCCGGGTGACCTACCAGTTCGAGCCGGGCGCGGACGCCGACGGGGTGACCGTCCACATTCCGCTCCAGGTGCTGAACCAGGTCACATCGGAGGGCTTCGACTGGCAGATCCCGGGTCTGCGCGAGGAGGTCGTCACCGAACTGATCCGCTCGCTGCCCAAGCCGATCCGCCGGCACTACGTGCCCGCGCCGAACTACGCGGACAAGTTCCTGGACCGGGCCGTGCCCCTCCAGGAGCCCCTGCCGGCCACGCTGGCCCGTGAGCTCCAGCGGATGGTCGGGGTCCCGGTCACCGCGGACGACTTCGACCTGAGCCGGGTCCCGGACCACCTCAAGATCACCTTCCGGATCGTGGACGAGCGGCGCCGCAGGGTCGCCGAGGACAAGGACCTGGAGGCGCTGAAGCTCCAACTGCGCCCGAAGGCCCGGCAGGCCCTCTCCAAGGCCGCTGCGGCCACCGCGGGGCCCTCCGGCGAGTCCATCGAGCGATCGGGCCTGAAGGACTGGACGATCGGCACGCTGAACAAGGTCTTCGAGACCCGCAGGGCCGGCCAGCCGGTCAAGGCGTATCCCGCGCTCGTGGACCAGGGCGAGACCGTCGCCGTACGCCTCTTCGACACGGAGGCCGAGCAGGCGCAGGCGATGTGGCGCGGCACCCGGAAGCTGATCCTGCTGAACATCCCGGTGAACCCGGCGAAGTTCGCGTCGGACAAGCTGACGAACCAGCAGAAGCTGGCCCTGTCCCGCAATCCGCACGGTTCGATCCAGGCCCTGTTCGACGACTGCGCGACGGCTGCCGCCGACCGGCTGATCGCGGCGCACGGCGGCCCCGCCTGGGACGAGGCGTCGTTCCGGACGCTGTACGACAAGGTGCGCGCGGATTTGGTGGACCTGACCGTGCGCACGATCGGCCAGGTGCAGCAGATCCTGGCGGCCTGGCAGGCGTGCGAGCGCCGGCTGAAGGCCACCAACAGCCTGGTCCTGATCAACAACGTCACGGACGTACGCGACCACCTGGCGCGCCTGATGCCGCCCGGGTTCGTCACCGCGACCGGACTGCGCCGGCTGCCCGACCTGATGCGCTACCTGGTCGCGGAGGACCGCAGGCTCCAGCAGATGCCGACCAACGTCCAGCGCGACACCACGCGCATGGAGAAGGTCCACGAGATGCAGGACGAGTACGCCTGGCTGCTGGAGCAGCTGCCCCAGGGCCGCCCCGTCCCGCAGGAGGTGCTGGACATCCGGTGGATGATCGAGGAGCTGCGGGTGAGCTACTTCGCGCACGCACTCGGCACCGCGTTCCCCGTCTCGGACAAGCGCATCGTGAAGGCGATCGACGCCGCCGCGCCTTAGCCCGCATCCGTGACGGGACCGCCACCCGCAGTGAGTTCGACCGCACCCGCTGAACTCCTGTACAGTCTGGTTTCGCAGCCGGACGCAAGGAAGGCAGCGAAACCTGGTCCTGTGGAGCAGTTAGGAGTGCTCGCCACCCTGTCAAGGTGGAGGCCGCGGGTTCAAATCCCGTCAGGACCGCAGAACGAAAGCCCGGATCGCATCGATCCGGGCTTTCGCGCGTCTTGACTGCGGTGTCCGCCGACGAGTACTCAGATCCCATGGGCCGCCCCCGGATTCCCGGAGCGGGGCGGCGCGCATCCACCGGGAGGTGGCGCGATGGGGGCATCCACGGGCGAGAACCGGCGCGAGCGGGCACCGGACCCGCCGGGGCTCACCCTGGGCCTGTAGCGGCCCCCAGACGCCCCGCAGGGCGCCCGGACCGCCCGAGCCGCCCACGAGGCGCCGGCAGGTCCCCGTACGGCCTTCGCGAAGCGGGGACGTAAGTCCTCCCACGACATGACCTTCGGCGCACCCGTCGGCTTCCTCACAGTGGCAGGCTCGTAGTTGGCAACACTCGTGCGGTGTGACGGGTGTCACTGAATCAGTTTTGAGAAGGGGGGACTTTACTCCCTTCCTACAACTAGCGAATTTAATATGTGCAATTGCACTTCCCGGAGGGATGTCCTCCGGATACCCCCGAACCCCCTGCCGACACCCCATGGCGAGCCCCCCGGCCGCCGGGCCGGGCTGCGCAAACGGCGCCGTAAGCCGACGGGGAGCGGACGCAAGGCGGAGCCGGTCCGGGCGCAAAAAAAATCGCGCTGGACCCGGCGGAGTCCAGCGCGATCGGATGACATGACCCGTACGACACAGGTATGGCGCCCGTCATATGGAGCTATGGGTGAGCAAGTGGGTTGGGGGACCCAAAAGCCCAGGTGTGACGGGGTGACAGGGGGTTTGTCAGGCCTCGCTGCGCTGCTGCGGAATACCCGCAAGCAGTGCGCGGACCTCTGCCTCGCGGTACCGGCGATGCCCACCGAGCGTGCGGATGGACGTGAGCTTGCCTGCCTTCGCCCAACGGGTAACCGTCTTCGGGTCCACGCGGAACATCGTGGCAACCTCAGCCGGGGTCAGCAGCGGCTCGGCATCAGGGGTGCGAGCGGTCATGAGCGGCCTCCTCGGGAGAACCGAACCATCTCGGTTCTTTCCTCTAAATTCTGCACCTTGACCCACGTTGCCCGAAATGGCGGACGCGGGCCGAGTCGGTTATAGGACGAACGGCTTGTCCTCGGCACTACAACTACACCATCCGTCCAGCCCGGTCGGCCAAACCGATGGAATTGCCCTCCCAGGTGTTCATCAGCGACGGAAAGCCGATGGACCATGCCATAGCGGACAGTCACACCACCGTGACGATCAGTCACAGAGCGATCAGGAGTCATCAGACCCCCCATAGCGTGCAATGCTGAGCGATCCGCCCATACATGGACGGATGGAGTCCTCACCGGACTCCTTGTCCTATTTTGGCACGAGGGGTAGGGAAGGGCGCAAGGGCCCCGTAAGTGCTATCCATCACGGTTGAGGCAAAGGCCCGGTTCGGGACGTAGGTCCCGCCGCCCCTCTGGACCCTTCCGCCCCATCACCCACACGTGTCACATCCGACACCGGTTCACGAGCCGTCCGTCCAGGGTGTCCCGACGGTCAGTTGGCGAACTGACGGTCCCTTACGGCCCGCCAGCGCTCCGCGAGACGCGCATACGCCTCGGCCGCCCGCTCCGCGTCCCCCGCCCGCAGCGCGGCGATCCCCTCCGCCACGTCGGCGGCGCTCCGGTCGACACTGAGCTCGCGCTCCGGCAGCGCGTGCACGAGCCCGCCGTAGTCCAGCTCCACGAGCGAGCGCGGGTGGAACTCCTCCAGCCACCGCCCGATGTCCACGAGCCCCGTCGTCAGCGGACCCTCGTCCATCGTCTCCCGCAGCGTCCGCAGCGACCTGGCCAGCCGGCGCCGCGCCTCCACCATCGGCGTCCGGTACCGGAAAACCGGAGGCTCCCCGTCCGGTCCGGCCACCACGTGCTCCCGCTCCTCGTCCGCGAAGAGCACGAACCAGCGCACCGGAACCTGCCACACCGCCGTCCTGATCCACGGCCGGGCGTCCGGATTGCGCTCCGCCCACCGCTCGTGGTCGGCCAGCGCCTGGCCGCGCACCACCGGCGGCAGCACCGCGTCGAGCACCGGCCCGGGGAACAGCTCCGCCAGCCCGTCCAGCGCCAGCCAGCCGCGCAGCCGGGTCCGCCACGGGCACACGCACACCACGCCGTCCACCTCGGCCACGAAGGCGTCGGCGCTCTCGTGCGCCGGCACACCGGCGGGCGGGGTCGCCACCAAGTCGGCCAGCGAGCGCCTGAGTTCGTCCTGTGCCGTGGGCATCCGGTCGCGGGCCGCATAGCGGGCCCAGTGGGCGCGCTCGCCCTCCGGGAAGGCCGCCAGTGGCTCGTACACCCGGAGGTAGGACGCGTAGGGAACCAGCACCGAAGACACCACCGACATGCGGTGATCGTGTCACGCCTGTCCCCCGGTGGGGGGTGATCCTTGGCACTGGAACAGATCTACGTGGGGGTAGGACTTACGCTCTTGCCCAGCCGGGCCGTCCGTACGGCCGGTCCGGCGGGCCCTCCCCACCTTCAGGAGGGTCGTTCCGCCGCTTCGTACTTGGGAGTCACCACAGTGACCGATGTGACCGGCGCGCCTGTCGATGTCCTGCACACCCTGTTCCACTCGGACCAGGGCGGACACGAACAAGTCGTCCTCTGCCAGGACCGGGCCAGCGGCCTCAAGGCCGTCATCGCCCTCCACTCCACCGCCCTGGGCCCCGCCCTCGGCGGCACCCGCTTCTACCCGTACGCCTCCGAGGCCGAGGCCGTCGCCGACGCGCTGAACCTCGCGCGCGGCATGTCGTACAAGAACGCCCTGGCCGGGCTCGACCACGGCGGCGGCAAGGCCGTCATCATCGGCGACCCCGAGCTGATCAAGAGCGAGGAACTGCTGCTGGCCTACGGCCGGTTCGTCGCCTCGCTCGGCGGCCGGTACGTGACGGCCTGCGATGTCGGCACCTATGTCGCCGACATGGACGTCGTGGCCCGCGAGTGCCGCTGGACCACCGGCCGCTCCCCCGAGAACGGCGGCGCCGGCGACTCGTCGGTGCTCACCGCGTTCGGCGTCTTCCAGGGCATGCGGGCCTCGGCCCAGCACCTCTGGGGCGACCCGACGCTGCGTGGCCGAAAAGTGGGGGTCGCCGGTGTCGGCAAGGTCGGCCACTACCTGGTCGAGCACCTGCTCGCGGACGGCGCCGAGGTCGTGATCACCGATGTGCGCGAGGAGTCCGTGCGCCGGATCACCGACAAGCACCCCGAGGTCGCCGTCGCGGCGGACACCGAGGCGCTGATCCGTACCGAGGGCATGGACATCTACGCCCCGTGCGCGCTGGGCGGCGCCCTCAACGACGAGACCGTGCCGGTGCTCACCGCGAAGGTGGTGTGCGGCGCGGCCAACAACCAGCTCGCGCACCCGGGCGTCGAGAAGGACCTCGCCGACCGCGCCATCCTGTACGCGCCCGACTACGTGGTGAACGCGGGCGGGGTCATCCAGGTCGCCGACGAGCTGCACGGCTTCGACTTCGACCGGTGCAAGGCGAAGGCCACGAAGATCTTCGACACCACGCTGGCCATATTCGCACGTGCGAAGGAAGACGGCCTTCCGCCGGCCGCGGCGGCCGACCGGATCGCCGAACAGCGGATGGCGGAGGCCCGTCGCCGCTGAGCCGGCACCCCTCTGTACGGCCGCGACCCGCCGACCGGCGAGACAAGACTCACGCCGGTCGGCGGGTCGCCTGCCGATAAGAGGTTAAAATCGCAGTTGACCAGCGAGGACGGGGCGTCTCGAGGGTCCTCTTCCGGGGCGCGTGATGCGGGCGGCGTACCGTATGGCCGCGGAAGCAGGTACCGTTAAAGCTCTACAGGCACGGTCTCTCTGCCGAGAGTCCGTCCTGAAACATGAACGCGTGTCAAGACTCTGGGGCCGTCGAGCCCCGTCACCGAGGGGGTCGAGCCATGGGGCGCGGCCGGGCAAAGGCCAAGCAGACCAAGGTCGCCCGCCAGCTGAAGTACAGCAGCGGCGGGACGGACCTGTCGCGTCTGGCCAGTGAGCTGGGCGCATCGACTTCGAGTCAGCCACCGAACGCGGAGCCGTTCGAGGATGACGACGAGGAAGATGACCCGTACGCACAGTACGCGGATCTGTACAACAACGACGAGGACGAGGACGAGAACGACCAGTCCGGTCCGTCGTCCAAGCGCCGCGGCGCTTGACCTCGCGCTGACACATCACCCCGGTTCGGAGCTTCTCCGGACCGGGTTTTGTGCTGCCTGCGTACGGAAAGGGCGAGGCGGCCGCCGGTGACCGGCCGGGCCCGTCGGCCCGACCGGTGTTCCCGCTCAGCGTGCGTACGAACCCACCAGCTCGGCGCCGGTCGCGTGGTCGCCGCGGGCGGTGATCTCGCCGGCGACCCAGGAGTCGACACCCCGGTCCGCCAGCGTCGTCAGGGCCGCGCCCACGGACTCGGCGGGGACGACCGCGATCATGCCGACGCCCATGTTGAGCGTCTTCTCCAGCTCCAGCCGCTCGACCTGGCCGGCCTTGCCGACGAGGTCGAACACCGCGCCAGGGGTCCACGTGGAGCGGTCCACCGTCGCGTGCAGGTCGTCCGGGATGACCCGGGCCAGGTTGTTGGCCAGGCCGCCGCCGGTGACGTGGCTGAAGCCGTGGACCTCGGTCGTACGGGTGAGGGCCAGGCAGTCCAGCGAGTAGATCCGGGTCGGCTCCAGGAGCTCCTCGCCCAGGGTCCGGCCGAACTCCTCGACCTGGCGGTCCAGCGTCCAGCCGGCCCGGTCGAACACCACGTGGCGGACGAGCGAGTACCCGTTCGAGTGAAGCCCCGAGGACGCCATGGCGATCACGGCGTCACCCTCGCGGATGCGGTCGGGGCCCAGCAGGCGGTCGGCCTCGACCACGCCCGTACCCGCTCCGGCCACGTCGAAGTCGTCCGCGCCCAGCAGACCCGGGTGCTCGGCCGTCTCGCCGCCGACCAGCGCGCAGCCGGCCAGCACACAGCCCTCGGCGATGCCCTTGACGATGGCCGCGACACGCTCGGGGTGCACCTTGCCGACACAGATGTAGTCGGTCATGAACAGCGGCTCGGCGCCGCAGACGACGAGGTCGTCCACGACCATGCCGACGAGGTCGTGACCGATCGTGTCGTACACGCCCATCTGGCGGGCGAGGTCGACCTTGGTGCCGACGCCGTCCGTGGCGGAGGCGAGGAGCGGACGCTCGTAGCGCTTGAGCGCCGAGGCGTCGAAGAGGCCGGCGAAGCCGCCGAGGCCACCGAGACCCGCGACCTCGGGGCGCTGCGTCTTCTTCACCCACTCCTTCATCAGCTCGACGGCGCGGTCGCCGGCCTCGATGTCGACGCCCGCTGCCGCGTAGGAAGCACCTGTTGTCTCAGACATTGCCTGGGATCTTTCGTGTGGAGATACGGGGCTGGGGGAAGGGCTGCCGGACGGTCCGGGTCACGGACGCCGCAGCGCGTCGGCCGCCGCGGTGGCCGCGGGGCCCGCCGCCAGCTCGGTCTCCAGCAGCTGCTTGCCGAGCAGCTCCGGGTCCGGGAGCTCCATCGGGTACTCGCCGTCGAAGCAGGCACGGCACAGGTTCGGCTTGTCGATCGTCGTCGCCTCGATCATCGAGTCGATCGAGATGTACGCGAGCGAGTCGGCGCCCATCGACGTGCCGATCTCCTCGACGGACATGCCGTTGGCGATCAGTTCGGCGCGGGTCGCGAAGTCGATGCCGAAGAAGCAGGGCCACTTCACCGGCGGGGACGAGATCCGGATGTGGATCTCGGCGGCACCGGCCTCGCGGAGCATCCGGACCAGTGCGCGCTGGGTGTTGCCGCGGACGATCGAGTCGTCGACGACCACCAGGCGCTTGCCCTTGATGACTTCCTTGAGCGGGTTGAGCTTGAGGCGGATGCCCAGCTGGCGGATCGTCTGGGACGGCTGGATGAAGGTCCGGCCGACGTAGGCGTTCTTCACCAGACCGGCGCCGAACGGAATCCCGCTGGCCTCCGCGTAACCGATGGCGGCCGGGGTGCCGGACTCCGGGGTCGCTATGACCAGATCCGCCTCGACGGGCGCTTCCGCGGCCAGCTTCCGGCCCATCTCCACACGGGAGAGGTAGACGTTGCGGCCCGCGATGTCGGTGTCGGGGCGCGCCAGGTAGACGTACTCGAAGACGCAGCCCTTGGGCTTCGCTTCCGCGAATCGCGAGGTACGCAGACCGTTCTCGTCGATGGCGACCATCTCGCCCGGCTCGATCTCGCGGACGAAGCTGGCGCCGCAGATATCGAGGGCGGCGGACTCCGACGCGACGACCCAGCCGCGCTCCAGGCGGCCGAGCACCAGCGGGCGGATGCCCTGCGGGTCACGGGCGGCGTAGAGCGTGTGCTCGTCCATGAAGACCAGGGAGAAGGCGCCCCGGACCTCGGGAAGCACCTTGGCGGCGGCCTCCTCGATGGTCAGCGGCTTGCCGTCGTCATCGGTCTGGCCGGCGAGCAGCGCGGTCACCAGATCGGTGTCGTTGGTCGCGGCGACCTGGGTGGCGCGGCCGTCCTTGCGCGGAAGGTCGGCGACCATCTCCGCGAGCTGGGCCGTGTTGACCAGGTTCCCGTTGTGACCGAGGGCGATCGAGCCGTGCGCGGTCGCACGGAACGTCGGCTGCGCGTTCTCCCACACCGAGGCACCGGTGGTGGAGTAGCGGGCATGACCGACCGCGATATGGCCCTGGAGCGATCCCAGGGAGGTTTCGTCGAAGACCTGCGAGACCAGTCCCATGTCCTTGAAGACCAGGATCTGGGACCCGTTGCTCACTGCGATGCCCGCGGACTCCTGTCCACGGTGCTGCAGGGCATACAGTCCGAAATAGGTGAGCTTGGCGACCTCTTCGCCCGGAGCCCAGACACCGAAGACGCCGCAAGCGTCCTGGGGGCCTTTCTCTCCGGGGAGCAGGTCGTGGTTGAGTCGTCCATCACCACGAGGCACGCCATCGAGTGTAGGGGAGATCGACCACTGGTCCGAATTGGGGATCCCTCGCCCCACCACCGGCGAAGCGCCCTCGAAGCACGCTCCCGGACCCTTCGGATCAGTCACGCACAGTCATCACGACCCTTCCCCGATCTACGCGCGGCAACCGCCGCAGGGCAGGCGACGCCCGGATCGCCGGCCATCGACCGACTGGTTCCGGCCACCCGGAATGTCCCACCCGGAGAGTCGTCGTGGCGCTGCGTGAGCCGTTGAGCGGGCGCCGGGAGCGAGCAGCCCGACCGGTCGTTTCGTGGCGAGCCTCACACCGGAGGCGCCCGGTATGCGGCATCTCGGGCCGCCCGCCGGGCATTCCGGGGTCGGGTCAGCCCATCAGCGGCAGCAGCTCGGAGAGATCCGCGCGCTCCCCGCTCGCGGCCACCTTCGCCGCTTCGACCTCCCGCGCCCATTCCGTACGCCCGGTCGCGAGCCGTATCCAGGTGAGCGGGTCGGTCTCGACGACGTTGGGCGGGGTGCCCCGGGTGTGGCGCGGCCCCTGGACGCACTGCACCACCGCGAAGGGCGGCACCCGGACCTCCACCGAGCCGCCGGGCGCCCGCTCGGCGAGCGCGTCGGCCAGGAGCCGGCTGCACGCGGCGAGCGCCTGCCGGTCGTACGGGACGGAGAGCCCGGTCGCCTCGTTGAGGTCCCAGGTGTGGACGACCAGCTCCACGGTGCGGGTGACCAGGAAGTCGCCGAGGCGCATCGCCCCGACCCGGGTGGCCAGCAGGCGGTCCTCGGAGGCGCCGGGCACCAGGGCCTCGAAGCGGGCGGCGACCTCCGCGTAGAGCGCGTCCAGGTCGGGGGCGGCGGCGGCCCGTTCGGCGGTGTCGTCCGCGATCCGGGGGGCGCGGGCCGCTGTGGTGAACGGCCACTCCAGGAGGGAGACCTCGGGTTTCGCGAGGGCCGGTGCGGGAAGCTCCAGCGTCCGGCTGACGTGTGAGAGGGCCATGGTGAGGTGCGCGGCGAGCTCGCGGACCGTCCAGTCGCCGAGTCCGCTCGGCGCGGCGAGCTGCTGCGGGGTCAGCGTGCGCACGGCGTCCCGGACGTGGCCGAACTGGGCGAGGACCGCGGCGCGGGTCCTCGCCGGGTCGTAACGACGGGGGCGCTTCTGCGAGGGCGGCATGTCGGGGAGCCTACGACGCGCCACTGACAGGGCGTCCGGGTGCGCGTACTCGGGGCGCCCGCCGCTCCGCCCCGCGTACGCGGACGCGGAGCGCCGGGTCAGGTGCGCGTCGCGTAGTCGCCGAGGCCCTTCTCCAGCAGGTCGAAGCCCCGGTGGGCGAGGGCGACGGCGTCGGGGACGACCGCGGCGGCCGGTTCGCCGGCCAGCAGGCGCCTGCGGTTCTCGGTGAGCAGCGCGTTTCGCGTACCGAGGAGCTGGGACGCGACGATGCGCGCGATGACCGGCTCCTCGCCCTCCTCGATCAGGGCCTCGGTGAGCTGGTCCTGCGTACGTACGAAGAAGGAGTGGGCGCGGGTGAGCAGGGCGGGCGTCTCCACGATGAGCCGCGCGATGCCGAGTGCCAACGGGTGGTCACCCATCCCCACCGCGGGATCGTGGCGCTCGACGGCCTCGACGAACTGCCGACGCAACGCCGCGACCACCGATTCGCCGGGCGCGCGCTCCCGCACGATCCGGGCGGAATCGCCGACATGTTCCTCCAACGGCGCGAAGACCAGGTCTTCCTTGCTGTCGAAGTAGTTAAAGACGGTCATCTTCGATACATCGGCCGCATCGGCGATCTCCGCGACGGAGACCTGATCGAACCCGCGCTCAGAGAAGAGCCTGGTGGCCGTTTCCAGCAGCCGCCGCCGGGTTTCCATCTTCTTGCGCTCGCGCAGGCCCATCCCCTCGGTCATGGCCTCACTGTACCAGGATGAAAATTAATCCCGGATGAAAACTTGACTCGGTATATGAATGCGGGAACAGTGGGATCCACCACGGCGGTGCGCGTCAGCACCGCTCAGGAGGGGGGATCCCAGCCATGCCCGGAACAGCCACAGCGCCCGCGCCACGACAGACGACCGGGGACGAACGGCCGCCCGGCGGCCGGAGCGTCACGATCGCCGTGGCGCTCTGCATCGTCACGATCCTGCTGGCCGTGCTGGACTCGAACATCGTGTCCTCGGCGACCGTCCCGATCGTCCGCGACCTCGACCCGGTCCACGGCGTCGACCGGATCCCGTGGCTGATCGCCGCCTACCAGCTCGCCGCGACCGCCGCACTGCCCCTGTACGGCAAGCTCTGCGACACCCTCGGCTCGAAGAAGGTCTTCATCGGGGCGCTCGCCACCTTTCTCACCGGCTCCGCGCTGTGCGGAATGGCCCAGTCCATGGGCGAGCTGATCGCCGCACGCGCCTTCCAGGGCATCGGCGGCGGCGGGCTGATGAGCGTCACCATGGTCGTCCTCCGTCAGCTCGGCACGGCGGGCCCGAAGGAGGGCGACGGCGCGAAGGAGGGCAAGGGCAAGGAGGGCGCGGGCAAGGAGAGCAAGGGCTCCCCGGCCAAGGGCGGCGACAGGAAGGGCAGCATCGGCGGGATCATCGCCGGCGCGGGCATGGCGCTCGGCCCCTGGCTGGGAGGCGCCCTGGCCGACCACGCGGGCTGGCGCTGGATCTTCTACGTCAACCTGCCCGTCGGCATCGCCGTCCTGATCGCCGCGGTCTTCTTGGTCAAGCTCCCCGTCCGCACGACGCGCCACCGCATCGACTTCCTCGGCGCCGGTCTCGCCGCCGCCTTCTCCACCGCGCTGCTCCTGGTCACCGAGTGGGGCGGCGAGGACTACGCGTGGACCTCGCCGGTCATCGTCGGCCTCGCCGTCGCCGCCGCCGTCGCGCTCGGCCTGTTCCTGTGGCGCCAGGCCGCGGCCGCCGAACCGATCCTGCCGCTCTCGCTCTTCCGGCTGCGGCTCATGCGGTACGGCTTCGCCATCCAGGGGCTGGTCGGCGTCGCGATGATGGGGTCGATCGTCTACGTGATGATCTACCTCCAGGTGGTCCGCGGGGTCGCCGCGACCTCGGCCGGCCTCTTCCTGGTCCCGATGGCGATCGGGATGACCGTCGTCGGGCTCGTCTCGGGCCGGCTGGTCGCGGCCGGCTGGTCGCAGAAGACCTTCGTCGTCAGCGGCACCGTCTTCGCCTCGGCCGCCCTCGCCCTGCTGAGCACGCTCGACACGGACACCGGCCTGTGGACCGTGCGCGGCGCGCTGCTGCTCATGGGGATCGGCTTCGGACAGCTCATCGGCCAGCTGATCGAGCTCGTCCAGGACACCGCCCCGCCGGGCCGGCTGGGCGTCGCCACCACCGGCGTCCGCTTCTTCCAGACCCTCGGCACCGCCCTGGGCGCCTCCCTCTTCGGAGCCGTACTGAGCAGGGTCTACGCCGCCAAGGGCCCCGGCGGAACGACCAGCGACATCGGCCGCCTCACCGGGGCCGCCCGCGACCACGCCCTGGACGCCTTCGTCTCCTCGACGGACGTGGTCTTCGCCTGCGCCACCGGCGCGATGGTCCTCGCCCTGATCCTGGCGGCCCGGCTGCCCGGCACCCGTACGACCGCCTGACTCTTCCCCGTACGGGCGGGGGCCGAACCCCCCACCGAGGCCCCGCACTTCCCCGTACGCACCACGCGAAAACCCCCGACCGGGCAGAACCGGTCGGGGGTTTCGGCGTGTGCCGTCCGGGAACTACGCGAGCAGCGCCGGGATCGTCTCCTCGTGCGCCGTGCGCAGCTCGCTCAGCGGGATGCTGAACTCGCCCTGGATCTCGATCGCGTCGCCGTCCACGACACCGATGCGGGTCACGGGCAGACCGCGCGCCCCGCACATGTCGTTGAACCGCAGCTCCTCGCTGCGCGGCACCGAGACGACCGCGCGGCCCGCGGACTCGGAGAACAGCAGCGTGAACGCGTCGAGGCCGTCCGGCACGACCAGCCGGGCACCCTTCCCGCCGCGCAGGCAGGACTCGGTGACCGCCTGGATCAGACCGCCGTCCGACAGGTCGTGCGCCGCGTCGATCATGCCGTCGCGGGAGGCCGAGATCAGGATCTCGGCGAGCAGCTTCTCGCGGCCCAGGTCCACCTTGGGCGGCATGCCGCCGAGGTGGTTGTGGACGACCTCGGACCAGGCCGAGCCGCCGAACTCCTCGCGGGTGTCACCCAGCAGGTAGAGGAGCTGGCCCTCTTCCCCGAAGGCGACCGGCGTACGCCGCGTGACGTCGTCGATCACACCGAGCACGGCCACGACCGGAGTCGGGTGGATCGCCGTGTCACCGGTCTGGTTGTACAGCGAGACGTTGCCACCGGTGACCGGGGTGCCCAGCTCCAGGCAGCCGTCCGCGAGACCGCGGGTGGCCTCGGCGAACTGCCACATGACGTCCGGGTCCTCGGGCGAACCGAAGTTCAGGCAGTCCGAGATCGCGAGCGGCTTGGCACCGGTCGCGGCGACGTTCCGGTACGACTCCGCCAGCGCGAGCTGCGCACCGGTGTACGGGTCGAGCTTCGCGTACCGGCCGTTGCCGTCGGTCGCCATGGCCACGCCGAGGTTGGACTCCTCGTCGATGCGGACCATGCCGGCGTCCTCGGGCATCGCGAGCACGGTGTTGCCCTGCACGAACCGGTCGTACTGGTCCGTGATCCAGGACTTCGACGCCTGGTTCGGCGAGGCGACCAGCTTGAGGACCTGCTCGCGCAGCTCCGCGCCGTTCGCCGGACGGGCCAGCTTGCCGGCGTCGTCGGCCTGGAGCGCGTCCTGCCAGGACGGGCGGGCGAACGGGCGGTGGTACGTCGGGCCCTCGTGGGCGACGGACCGCGGCGGCACGTCCACGATCTGCTCGCCGTGCCAGAAGATCTCCAGCTGCGAGCCCTCGGTCACCTCACCGATGACGGTGGCGATGACGTCCCACTTCTCGCAGATCTCCAGGAAGCGGTCGACGTGCTGCGGCTCGACGATCGCGCACATGCGCTCCTGCGACTCGCTCATGAGGATTTCCTCGGGCGAGAGGGAGGAGTCGCGCAGCGGCACGGTGTCCAGCTCGACGCGCATGCCGCCGGAGCCCGCGGAGGCCAGCTCGGACGTGGCGCAGGAGAGCCCGGCGCCGCCGAGGTCCTGGATGCCCGCGACGAGCTTCTCCTTGAAGATCTCCAGGGTGCACTCGATGAGGAGCTTCTCCTGGAACGGGTCGCCGACCTGGACGGCCGGGCGCTTGGCCGGGCCGGTCGACTCGAAGGTCTCCGAGGCCAGCACGGAGACGCCGCCGATGCCGTCGCCGCCGGTGCGGGCGCCGTACAGGATGACCTTGTTGCCGGGCCCGGAAGCCTGCGCGAGGTGGATGTCCTCGTGCTTCATCACACCGATGCAGCCGGCGTTGACGAGCGGGTTTCCCTGATAGCAGGCGTCGAAGACGACCTCGCCGCCGATGTTCGGCAGGCCGAGGCAGTTGCCGTACCCGCCGATGCCCGCGACCACACCCGGCAGGACCCGCTTGGTGTCCGGGTGGTCGGCCGCGCCGAAGCGCAGCGGGTCCACGACGGCGACCGGGCGGGCGCCCATGGCGAGGATGTCGCGGACGATGCCGCCGACGCCCGTCGCCGCGCCCTGGTAGGGCTCGATGTACGAGGGGTGGTTGTGCGACTCGACCTTGAAGGTGACCGCGTACCCCTGTCCGACGTCGACCACACCGGCGTTCTCACCGATGCCGACGAGCATGGCGTCGTTGGCGGGGACCTTCTCGCCGAACTGCTTGAGGTGGACCTTGCTGCTCTTGTACGAGCAGTGCTCGGACCACATCACGGAGTACATGGCGAGCTCGGCGCCGGTGGGACGGCGGCCCAGGATCTCGCGGATGCGCGCGTACTCGTCCTCCTTGAGGCCGAGTTCCTTCCAGGGCTGCGCGGTGTCCGGGGTTTCGGCCGCGTGCTTGACCGTGTCCAGGCTCATGCGTTGACCAGCTTCTTGATGATCGAGGTGAAGAAACCGAGACCGTCGGTGCGACCGGTGCCGATCAGCGGCTCCACGGCGTGCTCCGGGTGCGGCATCAGGCCGACGACATTGCCCGCGGCGTTGGTGATGCCGGCGATGTCGCGCAGCGAGCCGTTCGGGTTGCGGCCCACGTAGCGGAAGGCCACGCGGCCCTCGGCCTCCAGCTCGTCGAGCGTGTGCTCGTCGGCGGTGTAGCGGCCGTCCATGTTCTTGAGCGGTACGGAGATCTCCTGGCCCGCGGAGTAGTCCGAGGTCCAGGCGGTCTCCGCGTTCTCGACGCGCAGGGTCTGGTCGCGGCAGATGAAGTGCAGGTGGTTGTTGCGCAGCATCGCGCCGGGCAGCAGGTGCGCCTCGGTCAGGATCTGGAAGCCGTTGCAGATGCCGAGGACCGGCATGCCCGCCTTCGCCTGCTCGATCACCGTCTCCATGACCGGCGAGAACCGGGAGATGGCTCCGGCGCGCAGATAGTCGCCGTACGAGAAACCGCCCGCCAGGATCACCGCGTCGACCTGGTGCAGGTCCTTGTCGCGGTGCCACAGCGATACGGGGTCGGCGCCCGCGACGCGAACGGCCCGGAGGGCGTCCTGGTCATCGAGCGTGCCCGGAAAGGTGACGACTCCGATACGAGCAGTCACTTCGACTCCTCGACGTTCTCCACCTTCACGGTGAAGTCCTCGATCACGGTGTTGGCGAGGAACGTCTCCGCCATCTCGTGAATACGGGCGAGGGCGGCGTCATCGACCGGCCCCTCGACCTGCAGCTCGAAACGCTTTCCCTGACGTACGTCCGCGATTCCCTCGAAGCCGAGACGGGGCAGTGCGCGCTGCACCGCCTGTCCCTGCGGGTCGAGGATCTCGGGCTTGAGCATGACGTCGACTACGACGCGTGCCACTGGCACTCCCGGTGTGGTGGTGTGGTGCGGCTGTTTCTCCGGAGGGGGTACCCCGGACCCCCGCGGGTCCACTCAGCGTACCTGGCCGGAAATTCTACGCGGGTAGATATCAATCGGGATAGATCACGCCCGGATATCGGCCGATCACCGGACGGCGGAAAAGCCGCGAAACAAATGCTCACGAGCGGCACACATAGCGGGCGGACACGCGGAGGTAATTGGACGGGCTTCACAATGCGGTCCCACTCGCTGTACAAATGATTACCGGGGAATGCAGCATTGCCCCGGAGCACCGACAACAGTCGGCCCGCATCCGCGCTCACAGCCGGAAGGCCGGCATCGGCGCATGTCAGACGCGTCGATGCCGTAGGAAAGGACCGATATCCGTGGCGCAGCGCGTAGTGGTCACACTCTCCGACGACATCGACGGGGGCACGGCGGCGGAAACGGTCACCTTCGCCCTGGACGGGAAGTCGTACGAGATCGACCTCAATCCGTCCAACGCAAAGAAACTGCGCAGCGCCCTGGCCCCGTACATGGCGGCCGGCCGCAAGCAGACAAATGCCGGCAAGCACGGCAAGGCTCCCGTTCCGTACCGGCACACCTCGCTCGCGCCCGACCCGGCGGCGGTGCGCGCCTGGGCGCGCTCGCACCGGATGGACGTGCCCGCCCGGGGTCGCATCCCGAAGAGCGTGTACGAGGCGTTCCAGGAAGCGAGTTGACCCGGCGACAGGTCCGGCCGGGTGCCGGCGGGAGGCCCGCGGGGGAGCCGACTTGCGCGACACCCCCGCAGGTCGGATAGAGTCTGGAACACGCCGAGGGGCGAGGCCGAAAAGGCCGAACCCCACGCAGCGTGCGGGTGTAGTTCAGTAGTAGAACATCCCCCTTCCAGGGGGAAGGCGCAGTGTGCAATTCCTGTCACCCGCTCTGCACGACTTGCAAGACCACTCCAGTGGATCAGGTAGAGTAGTGCTCGCTCCACCGGTGAAAGCCGAGTGGTTGCAATGCGGACGTAGCTCAGTTGGTAGAGCGCAACCTTGCCAAGGTTGAGGTCGCCAGTTCGAACCTGGTCGTCCGCTCAGAATACGAAGGCCCCGGTCGATTTCGACCGGGGCCTTCGTCATGTTCCCGTTCTCTTCCGGTCGGTTCCGTGTGTCTTCCCGGCCCGTGCGCCACCACCCATGACGTTTGTCATGAGTGGTGGTGACAGTCCGCACTGCCCCCGGCCCGGCGCGGACGGAAACCTGAAGACATGACCAGCGACGACATGTCCCGTGAGTGCGTGATCCAGGCGGAAGACGTCCGGCGCAGCTACGTCGGCGGTTTCGAGGCCGTGTCCGGCGTCTCCTTCTCCGTGGCCCGCGGCGAGCTCTTCGCCCTCCTCGGTACGAACGGCGCCGGCAAGACCTCCACCGTCGAACTCCTGGAGGGCCTCGCCCGGCCCGACGGCGGCACGGTCCGCGTGCTGGGCCACGACCCCTACGACGAGCGCGCGCGGGTCCGCCCGCGCATAGGCGTGATGCTCCAGGAGGGCGGCTTCCCGTCCGAGTTGTCGGTCACCGAGACGGTACGGATGTGGGCGGGCTGCACCAGCGGCGCCCGGCCCACCGGCGAGGCCCTGGAGCTGGTCGGGCTCGGCCACCGCGCCCGCGTGCGGGTCAAGCAGCTCTCGGGCGGTGAGCGGCGGCGGCTCGACCTGGCGCTGGCGCTGCTCGGCCGACCCGAGGTGCTCTTCCTGGACGAGCCGACCACCGGTCTCGACGCGGAGGGCCGCCGCGACACCTGGGCGCTGGTCCGCCGGCTCCAGGAGGACGGCACCACCGTGCTGCTCACCACGCACTATCTGGAGGAGGCCGAGGCTCTCGCGGACCGGCTGGCGATCATGCACCGCGGCCGGATCGTGACCGCGGGCACCACCGCCGAGGTGACGGCCGCCCGCCCCGCCCGCATCCGCTTCGAACTGCCCGAGGGCGTTCCGGCGGCACGGCTGCCCCTGGATCTCCGCGCCGCCGCCGAGGGCCCCCGGGTCGAGATACGGACGCACGGCCTCCAGGACACCCTGGCCGAACTCCTCCGCTGGGCCGCCGAGTCGGGCGTCCGGCTCCACGGGCTCGACGCCCGCTCCGCCTCCCTCGAAGAGGCGTTCCTCGACATCGCGCAGTCCGCCGCCGAAACCGAAGAGGTGCCCGTCCCATGACCATCGCGACCACCCCCTCCGCCGACCCCGCGCGCACGACGGCCGTGAGCCGGCTGACGGCCCTCGGCCGGGCCGAGCTGTCGCTGCTCGCCCGGAACAGGACGGCGATCTTCGTCGCGCTCCTCATGCCGGCGGCCATGATCATGGCGATGAAGTCGGCGTTCGAGAAGGTCGACCTCGACGGAACCGGGCTGACCGTCGCCGGTGCGGCGCTCATGGGCGGCGTCGGGACGGTGCTCATCCAGGCCGTCTACATGAACCTGGTCGCCGCCTACGTCGCCCGGCGCGAGGAGCTGGTCCTGAAGCGGCTGCGCACCGGCGAGGTCACCGACGGGGAGATCCTGGCCGGGACCGCCCTTCCGGCCGGCGCCCTCGCCCTGGCGCAGAGCGCGGTGATCATCGTCGCCGGTACGGCCTTCTTCGGCCTCGGCGCACCGGAACGCCCGGAACTGCTCGTGGCAGGGCTGCTGTTGGGTGTGGTGCTGCTGACGGGCCTGGCCGCGGTCACCTCCGTGATCACCCGCACCGTGCAGACCGCCCAGCTGACGACGCTGCCGCTGTTCCTCGTCTCGATGATGGGCTCGGGGCTCTTCATCCCGCTGGACATATTCCCCGACCGGCTCGCGGCCGTCTGCGGGTACCTGCCGCTGACCGGTGTGATGACCCTGGTCCGGGCCGGCTGGTTCGGCGGCTCCGAGGGCACCGACCTGCTCGGTGCCGCGTTGACCGGGCTGGTCTGGACGGCGCTGGCCGTGTTTGCTGTGCAGCGGTGGTTCCGCTGGGATCCCCGCCGCTGACGAGGAGGTTGGACCGTGATGCGCGTACGGGGCTGGTACCGCGGCTGGCAGGAGCGCAGCAAGATGGAGCGGATCGACCTGTACTCGCGGTTCACCATCTCCTGCATCCCCTGGCTCTTCGCCCTGGCCTGGCAGGGGGCGCCCTTCGACCACGACATCCGCCACGAACCGCTTCCGCTGGCCCTCGGCCTGGCGCTGCTGCTGGTGAGCCTCGCGCAGTGCCTCCTGAGCAACCGCAACCTGCACGCGTCGTATGCGAACTACTTGGGCCTCTCCGTCTTCCCGGGGCGGCGCCTGCTGGCCCCTGGGGTGCTTCTGGTGGTGGCCGTCGGGCTCTTGGCGGCCCTGGCCGGGGTGGACGGCGTCCGGGGCTCGGGGCTGCTGCTCATGACGTTGAACGCGCCGATGGCCCTGGTGATCACGCGGGTGCTCCTGGTGCCGGTCCGCCGCTTCCTGGTCGAGTCCCTCTGCCTCACCGCTCTGATCACCGGCGCCCTCGCGGTGGCCGGCGTCCGGGGCGGCATCCTGGCCGGAGTGGTGCCCTGCAGCCTCTTCGGCTGTGTGCTGGTCCTGATCTCGGTCCGGCCCAGCGCCTGGAGCATGAGCGTGATGTGGCAGGCCGAGCAGACCCGGGGCATACAGGCGAGGCTCGCCGTGGCGGAGGAACGGCTGCGGTTCGGGCGGGACATGCATGACGTGCTGGGCCGCAACCTCGCGGTCATCGCGCTCAAGAGCGAGCTGGCGGTGGAGCTCGCCCAGCGCGGCAGGCCGGAGGCGGTGGACCAGATGGTCGAGGTGCAGCGGATAGCGCGCGCCTCGCAACAGGAAGTGCGCGATGTGGTGCGCGGCTACCGCGAAGCCGACCTGAGCACGGAACTGGCCGGTGCGCAGGGCGTGTTGAGCGCCGCCGGCATCGAGTGCACGGTGACCGGCGACAGCGGCGAGGATCTGCCCGCGCCCGTGCAGTCGGCGCTCGGCTGGGTCGTCCGGGAGGCGGCCACCAACGTGCTGCGCCACGGCGACCCGCGCCACTGCCTGATCCGGGTGGGGGTCACCGCCGACGCCGTGGCGCTCCACGTGGAGAACGACGGCGCGACGCCTTCCGGGACGGCGCCCTCGCCCGCTTCCGACGGGCCGGGCTCCGGGCTGGCCGGTCTCCGCGAACGGCTTGCCGCGCTGGACGGCTCGCTGGAGGCGGGCCCGGCGAAGGGCGGCCTGTTCCGGCTGACGGCGACGATCCCGCTGGCGGCGATCCCGCCGGCACGCCGCGCGCCCCTGGTCCTGCGTCCCGCGGCCATGGTGGCCCCGGCAGTGATGATGAGGTCGCGATCCGGCCTCGTGGAGGAATGACGATGACCGCGGTACGGGTGCTGCTCGCCGATGACGAGCATCTGATCCGGGGCGCGCTCGCCGCCCTCCTCGCGCTGGAGGAGGACCTGGTGGTGGTCGCGGAGGCGGCGACGGGTCCGGAGGCACTTGCCATGGCGCGGGCCCACCGCCCGGATGTCGCGGTGCTCGACCTGGAGATGCCCGGGGCCGACGGTGTGAGCGTGGCCACATCGCTGCGGGCCGAACTGCCGGACTGCCGGACCATGATCGTGACCAGCCACGGCCGGCCCGGCCATCTCAAGCGGGCCCTCGCGGCGGGCGTGCGGGGCTTCGTGCCCAAGACCGTGAGCGCCCGCGAGCTGGCCGGCATCATCCGTACCGTGCGGGCCGGGAACCGTTACGTGGACCCGGAGTTGGCGGCCGACGCCATCGCCGCCGGGGATTCCCCGCTGACCGTGCGCGAGACCGAGGTGCTGGAGTTCGCGGTCGACGGTGCTCCGGTCTCGGAGATCGCGGAGCGGGCCTCGCTCTCCCAGGGGACCGTACGGAACTACCTGTCGTCGGCGGCGTCGAAGCTCGGGGCGGAAAACCGTCACGCGGCAGTGCGTCTCGCACGCGAGCGGGGTTGGGTATAGTAGGTCTCGCGCTTCGGCGCTTGCGGACGTAGCTCAGTTGGTAGAGCGCAACCTTGCCAAGGTTGAGGTCGCCAGTTCGAACCTGGTCGTCCGCTCAGATGAAAAGAAGCCCCCGGCCTTTCGGCCGGGGGCTTCTTCGTGGCGTTACTGCCAGGGCGTGCCGGTGAGGAGTTCGTACGCCTCGATGTACTTGGCCCGGGTCGCGTCCACGATCTCCTGGGGCAGCGGCGGCGGAGGCTGCTCGCTCTTGCGGTCCCAGCCGGAGGCCGGGGAGGTCAGCCAGTCGCGGACGAACTGCTTGTCGTACGACGGCTGGGCGTGGCCCGGCTCCCAGGTGGCGGCCGGCCAGAAGCGGGAGGAGTCCGGGGTCAGGACCTCGTCGGCGATGATCAGTTCCTCGCCGCCGTCGGCGGTGGGCGCGTAGCCGAACTCGAACTTCGTGTCCGCAAGGATGATCCCGCGCTCACGGGCGATGTCCCGGGCCCGGCCATAGACGTCCAGGGTGGTCCGGCGCAGCGCGACGGCGGTCTCCGTGCCGACCTGGCGGGCCACCTCCTCGTAACTCACGTTCTCGTCGTGGTCACCGACGGCGGCCTTGGTGGCGGGGGTGAAGATCGCGCCCGGGAGCTCGGAGCCGTCGACCAGGCCCTCGGGGAGCCCGATGCCGCAGACGGTGCGCGAGGCGTTGTACTCGACGAGGCCGGAGCCCGCCAGGTAGCCGCGGGCGACGCACTCGACCGGGACCATCCGCAGCGACTTGCAGATCATCGTGCGGCCCTCCCAGTCGTCGGGGGCACCGGCGGGCACCTCGGTCGACAGGACGTGGTTCGGCACGAGGTCGGCGAGCTGGTCGAACCACCACATCGAGAGGCGGGTCAGGACGCGGCCCTTGTCCGGGATCTCGGTCGGCAGCACCCAGTCGTACGCGGACATCCGGTCGCTGGCGACCATGACGAGGTCACCGGCCTCGTTCCGGTACAGGTCGCGCACCTTGCCGGTGTGCAGGTGGGTGAGTCCCGGCACCTGCACCGGCTCGGGCTTTTCTACGAATCCGGACACGCTGCCTCCGCGTACGTTGTTCCAAGAACCGTTCCGATTGTCCCGTATCCGGGAACGTCCGGCTGCGGAGGGGTGCCGTCCACGGGGAAGCGCGGGGTGGCCGCCCTCCGGTCAGGCGCGCTTGCAGATCCGGTCGAGGAGGTTGGCGGTGGCCTTCTGGATGCGGGGGTCCACATGGCCGGGGCGGTCCAGGGCAGGGGACCAGGCGAAGGTGCCCGAGGCGAAGACCAGCGCGCCGGACGGGGCCCGGTACAGAGAGGTCTCCTGGTGCCGCATCACGCCCTCGCTGTCCTGGTACGGGGAGTGGGCGAGCAGGATGCGGTTGTCGTGCTCCGGCAGCGTGGTGCGCGGGAAGTAGCGGTCGGCCTCGCCCGCCACCAGTCCCTCGATCTCGTCGCCCTCACCGGCGCCGGTCCCGTCCCACAGCCAGTGCTCCGCGTTCCGCACGACCAGGGGGTGGGGCTCGGGGACCCGGCCCGCGTACTGGATGCCGAGCAGCTGCTGCTCCGGGCGGTCGATCTCGCGCCAGAGCGCCGGCTTGCCGGGCCCCTGACGCTTGCGGCAGGTGAGCAGCCGGTCCGGCACCCCGGACGCCGAAGGCCCCAGGCTGACCTGCCAGTACATGGTGTTGGCGGAGAGGTAGACCAGCGAGGTGCCGTGCTCGCGGGCGCGTTCGGCGGCACGCCGCATCGGCACCGACCAGTACTCGTCGTGGCCCGGGAAGACGAGGCCCCGGTAGCGGGTGGGGTCGACCCGGCCCGCGTGCAGGTCGCGGGTGTCGGCGTAGGCGAGGTCGTAGCCGTAGCGCTCGGCCCAGCGGATGAAGTCGTACGCGTGCCCGACGTGCAGCGGGAGGCCGGCGCCCGCGTAGGGGCGGTCGAAGGAGACGGTGACCGCCGCGTCCTCCTCCCCCAGCAGCCGGCCCTCCTCGTCCCAGGCGTGGTAGAGGCTGGCGCCGGTCCGGCCGTCCTCCGGGTAGAGGTTGTACGCCTGCCACGTCACGTCCGGGAGGACGAGCAGCAGGTCCGCCGGGTGGTTGTCGCGGATCGTGAACGGGATGTGCGAGCGGTGGCCGTCGAGCGTGGTGAGCACGGCGACATACGCCCCGAGCGACCAGTAGCTGGGGATCTGCATGCGCCAGGACAGCCACCAGTGGTGGCAGGAGACCGTGCGGTCGGCGGTGAGGGGCGCCGGCTGGACGATGCCCGACAGGCGGGGGCTCGTGGTGATCTTCGAGGCGCCGTCGCCCCCGTAGTGGCCGATCCGGTAGACGTCCACGGAGAACTGCTGCGGCGGGTCCACCGTGATGTGGAAGTCGATCGCCTCACCGGGGGCCGCGGCGCCCGTGGAGGTGAAGCCCTTGATCTGCCGGCGCACGTCGTCGGCGGTGCGCGTGCCGCCGCCGGACAGGGTGGGGTCCGCGTACCAGGGCACGACCTGGCCGGTGTCGTCGAAGTAGTTCTCGCTGCCGCGCAGCCAGGGCAGCGGCCCCTGGCCGAAAGGGTCGGTCACGGCATGCGCCAGAGCACCCGATTCCCACCGACGGATCTGTTCCGCCCCCATTACGCTCCCCCTCCCTCAGGCCCCCGGATCAACAGTGGTGCGCCGTCAGTCAGCGCCGTTCCCCAGCACATCACATAACGCACGCACTCCGTCACCGTTCGTCATGAATTGACGTGAACGGAAGCTGGTGCTCCGGTTATGCGGTTGTTCTCGGCCATCCCGTCCGCCGCGTCCCATGTCGGCGGGGGCCTGTTTCAGACGAGGCGGACGGGCTTGTCGGTGCGTACGCCGACCGAGGCGAGCCAGGACCGCAGCGGTCCGGCGTCGCCGTCCTCGATCAGGCTGAGGACGGGGCTGCCGAGGTCCGCGCGGCGCTCGCCGTCGACCAGCAGTGTGGGCCCGTCGAGCCAGTCCAGGCCGGGCGCCGCGCCCGCCGTGTCCACGGCGGCGCAGCAGACCATGGCCGCGACGTGGTCGGCGAGCAGTTCGGTGCCTGTACGGGGCGGCTGGAGCGGGAAGAGGGGGAGCGGGTCGGGGCCCCAGAGGGCGAGGAGGTCGTCGCCGGGGACGGGGGTGCCTGCGCCTTGGTCGCCCGCACTCGCCGAGGCCGTGGAGCCGCTCCCGCCCGTGTCCGGGCCGGCCAGGTCGCCCGGCGCCGTCACCCGTGCCTCCGCCTGCGCCTCCTCGCGGGCCACGGCCGCGAGGATCCCGGCCGCCAGCTCCTCGCCTCCGGCCTCCCCCGCCTCCAGGTGCTCGACCACGCGGGCCAGCGTGGGCACCCCGCCGAGGGCGGCGGCGGGCGGAACGCCCATGGCGTCCAGGACGCGGTGCAGCCGGGCCGCCTCCGAGCGCCACTTCCGGTCGACCACCTCGTCCGGATACTGCTGCCAGTCCACCGGGGACCAGTCGGGGCCGGTCTCGGCGGGCCCGCCGTGGAAGAGCCGGGCCGCCAGCAGCGAGGCCGCCTCGTCGGCCGCCCCCGGCTCCTCCAGGAGGTCGCAGGCGGGCCGCTCGCCGAGCCGGGAGGCGTACCCCTCGGCCAGCCGGTCGCGGCGGGAGAGCTCGGTGAGCGCGGCGACGACGCCCGCGTCCAGCCGCGCGGGCCAGCGACCCATCCGCCAGGCGGGGAGGGCGACCCGGGTCAGCAGCCGGTCCCAGCCGGCGTAGGCGAGGCCCACCTGCTCCTGCGCGACGATCCGCAGCCCGTAGTCCACTTCCCGGGCGCGCGAGGACGCGGCGGCGGCGACCCCCCGCTCCATCTCCGCGGCATGACCGCGACAGCTGCGCAGCAGTATCCGGGCGATCCGCCCGACGAAGACGCGCGGCAGCCGCAGGGCCCGGCGCACCGGCCCCCGGGCGGGCGCGGCGGCATCGGCGACCGCCCCGTCCAGCCCCCGGACGAAGCGCCGGGCGGCGGCTATGTCGGGCTGGGCGGAGGCACTGGTGCCCGCCACGACCGGGGCGAGCAGGGCGCGCAGCTCGGCGACCCGCATCCACCACAGGAACGGTGAGCCGATGACCAGCACGGGGGCCGCCTCGGTCCGGCGGGCGGAGCCGCCGGATGCCGGATGCGTACGGTCCTCCAGCCAGCTGTCGCAGTCGGGGGTGAGGGCTATGGCCGAGGGCGCCGGCACGTCGAGCCGGTCCGCCAGCTCACGGACCAGGCGGTAGAGGTCGGGCGCCGCCGACTCGCTCAGCGGGACGGTCGGACTGACCGCCGGCTTCGCCCGTACGACCGCGAGCGCGACGGCTCCCGCGATCAGCAGGACCACGACCGCGCAGCCGGCCACGGCCCAGCGCGCCGCGTCCCAGCCGCCGCCGTCCGCGAACCCTCGCGCGCCCGCGGCGAACAGCACCACGGCCAGCGCGGCGGGCAGCAGCGCGACCGCCGTCGCCCTGCCGCGGATGCGCAGCAGGACGAGCGCCCGGGCCCTCGCTGCCCGCGCACCCGGCTCCTCACCCGTACCGGTACCGGACACGGCTGGACCTCACCCCCTCTGCCCCCACGGCGGTGTTGCTCACTCCCCCACTGTGGCACCCGCCTCTGACATCGCAATGCCGGTGGGCCAAGTGCCGGAACGCTTGCGCCGCACCCTAGTTGGGGGTGCGGCGGGCGTCATCCGGATGGCTCAGCCGTCACTCGATGGAATGGCTTTGGTCAAAGGTGTTGAGGTGCGGGCGGTCAGCGGGGTACGGGCCTGAGCCCGCCGTGCGTCCGGCTCAGGCTCCGGCGGCCGCCGCGTCCTCCGCGGCCTTCTTCGCGATGTCCGTACGGAGCTGGGAACCGTCGAGCCGGATCCGCGCCGCCGCCGCGTATGCGCGCTCGCGGGCGCCCGCGAGGTCGTCGGCGGTCGCGGTCACGGACAGCACGCGGCCGCCCGCGCTGACGATCGTGTCGCCGTCGCGCTGGGTGCCGGCGTGCAGCACGTACGCGTGCGGGGCGTCCTGCGCCGCGACCTCGTCCAGGCCCTCGATCGGGTCACCCGTGCGCGGGGTGCCCGGGTAGTTGTGCGAGGCGATGACCACGGTGACGGCGGCCTCGTCGCGCCACGCCAGGGGCGGGAGCTGGTCCAGGGTGCCGTTGGCGGAGCCGAGGAGCACACCGGCGAGCGGCGTCCGCAGGCGCGCCAGGACGACCTGGGTCTCCGGGTCGCCGAACCGGGCGTTGAACTCGATGACCCGCACACCGCGCGAGGTGATCGCGAGGCCCGCGTACAGCAGTCCCGAGAACGGCGTACCGCGCCTGCGCAGCTCGTCCACGGTCGGCTGGAGCACCGATTCCATGACCTCGTCGACCAGCTTGGGGTCGGCCCACGGCAGGGGGGAGTACGCGCCCATGCCGCCGGTGTTCGGGCCCTCGTCGCCGTCGAGCGCGCGCTTGAAGTCCTGGGCGGGCTGGAGCGGCAGCACGGTGGTGCCGTCGGTGATCGCGAAGAGGCTCACCTCGGGGCCGTCGAGGAACTCCTCGATGACCACCCGGTCGCAGGCCAGCGCGTGGGCGCGGGCCACCTCGACGTCCTCGGTCACGACGACGCCCTTGCCCGCGGCCAGACCGTCGTCCTTGACGACGTAGGGGGCGCCGAACGCGTCGAGCGCGCTGTCGATCTCGGCGGGCGTGGTGCACACGTAGCTGCGGGCGGTGGGCACGCCCGCCCCGGCCATGACGTCCTTGGCGAACGCCTTCGAGCCCTCCAGCTGCGCTGCGGCGCCGGACGGGCCGAAGCACGGGATGCCGGCGGCGCGCACCGAGTCGGCGACACCGGCGACGAGCGGCGCCTCCGGGCCGACGACCACCAGCCCGGCGCCCAGCTCGGCGGCAAGGCGCGCGACGGCGACGCCGTTGAGGGCGTCGACCGGGTGCAGTTCGGCCACCTCTGCGATGCCGGCGTTGCCGGGGGCGCAGTACAGATCGGTGACGTCGGGGTCGAGGGACAGAGAGCGGCACAGGGCGTGTTCGCGGGCGCCGCCGCCGATGACGAGGACCTTCACGGGGTGCAGCCTAGCCGCCGGGGCGCGGCGCCCTTGACGGCCGCCGGTCCGTGGACAGGGGGCGGCCCGCCTACTCGTTGTTGAACTCCTCGACCACCGTGGCACCCAGCTCGCGGACGATCAGCTCGTGCCCGGAGAGGGCGGAGTCGACCAGGTCGGGGTCGTCGGCCTCCGGGATGTCGTCCTCGGGGGCGACCGGCTTGGGCGCCTCGGGGGCCGCGTACGAGGCGGGCGGCGGCCCTGCCGGGGAGCCGGAGCCGGGGCCCGGCTGCTGCGGAGCGGGCGCGGGGGCCGGGGCGGGCGCGGGGGCGGCGGGCCGCTCGTACGACTGCGGCGCCGGCGCTGCGGGGCGCGGCGGCGCGGCGGGCGGCGGGCTGTACGGGCGCTGGCCGCCGCCGGACGGGGGCTGCGGGGGCTGTCCGGCGCCGCCCGACGGGTCGACGATCGCCTCGATCTTCCACTGGGCGTTGAACTGCTCCGCCAGCGCCTGCCGCAGCACGTCCTCGCTGCCGCTGCTCGTGAAGTTGTCCCGCGCACCGGCGTTGAGGAAGCCGATCTGCAGCGTGCTGCCGTCGAACCCGGTCACCTGGGCGTTCTGGCTGAGAAGGATCCACGTGAAACGTCGTCGGTTCTTCACCGCCTCCAGGATGTCGGGCCACATGGTGCGCACCTGGCCGGCGCCCTGCGCCATGCCCGGAGCGGTCGCGGACGCTGCGGGGGCTGCGGGCGCGCTCTGCGGGACCGGGGCCGCAGCCGGAGCAGGGGCCGGTGCGGGGGCCCGGCCGGGCGCGGCTGCGGTGGGCCAGCCACCGGGGCGGCGCCCCTGGTCCGGGGCGGACGCGGCGGCGGGCCAGGCACCGGGCCGCTGCCCGGCGGCGGGCGCCTCTGCGGGCGGCGGTGCCTGTACGGGGGCGGGGGGCGGGGTCTGGGGGGCGACCGGGGCCGGGGCGGGGGGCTGCGCGTCTCCCCGGGCGGCGGCGCGGGCGGCGGCGGGCCCGGCGTCCGGCTGGGGGGCGTGCGGGGCCGGGGTGGCCGGGGCCGGGGCGTGCGGGACGGGTGCGTGCGGGGCCGGGGCGTGGGCGAGGGCCTCCGGGCCTGGCACGTAACCCATGGCGGGGCCGGGGCCGGTGGTGGCGAAGGAGGCGCCCCGCTCCAGCCGGTCCAGCCGGGCCTGCATGGAGCGCTCGTCGTCGAAGGCGGCGGGCAGCAGGACGCGGGCGCAGATGAGCTCGACCTGGAGGCGTGGCGAGGTGGCACCGCGCATCTCCGTAAGCCCCTCGTTGACCAGATCGGCGGCGCGGCTCAGCTCGGCGGCCCCGAACACGGACGCCTGGGCCTGCATCCGCTCCACGACGTCGGCGGGGGCGTCGATCAGCCCCTTCTCGCCGGCGTCCGGCACGGCGGCGAGGATCACCAGGTCGCGCAGCCGCTCCAGCAGGTCGGCGACGAAACGGCGCGGGTCGTTGCCGCCCTCGATGACCCGGTCCACGACCTCGAAGGCCGCGGCCCCGTCGCCCGCCGCGAAGGCGTCCACGATCGAGTCGAGCAGGGAGCCGTCCGTATAGCCGAGCAGTGCCGTCGCCATGGCGTACGTCACACCCTCGTCGCCCGCACCGGCGAGCAGCTGGTCCATGACGGACATCGAGTCACGCACGGACCCGGCGCCGGCGCGCACGACGAGCGGCAGGACGCCGTCGTCCACGTGGCTGTTCTCCCGGCCGCAGACCTCGGCGAGGTAATCGCGCAGGGTCCCGGGGGGCACGAGGCGGAACGGGTAGTGATGCGTACGCGACCGGATGGTCCCGATGACCTTCTCGGGCTCCGTGGTCGCGAAGATGAACTTCAGGTGCTCCGGCGGCTCCTCCACCACCTTCAGCAGGGCGTTGAACCCCGCCGACGTCACCATGTGCGCCTCGTCGATGATGTAGATCTTGTAACGACTCGACGCGGGCCCGAAGAACGCCTTCTCCCGCAGATCACGGGCATCGTCCACGCCACCGTGCGAAGCGGCGTCGATCTCGATCACATCGATGGACCCCGGCCCGTTGCGCGCCAGGTCCTGGCAGGACTGGCACTCCCCGCAGGGCGTGGGCGTGGGCCCCTGCTCGCAGTTCAGACAGCGGGCCAGGATGCGCGCACTCGTCGTCTTGCCGCAGCCTCGCGGGCCGCTGAACAGGTACGCGTGATTGACCCGGTTGTTCCGCAGGGCCTGCTGGAGCGGGTCAGTGACATGCTCCTGACCGATGACCTCGGCGAACGACTCGGGGCGGTAGCGGCGGTACAGCGCAAGGGACGACACACCTACGAGGTTATCGGGGCGCACTGACAACCGGCCCCGACCGTGACCCGCACCACCCGGAAACGCAAGGGCCCCCCACGCACCCGCCAGAGCCAACCTACCCTTGCTGCCTTCCGGCCCTGGGGGAGTTCAGTCAGATAGCGCCACGTGAGGGGCTGACGCCCACCTTAACCGATCCCCACCCCCACAAGTCCACCTCGACCACCGCCCCGACCCCTCACCGGGGAACGGGTTCGCGAGCACTCCTCAACGTCTTGTATTGTTTGCGGCGGAGGATTCGCCTAGTGGCCTAGGGCGCACGCTTGGAAAGCGTGTTGGGGGCAACCCCTCACGAGTTCGAATCTCGTATCCTCCGCAGTCGCCTGAACAGGCGAAACGAAGAACCCGGACCGCTTCGGCGGCCGGGTTCTTCGGCATGTCCTGGTCTCAGTTCCAGTCTCGCTTATCTCAGGCATTCGCGACATCTCGTACGGCGTGCCAGGGTCGCCCGCACTCCATCCCGTCGACAAGCGCCCTCTGCGGGTGAACTACCCACCGGATGGCGACGGTGGACCCGTCGAATGCGCGATTCTTGGCTCCGCTGGGGGCCGCCCCGGTCCCCAGCCGTGTTCCCGGCCTCGCGAGGTGTGCCGCATGACGTCCCGATCCACGCTGACGGCCTGGTTGGCCGGTCTCGACGCGCCACGGCTGTCGCGCGTACTCGGGATACGTAAGGACACCCTGGCGCCACCGGAGCCACGTTCCATGGAGGAGTCGGCGGAACGTCTTCTGCGGCCAGGCTCGGTGGCGCTCGTCCTGCCACAGCTACCGCTGCCCTGCCTCCAAGTGGCCGAGACCCTGGCCGCCTTGGGAACTCCCCTGTCGCGCGGCGCCCTGGCGAGGGCGCTGGGAGCGACGGCACCCACCGCCTCTCGGGAACTGGACGCCGTTCTGGAGGCTCTGGCCGATCACGCGCTGGTCTGGCCGGACGGCGCCGGGAACCTCCACATGGTCGCCCCCTTGCGGCAGGCGTGGGGCGCGCCCCTCGGGCTGGACGCACCGCTGGAGGAGCTACTGGAAGGCGTGACCTCCGAGGAACTGCGCGGCATGCTCGTGGAGCTGGGCATCAAGCCGCCCGGCACCAGGCGGCAGCGCACGGCCGCCGTCCTGGAACACCATGGCGATCCGCAGCGCGTCGCCGCAGTGATCGCGCAGGCACCTCCGGCCGCCTGGCAGTTGCTGCAGCGACGGGCGAAGTCCGCACCACAGGAAACTGAATTCGTCGTGTTCGGGGCTGCCATGGCCGACGTCCCGCCGGGAGAGCGATGGGCCCTGGACAGGGGGTTCCTGATCCCCGACCGCCACGGATTCGGGCCGGGCCGCATGCCCGCCGAAGTGACACTCGCGCTGCGCGGGCCGGACTGGAGTGCCCCGTTCGATCCCGTACCGCCCGTGGCGGAGCTGGTGCCCGTCCCCGCGGTGGAGGTGGAACGGGAGGCAACCGCAGCTGCCACAGCCTTCGCGATCCACGCCGCCTCGGTCCTGTCGGCCTGCTCGGCGGCCCCACCGGTCCGGCTGAAGTCCGGCGGGATCGGCGCGCGTGAACTGGGGCGGATCGGCAAGGCCGCGCAGGCCGACGACGCGGTGGTACGCATCACCCTGGAGGTCGCCTACTCGGTCGGTTTGCTGGGCGCCGACGGCGACCGCATCGCACCCACCGCGGTATACGACACCTGGGCGGCGCAGGAGCCTGCAGCGCAGTTCGCCGACCTGCTTCACGCATGGTGGAACCTGCAGCTCACTCCTTCGCAGTCCCGCGACGAGGACAACAAGTCGCTTGCCGCCGTGGCCGGGGCCCCTCGCTGCGGCGCCTGCCTGCAGGCCCGGCGCGGGCTGCTCGAAGCGGCGACAGCGCTTCCGGAAAGCCAGGGTGTGCGGGTCGGCACCGATCTGGGTCCGCTCGTGGCCTGGCACCGTCCGCTCGCCCACCCGTCGTTCCATGACGAGACGCCCTTCGCCGCAGCGGTCCGCGAGGCCGAGCTGACGGGCGTCATCGCCCGAGGCGCTCTTTCCCGGCTCGGTGCGGCCCTGGCGACCGGCGACCGGGAGAAACTGGCCGTCGCATGTCGGCGGCTGCTGCCGGAGGCCACGAGAACAGCCCGGTTCGGCGGCGACCTCACCGCCGTCGTCGCCGGCACGCCCTCCGTGCGCCTGGCCGAGCTCCTGGATTCGACCGCCGACCGGGAGAGCAGTGGCACGGCCTCGGTATGGCGGTTCAGCGGCGACAGCGTTCGCCGCGCCCTGGACACCGGCCGCACTCCGGACGAGATCTCGGCCGAGCTGACCGCCGTCGCCGACGGGCCCCTGCCGCAGCCCTTGTCCTATCTCATCGCCGACACCGCCCGTCGGCACGGCCGCATGCGCATCGCCCCCGCCGGCTGTGTCATCCACAGCGGCGAACCCGCGCTCGTGGCCGAGCTCGCCGCCCACCGGGCACTCGCCGCACTCGGGCTGCGACAGCTCGCCCCGACGGTGCTCGTCAGCGGCAGCTCGCCCGACAAGACCCTCGCCGCGCTCCGGGAGCAGGGCTATGCGCCTGTCGCCGAGGCCGCGGACGGAACCGTATGCATCGAGAGGGTGCCGCCTCGGCGGGCCGCCGAGGTTCCGGCCCCCCGGAAGGCCACCACGAGGGCCGGCACCGGACGCTCACCACACCGAACGGCGGAGGCGCCCGCAGTCGACCCGTCCGCGGTGGCGGCCCGGTTGCTGATCACCCCACCGACCGTTCCGGAGCCCGATCCATTCGGCACCGGGGTTCCCTTCGGCACGGACACCGAAGAGATCGTCGCCGGATACGCAAAGCATCTGCCGTACACCGACGTCCGCCAGCTGGCACACGCCATCGACACGGGCACGGCCATCACCGTCGAGTACGTCGCCGCCTCGGGCAGCCGCACCGTGCGCACCCTCAGCTGCCTCGAACTCGACCCGCCCTACCTGGAAGCGTTGTGCCGCCTTCGAAACGCCGATCGTGTCTTCACCCTCTCCCGCATCCAAGGCGTCATGCCGGCGTGGGCAGACGACCTGGCGTAACGCCCACGCCGAGGCGCGGCGGCCTCACTCCCCGACGAAAGCCGGGACACCTGTCATCCATCGATATATAGTTGATGGCACAGGTGATATCAGGAGGTATGCCCCATGAGTCGAACCGTGATCGACCTCGACGACGAGCTGCTGGCCGATGTCGCCCGAGCGCTCGGCACCAGCACCAAGAAGGAGACGGTCAACACCGCGCTGCGCGAGGTACTGGAGAACCGGCGGAGGGCGCTCGCACTCGCTCGACTGCGCGCGGCCTCCGCCGACGGTGCCTTCGACCTGGAGCTCTTCCAGAAGAAGGGTGACTACCGCCGGTGAACGCCGCGCAGTTCCTGATCGACACCAGCGCCCTGGCACGCCTCATGCGCACCGATGCCGAGCAGTTCGGCTGGGACCAGGCAGCCGCCGCCGGACTCATCGCGACGTGCCCGATCACGGAACTCGAATTCTTCTACAGCGCCCGCTCCGCGGCAGACCGCGCTCAAGGCATCGAGGACATGCGTCTGCTGTTCGGATGGGTGCCGGTCGATGACCGCGCCTACGACCGCGCCTGGCAGGTACAGGAAGCGCTCACCAAGCGAGGACAACACCGCAGTGCCGGAGCCGTGGATCTGGTCGTGGCCGCTACGGCGGAACTGCAAGGGCTGACGCTCCTGCACTGCGACCGCGATTTCGAATGCATCGCGACGGTCACCGGCCAGGCCCTTCAGTGGTACGGACCGGACGCCGGCAAGTAAGGGAGAAGGACGCCGAACTCCCACTGTTCGCAGTCTCACTTCTGGTCTCATTCACACCTGTCCTCCCCTGTCCGGACGGGGCCGCCCCGAACGTTCCGCCGCAGGTCAGGACACCCCTGACCCCCACCGGACCCCCATACGAACATTTGGAAAGCGTGTTGGGGGCAACCCCTCACGAGTTCGAATCTCGTATCCTCCGCCATTGCTCTCACCGGGCAATACGTCGAAGGCCCCCGCAGCTCGCTGCGGGGGCCTTCGACGCGTTCGGGCTCTGGCGGATTGCCCGGTCACCCGTTGCCGATGCGCAGGATGCCGGTGATGGTGCCCTGGTAGATCACGCCGCCGGGGGCGATGGAGCCGACCATCTGGAGGGTGTCGTAGAGGGAGCTCGTGCCGAGGTAGTGGGTGCGGACGGTCTTGCCGGTCGCGGGGTCGATCTCGGCGTAGAAGAACGAGTCGAGGATCGAGGTGGTGTCGGTGAAGGGGAGGGCGGGGGCGCGGACGACCGTGTGGATGAGGCCGTCCGCAGTGGACAGCCGGGGTACGGCCGCCGAGCGGATCTTGGTGTCCCACTTCAGGTCGCAGCCGGATCCGTCCGCGCGTACGTCGACGCGGCTGAGGCCGCCCTTGAAGTCGGCGGAGGCCGGAGTGGACGGGCCCGCGTCGTCGGGGAGCGCGGGGTAGGGGTATCCGTAGGTGCTCGCGACGAAGACGGAGTTGCCGGCGCCTACCGGGGAGTTCTCGCTGCCGCTGCCACCGGTCCGGAGAACGGGGACGGAGCACACCTGGGCACCGGTGTCCGTGCGGTAGACGAGCAGGTTCTCGGTGGGGGCGGCGTTGTCCACGACCGTGAGGTAGTCGGTGCCGGTGCGAGGGCCGAAGAACGTCGGGGTGGAGCCGGTGCCCCAGCTGAGCTGGCCGGGCTTGCGCGCGGGCCCTCGGTCGTAGGGCTGCCGCCAGGCGATGCCGGGAACGCCGTCGTCCCCGGCGGTGAGCAGATAGGTGGCCTGCGTGGTCGCCACGGCGGTGCCGGCGGGCGCCGTCGAGATGGAGTTGTCGACGCGTTCCCCGGCGGGGAGCGTCAGGGCGTGGACGGCGCCCGTGCGGTCGTCGGCCGTGCCCACGATGCCGCCGCCGGTGGCGAACCAGACGCGGCCCTGCCAGTCCGGGGAGATGCCGGTGACCCCGTCCCCTTCCGGTACGGCCGACGTCAGCGACAGCGAGTTGGCGACGTACAGCTCCCAGCCACCGGAGGCCGTCCGGCGGTGGGCGATGCGCAGCAGGGTGCGGTCGCCGTCCACCGCGACCAGCCGGTCCTGGTGGTCGAGGTACGCGTAGACCCCGCCGAGCAGCGAGCCCTTGGCGATCTTCAGCTGGGCCAGCGAGTCGCCGGTCGCCGGGTCGAGCAGGTGCACGGTGGGGACCTGGCCGAGGATCGGCGTGCACAACGCCACCGGGTATCCGTCGGCGCCGACCAGGACGGTCGGGCAGGCCGACTGCAGGGCGACGCGCCTGGAGGCCAGCGGTCCGGTGCCCGGGCCTGCCAGCGGGGTGGCGTCGGACGAGCCGGTGTCGCCGTGCATGGTCGCGGTGCCCTGAGGCCCCGCGTACGGGTTGTGCGGTGGGAGCGGGTCGAAGACCGTGGCGGCCTGCGCCGGGAAGGCGGACCCCAACGCGAGCAGAGCGGTGGCACCGAGCACGGCGGCGCGCGGGAACAACGGGAGACGCGGCATGGCGATGTCCAATCGGGCGAGTAACACGCGGGCCGGCCGGGAAGGGGCCGGCTTACGGGACCGGGAAAGCGACGCCCTCGGCCGTCCCGCATCACTACCCGCGCCGGACATCGGATCGGGTGGGCCCGGCACGAAACGACGTCCGCGCGGTACGGACCGGAAGCGGTCAGCGACGGGGGCGCGGCGGCAAGGGCCGAGAGGAAGGGAACGGCTGCCCGGCTGAGGTCGGGCCGGCTACGTCAGCGACACAGCGCGCTGGACTGCCGACAGCAGTCGACGTGGCGACGGATCACCAGCAGGACGGGTGCGTAACCGCTGCCTGCCATATCTGTCATGAACATGGATCGTAGTGCCCAAGTCCCCTTGGACAAACGCCGTTCCGTATCGCGGACGGTGTACGGACAACCGGTTTCGGTCCGCAGGCTCCGGCACCTGACGTGGGAGGCGTCGATGGGGCTGATCCGCCGGACAGCCGTGTGCCATGATCGGCGGTGTTTCGCAGAGCTTGGCCCTCACGAGGAGATCCGGCTGACGCATGGACTGGCTGGAACGTACTGCGACCCTGCGGCAGTGGACCCGGAGTGGGGTTCGGGCGTCGCACAAGCCGTTGTTGGTGTTGTACGCGCTTGCGCGGTTTCAGCGGGATGCCTCGGGGGAACTGCGGTACAGCTCCGTGGAGGCGGATCTGAAGCGGCTGCTCGACGAGTACGGGCCGGGGCGGCCGACGACGCCCGCGTACCCGTTCCACCATCTCGTGAGTGACGGGGTGTGGGAGGTGCGCACCGATCATGGGGCGGGGAGTCCCGGCACCGGCGTACGGGAGTTGCGGGCGACCGGGGCGACCGGGCGGCTGGTGCCGGAGTTGCGGGACGCGTTGCGGCGGGAGCCGTCGTTGCTCGGGCGGATGGCTCGGGTGCTGCTCGACCTCAACTTCCCGCCCTCCCTGCACGACGAGTTGTGCGAGGCGGTCGGGCTGGAGCTCCAGCCGGCCGAGATCGCGGAGGCGGGGGCGGCCGCGCGTCGGGGGCGGGATCCGCGGATGCGGGAGAGGGTGCTGACGGCGTACGAGTACCGGTGCGCGTTCTGCGGGTACGACGGGCGGATCGGAGCGGTTCCCGTAGGACTTGAGGCCGCGCATGTGCGGTGGTGGGCGTTCGACGGGCCGGACGAGGTCGAGAACGGGCTCTGCCTCTGCTCCCTGCATCACAAGCTGCTCGACAAGGGCGTCCTCGGCCTCGGCGCCGACGACCGCGTCCTCGTCTCGCAGAGCTTCGTCGGCCACAGCGCGGCGGCCGGCGCGCACGTCATAGCGCTCGCCGGCCGCCCGCTCCTCGGGCCGCAGCCCTCCGCCGCCCCGGTCGCCCCGGCGCACCGCGCCTGGCACGCGCGCGAGGTGTTCCACGGCGTGCCGCGCGCGGCGGCCGGCTGAGCCCCCGCTACGCCTCCGGCGTCCCGTCCGGCGTGATGCGGCGGAAGCCGAGGTACGGGGTCAGGGCCTCGGGCAGGACGAGGGAGCCGTCCTCCTGCTGGCACTGCTCCAGGAGGGCGGCCAAGGTGCGGCCGATCGGGAGGCCGGAGCCGTTGAGCGTGGCGACGAGCTTGGGCTTGCCGTTCTCGTCGCGGGTGCGGATATGGGCGCGACGGGCCTGGAACGTACCGAAGTTGGAGACCGAGGAGATCTCGCGGTACGTGTTCTGGCTCGGGATCCAGACCTCGATGTCGTACGTGAGCTGCGCCGAGAAGCCCGTGTCGCCGGCG
The DNA here is from genome assembly GCF_044761525.1 of Streptomyces sp. NPDC097595. Classification (NCBI taxonomy): domain Bacteria; kingdom Bacillati; phylum Actinomycetota; class Actinomycetes; order Kitasatosporales; family Streptomycetaceae; genus Streptomyces; species Streptomyces sp. NPDC097595. Next base: position 5,275 of record NZ_JBIWCN010000030.1, on the reverse strand, counting down.
GCGAGCATGACGACGCGGTAGGAGAGGCCGAGCTCCTTCAGGCACGCCTCGGCGTGGCCGACCATCCGCTCCAGCTCCGCGTCGGCCTCCGCCGGGTCGACGATGCGCACCATCTCGACCTTGGAGAACTGGTGCTGGCGGATCAGGCCCCGGGTGTCCCGGCCGTACGAACCCGCCTCGGACCGGAAGCACGGGGTTTGGGCGGTCAGGGCGAGGGGAAGCTCGGCGGGCGGGATGATCTCGTCGGCGTACAGGTTGGTCAGCGGGACCTCGGCCGTCGGGATGAGGAACAGCTCGCGGTCGGCCACCCCCGTCTTGAACAGGTCCTCCTCGAACTTCGGGAGCTGTCCGGTGCCGGTCATGGTCTTACGGGTGACCAGGTACGGGACCGAGTGCTCCACGTAGCCGTGGCGGCGGGTGTGCAGGTCGAGGAAGAGGGTCGCCAGGGCGCGTTCCAGGGCCGCGCCGGCGCCGCGCGTCACCGCGAAGCGGGGGCCCGAGAGCTTGGTCGCCCGGGCGAAGTCGAGGATGCCCGTCGCCTCGCCGAGGTCGACGTGGTCCTTCGGCTCGAAGGAGAACACCGGCGGCGTGCCCACGCGCCTGACCTCGACCGCGTCGGCGTCGCTGGCTCCGTCGGGGGCCTCGTCGGCCGGGAGGTTGGGGATGCCGAGGAGCAGGTCGCGCAGCTGCTCCTGGACCTGCTCCTGGTCCGCGTCGATGTCCCGGATCTCGTCCTTCAGCTCGCGGGCGCGCTCCTTCAGCTTGGTGATGTCACCGCCCTGACGTGCCGTCTGCTGGACCTCGCTCGCCACCCGCTTGGACTCCGCACGCAGCTCGTCGGCCGAGCGGATGTTCTGGTTGCGCCGGGACTGGAGGTCCTCCAGCGCGGGCAGGTCCAGCGTGTAACCGCGACGAGCGAGCCGGCGTACCGCTTCGGCACCCATGTCGATCAGGGCGCGGGCATCATGCATGAGGAAGATCCTTCTGGTCCGGCGAACGGGTCGGTGCGTTGTCGCACCGACGGTAGCAATCAACGCACCGCGCGCGACCCGCAATATCGGCGGGACGGCCCCGCCGGCTCCGCGCGGACCACAATCGGACTTCACGATTCCTTCACGGGTAGTCCATACGGGGGATACGGTTCTCCCGTGTGCGGCGAGTTGCGCTGTGTCACGGAACAACCTGCTGCCGTCGCCAGGGCACGACCCGACGCGGCCGCGCGTCTGGGCCGAAAGGTCCTAGGGGGACTGCATGCGTGAGATGACCAAGGGTGCCAACGTCGGGCTGGCGGACCTCAGCGACGATGCCGGCACGGTCATCGCGAGCCTGAGCTGGAGCAGCACCGCCGGGGACGGTGACGCGGACGTGTCCGTGCTCCTGCTGGACGCCGGCGGCAAGGTCCGGGGCGACGCGGACTTCTTCTACTACAACAACCCCGCAGCGGCCGACGGCAGCGTGCAGCTGCTGGGCAAGACGCCGACGGACGGCGGCAGCGAGGACCGCATCAGCCTCGACCTGACCGCCGTCCCCGAGGACGTCGAGCGCCTGGTCGTCGCCGCGAGCCGGTACGGCGGCTCCCGCTTCGGCGACCTGGACGACCTGCGGATGACCGTCGCGGACCGGTCCGGCGAGATGCTGCTCGGCTTCTCGATCGGCGACGCGTCCGTGGAGAGCGCCTTCATCTTCGGCGAGCTGTACCGGCGCGGTACGGAGTGGAAGTACCGGGCCGTCGGCCAGGGTTACGAGACCGGGCTCGCCGGCCTCGCCACGGACTTCGGCATCGATGTGGACGACGAGGGCGAGAACGAGGCGGCGGACGCGGTTGCGGACCCGGGCGACGGGGAAGGCACCGCGACCGCCGTCGAGTCCCCCGGTGCCCCGCAGCCGCTCCCCGCCGTTCCCGCGCAGCCGGGCCCGCACACCACGGCGGTCGAAGAACAGCCGGCCCCCGCCCCCAAGCGCCCCCGCGCCCGCACGGCGAAGAAGAAGGTGACCCTGCCCGCCGTCGCCACGAAGTCGCTCGCCGAGAACGACTCCTGGCGGGCCGCCCGGCTCTTCCCCGCATCGAACCTCAAGAGCGACAAGGAGCGCGAGGTCCGGGCGACCTCCGTGCTGCTGTCCGTGATGGCGCAGGTGCCGGAGTTCGGGCGCCGGCTCACCGCCGCCTTCGGGGCCCCGGCAGGGCGCATGCAGACCTTCACCGAGGTCTCCCTCCCGCACGGCGACACCCCGAAGCGTCCTGACGGGGTGATCCGGGTCGAGCGAGCGGGGAAGCTGTGGACCGCGCTCGTGGAGACGAAGACCAACGGGAACGCGCTGAGGTCGGAGCAGGTCCAGAACTACATGGACATCGCCGCCCGCCGCGGCTACGAGGCGGTGGTCACGCTCTCCAACGACGTGGCGCTGGAGGGCAGCCCACTGGTCGACGTCAAGACCGACGGGCGACGCAAGCACAAGGTGGCCCTGTGGCACCTGTCGTGGGCGGAGGTGGCGCACCAGGCCCAGATGCTCATCCGGCACGAGGGCGTGGGCAACGCCGCCCACGCGTGGCTCCTCCAGGAGCTGCTGCACTACCTCCAGCACGAGAACTCCGGCTGCCACGGCTTCCAGAACATGGGCCCCTCCTGGGTGCCCGTGCGCAACGGCATCGACGAGGAGACGCTCAGCCAGGGCGACCCGCGCGCCGTGGAGGTCGTGGAGAGCTGGGAACGGCTCATCCGCCAGGTCTGCCTGCGGATCGGCGGCGAGCTGGGGCAGAAGGCCCTGCCCGTCCAGCGCACCCAGCGCGGCACCACCGCCCTCTCCCGGCGCGCGACGCACGCCGAGCGGCTCTGCGAGGAGGGGAGGCTCGCCGCCGAACTGCGGGTGGACGGCTCGCCCGGCACCATCACGATCGTCGCCGACCTGCGGACCGGGAAGCTGCGCACCTCGGTGGAGATCCCGGTGCCCGAGGGCGCCTACCCGCTGACGTCGGCCAAGCGCCTGATGCGGCAGCTCGCCGAGGCACCCGCCGATCTCCACGTCGAGACGCTGGTCGAGGGCCAGAGCGGCCCGCGCGGCACCCTGGAACGCCTCCGCCCGGAGCCCGGCGACATGCTTCCCCGCGACGGCGGCCGGATCACCGGATTCCGGCTCTCGCTCTTCAAGAGCATGGGCGCCACACGGGGCAACGCGGAGACCGGGTTCATCCGCAGCGTCGACAACGCCGTGGACCGCTTTCACTCGCACGTGATCGCCCACCTCGCGCAGGCCGAGCGCCGCACCCGCCGCACGGCGGCCCAGGAGCCGGGAAGTGCCCCCGTCCCGGCGCCCGTGGGGGCCTGAACCGGCCCCCGCTGACCGGCAAACGGCTGCAAACCGCTCGGCCGACGGTGGTTGTGCTGGCCGTCGCCCCCGGCGCTCGCCATGATGCCGCCCATGACCAAGAGCGACGATGGCCGAGACATCACCCTCCGGATCGCCCAGGAGCCGGCGGCGGACGAGCTTCTCGCACGCAGTCCGCTCGCCGCCCTGGTGGGCATGCTGCTCGACCAGCAGGTGCCCATGGAGTGGGCCTTCGCGGGCCCGCACGCCCTGGCGCAGCGCATGGGCAAGGACGATCTGGACGCCCATGAGATCGCCTCGTACGACCCGGAGGCGTTCACCGGACTGTTCACCGCCAAACCCGCGCTGCACCGCTATCCGGGTTCGATGGCCAAGCGGGTGCAGCAGCTGTGCCAGTTCCTGGTGGCGCAGTACGACGGTGAGGCGGCCGCCGTGTGGAACGACGCCGCGACCGGGGCGGAGCTGCGCCGGCGGCTCAACGCCCTGCCCGGGTTCGGTACGCAGAAGGCGCAGATCTTCCTCGCGCTCCTCGGCAAGCAGTTCGGGGTACGCCCGCCGGGCTGGCGGGAGGCCGCGGGGCCATACGGGGAGGAGGGCTCGCACCGGTCCGTCGCGGACATCACCGGCCCCGAGTCACTGGCCGAGGTGCGCGCGTTCAAGCAGGAGGCCAAGCAGGCGGCGAAGGCCGCGAAAGCCGCGGCGAAGGGCAAGTGAGCCTTCTCGCACGCCGCGTGGTGGCAATCGTGGCTGCGCCCGGTGGCTCCTGACCGGTAGGCTTTCCGTGTGATCTTCAAGCGCATCGGAAATGGGAAGCCTTATCCCGACCACGGCCGGGAAAGCACCCGGCAGTGGGCGGATGTCGCGCCGCGCCCGGTCCGCCTCGACCAGCTCGTCACCACCAAGGGCCAGCTGGACCTCGAAACGCTGCTCGCCGAGGACTCCACGTTCTACGGCGACCTCTTCGCGCACGTCGTGAAGTGGCAGGGCGACCTCTACCTGGAGGACGGGCTGCACCGCGCGGTCCGTGCCGCGCTCCAGCAGCGCCAGGTGCTGCACGCCCGCGTCCTCGAACTGGGTTAGGACGACGCCCGCACCGGGTTCGTTCGGGTGTTTTCCCACCCGGACGGGTGCGATCCATTGATCATTTAGTAGGCATCATCACCGGGTCGCACTACGCTGCGCCCATGAGCATGCTCACTCCCCCCGGCATGGGCGGAAAATACCGCATCACGGGTGACAAGTACCCCCGCATGCGACGCCCCCGCCGCCGCAGCAAAGTGGTCCTCGCGACCCTCGCCTCCGTGGTCGCCCTCGGGCTGGCCGGATGGGGCACCTTGCAGCTCATCGATGTCTTCACGGGCGGCGACAAGACGGCCAGTGCCGCCGACCGGACCGAGCGCTGCCCGTCCCCGGAGGCGTCGAAACCCGCCAAGGTGCTGCCGCAGCCCGCGAAGATCACGGTCAACGTCTACAACGCGACCACCCGCGGCGGTCTCGCCAAGGCGGCCGCCGACGAGCTGAAGAAGCGCGGGTTCAAGATCGGCGAGGTGGGGAACGCCCCCGCCGCGTACGACAAGAAGGTGCCGGGTACGGGCATCCTGCTCGGTGCCCCGGCCGCCACCGACGGCACGTTCCCGGTGCTGGGCGCCCAGCTTCCCGGGGCCACGACGAAGACCGACGCCCGCAAGAACGGGGCGGTCGATCTGATCATCGGCAAGAAGTTCACCGCGTTCAGCAAGCCGCAGGCGGCCGCCTCCGCGCTGTCCGCGCTGACGAAGCCCGCCCCGGCGCCCTCCTCCTGCTGACTGCTGACTGCTGAGGACGCCGCCGGGGCGGGACCGCCGGAGGACGCCCTAGTTGTTCTGTCCGAGGAGGTTGTGGACGGGTGAGTTATATCTCGGCTGAGGGATCTTGAACGGGTGAGGGCCTTCCGGGTTCGGTGTGGATTGCG
>NZ_JBIWCN010000029.1:0-96303 GCF_044761525.1 Streptomyces sp. NPDC097595 | reverse complement strand
GGTTGCCTCCACACTCTCACGGCCGGCATCCATCGAGACCTCGACACGGCTATCGCCGGACTCACCCTCCCCTGGAACTCCGGCATCGTTGAAGGCCACGTCAACCGGATCAAGATGCTCAAGCGCCAGATGTTCGGCCGGGCCGGTTTCGCACTGCTCCGCAAGCGAGTCCTGCTGGCTCACTGATCGATGTCAGATGCGCGCGATAGCTTCCCCACATGGGTGTCTACCTGGTGAGCGTCGGCGCGGAGGAATGGTTCGGTGACGAGAAAGACGGATGGGGCGAAGTTGCTTCGGAACTCGATGCCGAACTCAGGCGGCGAGGCCTGCCGCCCTACGAAAACGTCCCCACAGAGACGCACTTCGCACCTGGCTCAGGACAAGCCTTCGAGAAAAAGCTGACCCCCGACATGACCGGGTTCCTCGCCTTGTGCCAGACGCACCTGTCACGAGAGGAATCCGAGCCATCTCTCTAGCTGGTGCCCTCGGCGTTCACAACAGCTGTCAGGTACCGCATCGAATCCGGTGAGCACCCGACCAGCACTACAACGTCACCGTCGCGGCACTCGGCCACCTGCCAGCCGTACTGAACCAACCTCGAATCCGTACGATTCCTCGACCGGACCCGAACCAGCTCCCACTGCGCCACCGGAAGCGGACTGCGATGAAGATCCCTGAACTCCGTCGGAGTGACATGAAGCCTGGAACCCACAGCCCAGAGGTGAACCAACGCCTCAGCCCGGCAGTACGAACGATCACCCAGCACACAGGCAACGAAACCCACCTCCGCCCCCTCCGCAAAACCCCGAGCCTTCTTCCTGGCCTTACGCCTCTCAACACCCCAGCCCAACGCACCACCGACAACAAAATCCAGCAAAATGCCCAGCACACGCCACCCCTCCAACCGCAATCCAAACAGGCGCAGACAGAGAGCACACTCCTTCCCAAGAAGGAGCGCGGGACACGAACACCGCTACCCATGCCATAACGGGCTGCCGCGTCCTGACCGCTCTCAGGGTTCACTTCGCTCCGATCCGGCTCTCAACGCGAAGGATGGCTCCGGTCGCCCGCGGGTTCCCGATGGCGTGAGGATCGATTGGCTATCAGAAGGCAAACCCACACAAGGACATGCGCCCCAGCCACCACGACCTGACCAGTACCGGCCCCATCACTCACCCTCCATACAAATAACCCCACGCTGATGACCAGCATCGGCCAGTAGACAAACTGAGCCCATCGCCGGCCTGGCCTGGTCCACTCCGGTGGGCTGTAGGAATCAGGGCTCTGTCTCATAGTCGCCTCCCTCATCAAGGTCATGTTCCCCCTGCCGGCCCCAGCACCCACTCCTCCTCCCGGCAGCCCACCCGGCGAGTTGGCTGAGCAGGAGGGCCAGCCACGAGTACAGCGTGCCGAATGAAATCCAGCAGTACCCGCGTGCTTCATTTGTCAGTAGAGATAAGCGATGGGCTCGGAACATCCCAGCTCTATCGCTCCGGAGGTGGGGTTCTCAAGCCGCCCGCCGGGGAATGATCGACTGGCAGGAGACCGACAGCTCCGGCGCACTCAGCCGACAAGACGCCGTTGGGCAGGTCACGCACTGGGGGCCTTTATGGACGGTAATGCGGATCCTCGCCCACCTCTACAGCCCGGGTGCTGCTGAGCGTCCGGTGTTGCTGGTACTCGTCGCGGGCGGCTGGAAGACTGCATGCATGGTCGGGGATGCCATTGAGGCGTATGGGGTGTTGCTGGACAGCTCGTTGTCGTTGATTCGTGAGGCGTCGCGGGACGCTCGGACCTTCGACCGGCTGGCGGTACACCGGGCTGCGGATGTGTGGGACAACAACACCTTCCCGCTCTTCCGGGCAGTACGAGCGGGAACAACATGGGGACGTGAGCGCCGGGCGCGGACGGGGCTGCGCTGGATGTCCGAGTTGGGGCCATCACGGCGGGAGTGGATGATGGGGCTGCTGGGCTCGGACGGCGAGCGGCTCGTACCTCCGGTAACCGAGCCAGAGGGACCGACCCGCGACCACGAGGGCCGGGTGCGGCCGGGCATGTTGCGGCTCACCGCGGACAGCGCCGGGGAACTGGCCCGCGACTACCTGTTGCCGCATGCTGAGGTGCAGCGGCTGCGGGTCGAAGTACGGGGGGAGCGACACCTAACGGCCTCACTGGAACTGGCGGTGCCGAGGGCCTACCCGGTCGACAACAGCGCGGCGGCAGGTCACCGGGTGAAGGTGTTCGTCGATGTCGAACGGTTGACCGAGGTCGTGTTCGACTCCGCGGATACGTCGGGCGTTGAGCTGCGTACTGCCCCGGGCTTGGTGACGGTCCGCCTTGGGACGAGTGGGGTGCTGCGGGGCGACGGTGTGCAGGTATGGGTAGAAGACTGGTTGTGGCATCTGTCCCCGGAGGGACGTCGCGCGCAGGCACAGGCTGAGGCCGCGGGTCCCGGCGTGCCCGGACCCAGCGAGAGCCGGCAGCCGCAGGGATGGCTGCGCGGGCCCTCCCGGATCGCGGCCGAGGTGCTGCGGGACGCGATGCTGCATGTGCGGTGCGTGGGGCACCCTACGAGCGTCGGTGACATCAGTCCGCATGCCGTGTGTGACGCCTTCGACGGGGCGGGAAAAGCCATCATCGCCGCCGGCGCGCTGCGCACACCGTGGGGCCGGGACGCGGCGTTCGAGCGTCTGATCGACGAGTGGATCGGCCGGTGCAGTACGGAGGTGCATCGGCGGTTCCGGGAAATGCTGCACGGAAAGGCCCTGTGCTACGTGCTCTCGCGACTCCCTGAAGCTCAAGGGGAGGCCGACGCCCGTACGGTCCCTCGGAAGGCGGAGTACACCGGCCCAGCGATGCTCCGGCTGGCCCGGTTCACCGCCCCAGACGGAAATCGGCCGATGCCGCAACCAGGCGAGGCCGTACTCAACCTCGCGGTACCGTCCGGCGACGACGCCGGGCTGCCGTGGCGGATGTATGTCCCACAACCGCACGACCCCGCCCGTTTCCAACTGCGCACCCAGGCGTTCCGGGATACCGGACGCCTGGACGCAGGTAATTTCGAGAACGGGCCGGGGGCCCTGCTCATCACACGGAAGTAAGCTTCTGGGTAAGGCCGTTGGACAAGGCACCGTGTTCGCCACGTACGCCTCGCTTCTTGCCGCCGTGGTGGATGAGGACCTGGTGGTCGTCTTCCTCGCCGATCGCGGCACGATGACGTCGCCGGTGCGGGCGTTGCTGGCTGTGTCGGCCGGCTGGGAAGACGTGAGTGGCCTAGACCCCGTCTATGACCAGGAACTCATGGAGTCGCCGGAGCCCCGGGAGTTTCGAGCCCTGCCCGCCGCGGTGCACGGCGTCCAGCTGGACCTGGCGCTCGGCAACGGGGACTTCGCCGCGTACGCCGGGGCCGCTTCCGCAGAGCCTGATCAGGTGCTGCGGCCCATCTGACCGGTACGGCGGGCGGCCCCTCAGGCAGTTCCGTGCTTGAGGCCCAGGCCGCCGCGGAACCCCATGTCGTCAGGTCCCTCGGACACCGATGCGTCCGGGTGCCAGCGGTCGACGGTCACTACGCCCGGCTCCAGCAGTTCCAGTCCCGTGAAGAATTCCTCGATCTGCTTCTGTGTGCGCAGCACCACGGGCTTGGAGACCTTGTTCTGACGGTAGAAGGCCGATGCCTCCGCTGCCCTGACGGGATCTGCGTCACCGCAGGCGTGGGACAACGCGACGTACGAGCCGGCCGGGAGAGCGTCCACGAGAACCCGCAGGACGCCCGCCGGGTCCTCGTCGTCGTCGAGGAAGTGCAGGATCGCGGCCAGGACCAGGCCCACCGGTCGTGTCATGTCGAGTGTCCCGGTCACCTCAGGCGATTCCAGTACCGCGCGCGGGTCACGGAGGTCCGCTTGCAGGTAGGTCGAGCGGCCCTCCGGTGATATCGGGGTGAGCAGCGCCTCGGCGTGCCGCAGCACCACGGGGTCGTTGTCCACGTAGACGATCCGGGCCGAGGGCACCATGCCTTGAGCGATCTCGTGCAGGTTGGGGCGGGTGGGGATGCCGGTGCCGATGTCCAGGAACTGTGTGACACCCCCCTCTTTCACCATGTGCCGTACGGCGCGGGCCATCCACGCCCGGTTCTGCTGCGCGCTGCGCTGGATCTCCGGCCAGCGCTGGGCGATGCCCTCCGCGACGGCTTGGTCCACCGGGTAGTTGTCCTTGCCGCCGAGGAGGCTGTCGTAGACCCGCGCCGGGTGCGGCTTTCCCTGTTCGAACGACCCGTTGAGGGACACACGATCTCCTTCGCGCGATGACGCGTCCGGTTCACACAACAACGCTCTGACCAGAGCCATTTGAACATACTGGGTAGTGCGAGCCCACCCCTGCTCCCGGGTCATTGATGCCGTGGTGAACAGAACGGTTGCGATGAGCTTCTAGGCGCGGCGAATCGTTCCTGCCTGCCTCTTCATCACGCGGACGATCGTTTCTGCGTGGGGTGGTTCGTCGAAGAGCGGAGCGACCGGGCCGGGGAGCACTTTCTCCTCCGGGTGCTCGTCGGTCCAGAGCGGTCGCAGTCCGAGCGGGTACCGGATCTCCTCGAACTTGTCCGAGTGCGACGTGTGCGCTTGTTCGGTGCCGGCGCTCGGCGCCGGGGCGGGCCGCCATGGCTCCCGTTCGATGTCCTCCAGGCGTCTGCGGAAGTCGACGTGCAGCTCGTCCATCGTGGCGAAGAAGCTCGCCAGCAGAGAGCGCATTCCATACCTCCTGTAGCCACGCCGGCCGCCGGCTCCCACGGGGGCGGCGGTGCGTTGTTCGATCGTGATCGTTTACGGGATTCCAGACTCCCCAACGACTGCCGCCACCGAAAGGAACGTGCCAATCGGGTGATGCCGGTACATGGCGGGTTGGTGGAATTGCCGCTACCGGGTCGCTCAGTGCCGTGACGGGGCGGTGCACCGGAAGCCGGTGGCGTGGCCCTGGTGGCGGGGCACCTCGGGGTAGCGGCACAGGTTGCGCTCGACCGGCTTGCCCTCGGCGGTGATCAAGGTGGCGGGGAGCGTCTTGGGGGCCTTGCCGTGCTCGACCCAGGCGGTCAGCGCGGCAAGGCCGTCGGCCGAACCGTCCTGGCCGTCGAGACCGCAGTGGCTGGTGCCCGGGGCGAGGAAGACGCGGTAGAAGGTGTCGACCGCTGTGGAGCCGCCCAGTGCCCGCTCGACCCGCTCGCGGTACTCGACCGTGCCCCGGGCCGGGATGAACTGGTCGTCCTGCCCGTGCCAGGTCAGCAGCTTGCCGCCGGACCTGCGGAAACCGGACAGGTCCGGGTCGTCGGTGCCGATGAGCTTGTCGTACTCGGCCTGGGACTGCTTGAACAGCCTGGTGAACTCGTTGTAGGTGATCTTGGTGACGTCGTAGGACGGGTCCTTCTTCAGCCAGTTGGTGACCCAGAACTGCGGGACCTGGAAGGGAGCGCCCACGGCGGTGCCGTCCGGGGTGGGCGTGGTGCCCGCCAGGCCCTTGAGGTCGGCCGTGACCGGGACGCCGGACCACAGCTTCTTGCCGGTGGTGGTGCGCGGGCCGTCCCAGATCCTGCGGACGACGGACGCGTCGGCGGCGGTGATGGTCAGCTCCTTGCCGTCGCACACGACCTTGGTTCCGATCAGGCGGCGCGGGTCGAAGTCGCATCGGGACGGGTCGTTGACGAGGCCGTCCTCGGCACCGTCGAGCTTGTCGCACGCCTTGACGGCGGCGTTGGTGAAGGCGTCCAGCTCACAGCCGGTGGGGTAGGTCTTCTCGTTGTTCATGACGACCTGTGGCCAGAGGGTGGCGACCTCGAACTCGTCCCAGTTGATCGCGGGCGCGTCGGCGAGGATGCCGTCGTAGTCGTCGGGGTGGCGCTGCGCCTCCGCGTAACCCTGGCGGCCGCCGGTGGAGCAGCCGGTGAAGTAGGAGTACGCGGCGCGCTCGGCGTAGACCGAGGCGACGACCTGCTTGCCGACCACGGCCGCCTCGTGCTGGGAGCGGTAGGAGAAGTTCTTCAGCGATGTGGTGTTGACCGTGCCGTCGCTCTTCAGCGCCCAGCTGACGTCGAGGACGTCGCCGACACCGGCGTCCGTGGTGGTCGCCGCGTAGCCGCTCCTGACGGCGTTGCCCATGCCGACGCCGTTGTCCCCGGCGAGGTAGGCGCTGCCGCCCAGTGCCCGGAAGCGGCCGTTCCAGCCCTTCTCCGGGAGCCAGTTGGAGATCGTTACGTGGTCGCCCTCGCCCGGGTGGGTGAGGGCGACGGTCACCTTGCAGAAGGCGGGGACGTCCTTCGCCTCGCCGCCGAGGAAGCCGGTGCCCTTGATGGTTCCGCCCGCGTCGCGGACCGCCGTCACGGACTCCACCTCGGTGCCGGCCGGCGCATCGACCGGCGCCTGGGCGCAGTTGAGCGCCGTGGCCGGTGCGGGCGTCCGGCCTTCGGCGGATGCGGTGGGCAGGCAGACCGCCGCGGCCAGGGGCACACCGGCCGCGAGCGCGGTCAGAAGTCGTCGTTTCATGGGTGTCCGTCCAGGAAGTAGGGGCGTACGGGGGCCTTGCCTGAGGCGTTGCCCGGTGAGGTGTGCGGACCGTACGACGACAGGGTCGACACGTGTGTGCACTATCGGCCTAATTCGTCACTGGTTTAACTGGTGACGATCGTGGCATGCGGCTCACCGGCTGTCAACGGCGACATGGGGGCGGGAGGGGGCGCCGGCCAGGCCCTGGTGCGAGTTCTTGCACCTCGGCGCGGTCACCTGTCAGAATGGTGACGTGAATCTTGACCATGTCTTCGTCTGCGGGAACCCGGCGCTGGACTTCGCGGCCACCCTCCGGGCCCGGCGGTCGACGCGCTTCGAGATGTTCGTGACTCCGGACCGGCTCAACGCCTGGTATCTGGAGTCCGGGCTCGTGGACACGGTCACCCCCGGCACCGAGGACGACGTCCGGGCGGCGGTCACCGTGCGCGAGGCCGCCTACCGGCTGATCACCGACCGCCGCCTCGGCGAGGAGTACGACCGCGAGGCACTCGCCGTGCTCAACGCCGCTGCGCGCAGGCTTCCCGTGACGCCCCAGCTCACCCCGTTGGGCCGGCACACCGAGGCGACGCCCGCCCAGGCCCTGGCCACCGTCGCCCGGCAAACGGTCGAGCTGCTCAACGGCCCGGACGTGCCCCTGCTGAAGGAGTGCGGTAACCCCGAGTGCACGCGCGTCTACATCGACCGGTCCCGGGGCATGCGACGGCAGTGGTGCGGCATGGAGTCCTGCGGCAACAAGTACAAGGCCGCCGCCTACCGGGCCCGCAAGAAGACCGCGGCGGCGGACGCCGCGAGCTGACGGCCGCCGACGGGATGACGGGCCGCCCCGCCGGGCCTCGGCCCCGGCCCCCGGTCCCGGATCACGTCGATGACCAGGTCCCGGGTGACGGTGAAGAGCCGGCCTCGGACGGAGTCCTCCGTACCGAGCAGGCGGTCGATGTTCCGCCTGCCCGGACCTGCTCCCGGCACACGTGTGAGCGTACCGGCGGCTTCCGTCCGCGTGGATTGAACATGCACGGCGCACATCTGGCGTCGACACTTATCTGCACGGGGTCCGCCCGTGGGTACTATGCGCAGCAACATCCATATGAGGGAGTGAAACGGTTGTGACCAGCCACTCGACCGCCCCCCTCCGGTCGCGCTTGCTGGATCAAGCTGCGTCGGACCTGGAGGACAACCGCCGCCGCCAGCGAGAACTGACGGACGAGTTGACGATGTTGCAGCGGGAGGAGGCCCTCCTGACGGACATCCTGAGCCTCGCCCAGCGGTACGACGGGTTCGGGGACCCGTCCCGGCTGGCCGAGCAGTCGCAGGACGAGCCCGTGGCCGCGAAGGCGGAGCGGTCTCCGGCGGGTGGCCGGGGTGGCGCGAAGGGGAAGCCGCGCCAGCCTCTGCTGGGTGACATGTTGCTGGAGCTGTTGGGCGGTCACGACGAGCCGCGCCTGGCCAAGGAACTCCGCGACGAGCTTCTGGAGAAGCATCCCGACCGCAGCCCGACGCCGCAGGTGGTGCGGAACACGTTGGAGTCGCTGGTGGCCAAGGGGCGGGTCCAGCGCCACAAGCAGCAGCGTTCCGTGCTGTACACCCTCAGCCCGTCGGAGGCGGACGCCTGACCGGCGGGTGATCGCTCCGTGCTGGCCTCGATGGGCCGGGCCGGCCCATCGACTTCCGTGGCGGTCCGGCCCGCGTTCAGAAGGAACAGATTGTCACCGTTTGAGCCGGTGATGTGTTGAGGGGTTCGCCTTCCTGACTCTCCGCGCTACCGGCCGGCGGCGACGGGTTGCAGCGGCAGGTCGGCGAGCGCCTGCAGGACGGTGACGTACGAGCGCGCTACCGCCGTGCCCGCCTCTTCGTCCACCTCGACGCGGATGTTGGTGGTGACGTGCTGCGTCCGCGGCGTGCCGTCGGTGTGGACGATCACGGTGCTCCGGAACATCTCCTCGATCGCGGCGCTGCCGCTGACCGGCTCGCCGCTGCCGTGGAACGTGGCGTCGGCCAGCAGAGCGCCGAGGCCGGCGAAGTCGCCGTCGTCGACGAGTTCGGCGTACCGGGCGATCAGGTTCTCGATGATCCGGTGACTCGGCAGGGAGCCGCCGCGCGGGTGGGAGGGCGTGGGCACGATCTTCTCCATGGTGACCTTCGTGGGGCGGGGTGGTGCTCGCGCGCCTGGGCGCGGGTCAGGACTTCAGCGCGCCCTCGCCGCGCTCGCGCGGGAGCGGGGGTGATGTCTTCCGGAGTGTGCCGGGGCCGGCTGTGGCCCGCGCGGCTGCCGGCCGCGCGGGGTCAAGGGACCGAACGGTGCTGCTACAGGCCCAGGTCGAGGGCGACGCACGAGTAGAACTTCCACGAGTTCTCGGGGGTGTAGGTGTCTCCCCCGGTACCCGGCGTGGCTTCCACCTCCGCCGTCATGTCCTCGCTGCGGATCCGCTCGGGGAGCTTGCCGAAGCGCATGTGCCTCACCGCCGCGTCGGCGTCCATGGCAGGTTCCTTGTTCATGGCTCTGCCCCACTTCTTCGGTCGTGGATCGTGTCCTGTTCGCCGCCCCGGACGGCTACTGCCAGCATGCACCGCCTTGCGTCACCTGTCAAACCGGTGACGCACTTGCTGGTGGGCGACTCCGTAGGCCGTGCGCCCCGGCCGCCCGTCTTCGCCGTTGCCATTGAGAACGTCTCCTTCACACAGGCGGGCAGCGCTCACCGCGGCGTCCGCCTGTCGGCCGTCGACTCAGCGGCCCCGCCGCGCGCATGGCGTCACCTGCTGGACAGGTGACGCAGTTCTGTGCGAGGGTCACCATGGCCCCGCCGCCCGGCCATTCGGTACGGCAGGTGTGAGCGGCAGCAGGTGTGAGCGGCACCGCGGTCAGCACGAACCGGACACGTATGAACACGTGAACGTATGACGGAAGGTTTGACATGATCAACAGGCGCACTTTCAGCAAGGCCGTCGGCCTGGGCACCGGCGCGACCGCGGTCTCACTGTCGGGCCTGGGGTCCGACGCGTTCGCCTCCACCGGCCCGCGGGTGCCCGCCGTCCCGGCCATCACCCCGGGCACCCACACGTCCTTCGGCGAGATCAAGCAGGTCAAGGCGGGTGTTCTGAACGTCGGCTATGCCGAGGCCGGTCCCGCCCACGGCCCGGTGGTCATCCTGCTGCACGGCTGGCCGTACGACATCCACAGCTACGTCGACGTCGCCCCGCTCCTCGCCGACCTGGGCTACCGCGTCATCGTTCCGTACCTGCGCGGACACGGCAGCACCACCTTCCTGTCCGACCGCACTCCGCGTACGGCCGAGCAGTCCGCCATCGCGCTGGACGTCATCGCCCTGATGGACGCCTTGAAGATCGAGAAGGCCGCGCTGGCCGGCTTCGACTGGGGCTCACGCACCGCCGACATCATCGCCGCCCTGTGGCCGGAGCGGGTCACCTCCATGGTCTCCACCAGCGGCTACCTCATCACCGACCGCAAGATGCAGGCCGCACCCGCCGATCCGGCCGTCGAGCGCACCTGGTGGTACCAGTGGTACTTCGCCACCCCGCGCGGCAAGGCGGCCATGGAGGCCGAAGACAGCCGCCTCGCGCTGTGCCGCTACGTGTGGACCCTGGTGTCCCCCAATTGGGACTTCGACGACGCCACTTACCACCGCACGGCGGAGGCGTTCAAGAACCCGGACTACGCGGCCATCGTGCTCTTCAACTACCGCTGGCGCATCGGCCTGGTCGACACGGACCACCGGTACGCGCGCCACGAGAAGCTGCTCGCCGCCCAGCCCGCCATCCACGTGCCCACCGTCACCCTGGACGCCGCGCTCGACCCCTTCACCCCGCCGCCCGGCGACGGTTCGCTCTACCGGTACCACTTCACCGGCCCCTACGCGCACCGCACGATCGCGGACATCGGCCACAACCTGCCGCAAGAGGCGCCCACCGCCTTCGCCCAGGCCGTGGTCGACGCCGGCCACCTCTGAGCCCTAGGCGCGGGCCGCCCGGCCGGCGGCCCTCCCCCGAACCGCTCCCGCGTCCCCGGTCAGCCCCTCAGCCGGTGGGGGTGGGCCGGGTAGACGCCCAGGACGCGCACCTCGGAGGAGAAGAACCGCAGTTCCTCCAGGGCCAGGGCGAGCCGCTGCTCGTCGGGGTGGCCCTCGGCCTCGACGTAGAAGCGGCTGGCGTTGAGCCCTGCGCCGATCTGATAGCTCTCGATCTTGGTGAGGTTCACCCCGCCGGTGGCGAACCCGCCGAGTGCCTTGTAGAGCGCGCTCGGGATGTTGCGCACACTGAAGAACAGACTCGTCATGGTCGGCCGGCCCGGATCCGGGGCGGGAGCGGGCCTGCGGGACAGGACGACGAACCGCGTGGTGTTCTCCGGGTCGTCCTCGACGCCGGCACGCAGGACGTCGAGACCGTGCAGCCCGGCCGCGGCGGGCGGCGCGAGTGCCGCGTGCCGCGCGTCGCCCAACTCGGCCACCTCGCGCGCCGCGCCGGCGGTGTCGTCGCAGACCAGGGTCCGCCAGCCGCCCTCCCGCAGCAGCTTGCGGCACTGCCCCAGGGCGTGCACGTGGCTGCGGACACACTCCACCTGGTCCACGGTGGCGCCGGCGACACCCATCAGGTCGAAACGAATGGCGAGGAAGTACTCGCCGACGATGAACAGCCCGGACTCCGGCAACAGGTGGTGCACGTCGGCCACGCGTCCGGCCGCGGAGTTGTCCACCGGGATCACGGCAAGGTCCGCGTCACCGAGCGCCACGGCGTCCAGGGCCTGCTCGAAGCCGGTGCACGGGTGTTCGGAGGCGTCCGGGTACAGGGCGCGCGCGGCGGTCGCCGAGTTGGAACCGGGTTCACCCTGATATGCGACGGTCGTCACCGCGTTCAGCCTTCCTGAGGGACATCCTGTCGTGGGGCGGCAGACGTTCCGTTGCGTACCGCGCCCGCTGAAGTATCCGTGAACTCACCTCCCTCACGCCCACCCGGGGCCGCCACCCGGACCGCGGCCGTCGTCGCGCCGCGGTGCCGATCACCGTCATCGCTTCGGGTAGCCGGGGGCTGGTGGGGGCGGCAATCGGCGTCTGGTGCGCGCGTACTAATGTCGAGGTCAGCGAATTGCCCGCCTTCGCCCGTTGCGCTCTTGAGAGCACTTTGCCTCTCAAGAGCGCAACGTCATCGATGGAGTCGTACTTCGTTTCCGGCGGATCCACGAGGAAGGCAAGGCCAGCATGGTTCGGGACGGTCACTCGGTGACGGTCTCTCCTCTCGGCAGGTTGGTGCGACGGCTGCGGCTCGCGCGTGCGCTCACGATCGAGCAGCTCGCGGAGGCTTCCGGGGTATCCGTGCGCGCGATCGGTGACATGGAGCGCGGGCGCAGTACGAAGCCCAGGCACGGCACCGTCGCGGCGCTGATGCAGGGCCTCCGGCTCGGAGAGGCGGAGGCCGAGGAATTGTTCCTGGCCGCGCGTGCCGACCGCAGCGAGAAGGCAGCGGACGTGTCCGCGCCCACCGCGCATTTTGCTCCGCTGCCTCGGGGCATCCGTGACTTCGTCGGGCGCGAGGACGAGTTGAGGGTGCTGGGTGACCTCATTGAGGAGGGCACTCGCTCCGGCGCGGGGCTGTCCGGGGCCGCACCGCCGTTGCCGCCGGTGGCCGTGGTGTCCGGGGTGCCCGGTAGCGGTAAGACGACCCTGGCACTCCGCCTTGCCGAGGAGCGGCGCTCGGACTTTCCCGACGGCGCCTTCTTCATCGACCTGCGCGGCTTGGAGGACCGTCCGCCGACTCCGGACGAGACGGTCGTCCGGCTGCTGAACGCCTGGGGGGTAGAAGACGCACAGGTTGGCCGGCTCGCCAGTGAGGAACGGCTCGCGCTCTACCAGTCCACCGCCGCCGGGCTGCGTGCCGTTCTGGTTCTGGACAATGCCGGCCATGAGGCACAGGTCAGGGCACTCCTCCCGGCGGAGGGGCGGATGCTCGTCGTGGTGACCAGCCGCCGGCCACTGGCCGGGCTGAGCGGTGTGCACCGCCTGGAGCTGGGAACGCTCGCCAGATCTGAGTCCGCCGCTCTACTGCGGGCGGTCGTGGCCGACGGCCGGGTCGATGCCGACCCGGACGCGGCGGACCGGGTGGCCGGACTGTGCGGCCACCTCCCGCTGGCCCTCCGGGTCGCGGCGAACTGGGCGGCGACCCGCTCCGGTTGGACCCTGGGACGGCTCGCCGATCGGCTCGCCGACGAGGACCGCCGGATGGATGCCCTCAGCGCGGGCGATCTGGGAGTCGCCTCGGCGTTTCACCTGTCGTACTCCCGCCTCGCGCCGGAGACGGCGCGCGTGTTCCGTCTGCTGTCGCTGATTCCCGGCGGGGACTTCGGTATCCCGTACGCAGCCGTGCTCGCGGAGACGAGCGCGGTGGAGGCGGAGAACACGCTGGAGGAGTTGCTGGAGGCCGGGCTCCTTATGACGTCGGTCGGGGACCGCTACCGTTTTCACGACCTGTTGCGCCTCTACGGGCGCGCACGGAATCGCGACACCGACGACGAGGCGATTTCGGTGGCTGCTGCCGCCCGGTTGCGCGGGTGGCTGCTGGATACGCTCGTCGTCGCCGCCGATGTCGTCGCTGGAGGGGCGGAGGCCCCGGAACGCAGCGACTCGACGGCGTCGCCTGACCTCTTCCGTACTCGTGAGCAGGCCCTGGGGTGGCTGCGTGCCGAAAGCGACAACTGGCTCTCGGCCCTGCGGCAGGAGGCCGGGCAGCAGAATCCCGGACGGGTGGTCGCAATCGCGTTCGCCGTCGAGGGCGCGTGCAACTCCTGGATCTCCTGGGGGCACTGGTCGGAGGTGTTTGACCTCGGCGCCCGTTCGGCCGAGGCGACGGGCGATCCCGATGCCCAGGCCGGATGCCTGAGCATGCTTGCCTGGGTGCACTGGCAGTGCCACCGCCGACACGAGGAAGCGCTCGAGGCCGCCACCTCGGCGCTGGCCATCGCGTCCGCGTGCGGTTCCCTCCGCCGGCAGGCGGAGGCGTACATGTATCTGGGCTGGCTGCGCGATGTCGTGAACGATGTGGTGCCCGCCGTCGAGGACATCGCGCAGGCCATGGATCTCTTCTTGCGTGCGGGCGACACTCGCCGGTATCTCCAAGCGGCGAATATGAACATCACCGTGCTGCGCAAGGCCGGCCGCGGACAGGAGGCGATCGAGACGCACCACGCGGTGATGGGATCACTGGCGCAACTACCGGGCGGGGTACATGACCCGCGCTACGCCGTCACTGTCCGCATCTCCCGTTACCACGTCGCTTTCGTCTACCTGAATGAGAGCCGGTGGGCGGAGGCGGCCGAAGTCCTGGCCGGGCTGGAGCAGACGTACGCGGACAGCGGATTCCACCTCGCGACGACCAAGATCTACTTGTACCGGGGCCACTGCCTGGCCCATCTCGGCCGGGCAGCGGAGGCGGAAGACGACTACCGGGCCGTGCTGGGGCTGGGTGATTCCGCGCCGGTTGATCTTCGCGAGGAGGCGCGGGCGGGTCTCGCCGGACTCAGTGCGGGCGCTCTGCCCTCCCGTACTGCTTTCGAGTAGGGCACCTGGGCGAAGGAGCACCGGGAGACGGTGCTCCTTCGTTCCGGACAGGCAGTTCCGAACCGCCTGGTGTCTGCCTGGTTACCGCGGTGGCGGCTTGGTTGGCTGGGGATTGCGGAAGGAGCCGGACGCAGGACGGTCTGCGTCGGCTCCTTCCGTACTTCCCGCCCGACTTCCCCACTCCGTTCCCAGGAGACAAGGAGCACGCACTTGAGCCTTTTGCTGCCTGCCGGCCCCCTCCACGACGAGGAAGGTCTCGCCCGCTGGGACTCATGGTGGAGCGACGCAGCCATGCCGGTCTCCGTCGCGACCGCCGACGGCAGGGCCCCGGGCGGGGACGTCGTCACACACCGGCTGGGGGCCGTGACCGTCTCCGCCGTCGTGTCGGGCGCGCAGCGCGTGAGCCGAGTCCCGGTGCGGAGGTCCGGCGCGGACGAGCCGGACCTCGTGCTCCTGCTGCACCCGCACGGCTCGGCAACGTACCGGTGGCGCGGCGATGATGTCCTGGCCGGGCCGAGTGTGCTCCTGATGCACGACAGCGCGCAGCGGTGCTCGCTGTCGTACGAAGGCCCCTTCACCGCTCTTGTGCTGCGGGTGCCCGCACGGGCGGTCGGTCTGTCCGCGGCGCAGTTGGGCTCGGTGGCCGGCACGGCCCTGCCCACGACGGGTGGGACGGCTGCGCTGCTCGCGTCGCTTCTCCCGGCAGTCACCTCCCCCGCGGACTGGGCGCCCCGCGTCGGCGAACGGCTGGGGGCCACGCTCGTGGACCTGGTGACGCTCCTCGTACTGGAGCACAGCGCGTCGGATTCGGAGACGGTGCAGGACGGTCCGCGCGGAGCGCTGGTGCGCAGGGTCAGGGCCTACATCGACGGGCATTACCGGGACCCTTCGCTCTCGCCGGAGTCCATAGCCAGGGCCCATCACATCTCGCTGCGGTACCTCCACCGGGTCTTCGAGGCGGAAGAGTCGACCGTGGGCCGGCTCATCCAGCGGCGTCGGCTCGAGGAGAGCGCACGCGAACTGGCCAGGCCCGGGCGTCGGGCCGTGACCGTGGCCGCCGTCGCCCAGCTGTGCGGCTTCACCAACGCGGCCCACTTCAGCCGCGCCTTCCGCCAGCTGCACGGATGTTCACCGCTCGAATGGCGGTCGCGCGCCTTCGCTGCGAGCGGCGTGCCGGACGAGGCGGGGCGTTTCCTCGTACGACGACCGGCAGCCGGGCGCTGAGCGGCAAGGGCCCGTACACCGAGCGGCTCCCCGGCCCGCTCCCCCGCTCCTAGCCTCGCACCGGCGCGGTACACGCCGCGCCCCAGGCTTCGAGTGAGGAACACCATGCAGTTCGGCATCTTCAGCGTCGGCGACATCACCGCCGACCCCGTCACGGGACGGCCGCCCACCGAGGGGGAACGGCTCAAGGCCATCCTCGCCATCGCTCTCAAGGCGGAGGAGGTGGGTCTCGACGTCTTCGCTCTCGGGGAGCACCACAACCCGCCGTTCGTCCCGTCGTCACCCACCACTGTGCTCGGCTGGATCGCTGCCCGCACGGAGCGCATCGTGCTGTCCACGGCGACGACGCTCATCACGACGAATGACCCGGTGAAGATCGCCGAGGACTACGCGATGCTCCAGCACCTGGCGGAGGGGCGGACCGACCTCGTGCTGGGCCGGGGCAACACCGGCCCGGTGTACCCGTGGTTCGGGAAGGACATCCGGGACGGGATTCCGCTCGCCGTGGAGAACTACGCGCTGTTGCGGCGGCTCTGGGACGAGGAGAGCGTGGACTGGGAGGGCCGCTTCCGCACACCGCTGCAGGGGTTCACCTCCACTCCGCGCCCGCTCGACGGTGTGCCGCCCTTCGTGTGGCACGGCTCCATCCGCAGTCCCGAGATCGCCGAGCAGGCGGCCTTCTACGGGGACGGCTTCTTCGCCAACAACATCTTCTGGCCGGCGCGCCACTACCAGCGGCTCATCCGCCTCTACCGCAGACGGTTCGCCCACCACGGCCACGGTACGGAGGAGCAGGCGATCGTGGGGCTCGGCGGGCAGGTCTTCATGCGCAGGAACTCCCAGGACGCCGTGCGGGAGTTCCGGCCCTACTTCGACAACGCGCCTGTCTACGGGCACGGGCCGTCGCTGGAAGAGTTCACCGAGCAGACCCCGCTCACCGTCGGATCGCCGCAGCAGGTCATCGAGCGGACGCTGCGCTTCCGTGAGGACTTCGGTGACTACCAGCGGCAGCTGTTCCTCATGGACCATGCCGGGCTGCCGCTCAAGACGGTCCTCGAACAGCTCGACATCCTGGGCGACGAGGTGGTTCCGGTGCTGCGCCGCGAGTTCGCGGCTGCCCGGCCCGCCGGTGTCGCCGAGGCTCCCACGCACACGGCGCGTGTGCGCGACCTGGCGGAGACCGCCCGATGAGCCGCCCCGTGCGGCGCGTCGTCATCGTGGCGGGCGGGCTCGGCGTCCCCTCGTCGACGGCGCTGCTCGCGTCCCGGCTCGGCGAGGCGACCCGCAACGCCTGCGCGGAGGTCGGGGTCGAGTGCGTCACCGAGGAGGTCTCGTTGCGCCCGCTCGCCCGTGACATCGCCTCCGCTCTCGTCACCGGCTTCCCGCCGCCCGCCCTCGAAGAGGCGCTGGACCGCGTACGTGCGAGCGACGCGATCATCGCGGTCTCGCCGGTCTTCGCCGCATCGTTCTCGGGGCTCTTCAAGTCGTTCGTGGACCTGTGGGACCCGGACGGTTTCACCGGGCGGCCGGTCCTCGTCGCCGCGACGGGCGGAACGAGTCGGCACTCGCTCGTCCTGGACCACGCCCTGCGGCCTCTCTTCGCGTATCTGCGCGCCGCGGTCGTTCCCACCGGTGTCTTCGCGGCCACCGCCGACTGGGGTACGGGCGCCGAGGACGCCGATCCCGCGCTGCCCCGCCGCATCGGGCGCGCGGCGGCCGAACTCGCCACCGCCCTCGCCGGGCGCGGGGCTTCGGCGGTGTCCGGTTCCGCCGAGGAGGAAGAGGAGGGTATCCGTGCGTTCGCGGCGCAACTGCGCAGCCCCCACGCGCACCCGGCGGGATAGCCGCCGGGTCCGGCCGGTGGGCCTGTGCCGTCGTACGTGGACGGAGGGGACATGAACGGCGTCGTACACGTCCTGACCGCGGACGTCGTCGGGCCGCACGCTCACCTGGCACGGTTCACCGTCCATCTGCGGCATCTTCCGCACGACCCGCTCGCCGTCCACTGCGACTTCCTGTCACCCGACGGCCGGCCGACGGCGACCTGGGTCTTCGCGCGGGCCCTGCTGGAGGAGGGTGTGCACGGCCTGGCCGGTGAGGGCGACGTACGCGTACGCGCGGCCGGTACTCATACGGAACTGGTCCTGCGGTCGCCCTCGGGTAGGTGCGTCCTGTACCTCCGTACCGCCGCTGTGCTCACCTACCTAGCCCGCACCGACACCTGGCCGCCGGCGGTCGCGGAGCGCGTCGCGCGAGCGGTCGACGAACTGCTCGCGGGCCTCACGAAGGCCGGCTGACGTCTTTGCCCCGGGGCCGCAGGTGTGCAGGCAGGGCACAGGAAGCGGACCTTCACAGTCAACCGCCGTTTCACCGGCGGCCATAGGTTCGCCATGTCGAGCCCGGCACCGGTCGGTGTCCGGCAGCTCATACCTCATCCCACTGATTTCACCCAAGGAATCACCATGTTCGATCCCAGCTCCGTCCAGGCCGCCCCGAGCCCGGACCTGCTGACACCCGACAACGCGATGATGCTCTTCGTCGACCACCAGCCGCAGATGTTCTTCGGCGCGGCGAGCGCTGACCGTGCAGGCGTCATCAACGCCACGGTCGGGCTCGCCAAGTCCGCCCGCGTCTTCGACGTGCCGGTGGTGCTGTCCACGGTGGCCGCCGAGTCCTTCTCCGGCCCGATCCTGCCGCAGCTCCTGGACGTCTTCCCGAAGCACGAGGTCATCGACCGCACCTCGATGAACGCGTGGGAGGACGCCGCGCTCGTCGAGGCGGTCAAGGCCACCGGACGCCGCAAGATCATCCTGTCCGGCCTCTGGACCGAGGTCTGCCTCGTCCTTCCCGCCCTGTCCGCGCTCGGTCAGGGCTATGAGGTGTATGTCGTCGCCGATGCCTCCGCGGGCGTCACCGCGGAGTCGCACGAGCACGCCATGCAGCGCATGACGGCTGCGGGCGCCGTGCCCGTCACCTGGCTCCAGGTGCTCCTCGAGCTCCAGCGCGACTGGGCGCGCGGCGAGACCTACGCCGCGACGCTCGATGTCGTGAAGGAGCACGGTGGCGCGTACGGCATGGGTGTCGTCTACGCCCAGTCGATGATCAGCCCGCACGCGGCCGGCTGATCGACTCCCCGGGTGCCCGGCACCTCAAGGTGCCGTCATTCCCATCCCGCCTTCCCTAAGGAACCCACCATGTCTTTCCTCACCGTCGGCCACGAGAACAGCACCCCCATCGACCTCTTCTACGAGGACCACGGCAGCGGCCGCCCCGTCGTACTCATCCACGGGTACCCGCTGGACGGCCACTCCTGGGAGAAGCAGCTTCCCGTCCTGCTCGACGCCGGCTACCGCGTCATCACGTACGACCGGCGGGGCTTCGGGCAGTCGTCGCAGCCCACGACCGGCTACGACTACGACACCTTCGCCGACGACCTGCACGCGATCATGGAGCGGCTCGACCTGCGGGACGCAGTCCTCGTGGGCTTCTCGATGGGCACGGGCGAGGTCGGCCGCTACCTCGGCAGGTACGGGTCCGGGCGCGTTGCCAAGGCGGTGTTCCTCGCGGGCCTCGAACCCTTCCTGCTGAAAACGGACGACAACCCGTACGGCGTCGACGGCGCCGTCTTCGACGGCATCCTGGACGCCGTGACCCGTGACCGCTACGCGTACTTCGAGGACTTCTACCGGGACTTCTACAACCTGGACGAGAATCTCGGAACCCGCATCAGCGAAGCCGTCGTGCGCGCCAGTTGGGCGACCGCGGCGGGCTCCTCCGCGTACGCCTCACGCGCGGCCGTCCCGACGTGGCTCACCGATTTCCGCGACGACATCCCGAAGATCGACGTGCCGGCCCTGATCGTGCACGGCAGCGGTGACCGCATCCTGCCGATCGGCGCGACCGCCGAGCGTTTTCACGCGGCGCTGCCCGCCGCCGAGTACGTCGTGATCGACGGCGCCCCCCACGGTCTGCTGTGGACACACGCGCAGGAGGTCAACGAGGCGCTGCTGGCGTTCCTGAAGCGGTAACTCCCTCCTTCTGAGGCTCCCCGGTGCCGGGGCGGTGACGAACGACGTCACCGCCCCGGCACCTTCGTGCGTGCGGACGCGCTGCCACCAGTGCGTCGCCGACTCGCGGTACGCGGGTATCCCAGGAGGCCGCGGGCGCAACGAAACGCCCCGCGTCCGGGGACCGGGCGCGGGGCGGTGGTGGGGAGATCAGCGGGTCCGAAGGTTCCCGGGAGCGGACGCGTCCTTCGCCACCTCGGCCGCGAGGAACCACGCCTGCCGCTCGCCCGTGCGGACGATCGAGGACACGAGCAGGTCCTCGGTGCCGGCGTCGCCGAGGGCGCCGAGCCGGGTGGCGGCCTCGCGGGCGTCCACGAGGATGCCCTCGTGTGTCCTGAGCAGCCGGTGCAGTAGATCCGGCACGTCCTCGGCCCCGTCGGGGAAGCGGGGCACGGAGGTCAGTTCGGCGGCGTGCCGGGGATCGGCGACGGCGACCCCGCCGAGGATCTGCACCCGCTCCGCCAGGTCATCGACGAGCGCCTGCTGTTCGCCGGCGTGCCGGTCGAAGAGGAGGTGCAGCGAGTGGAAGAGGCCGCCGCGCACCTGCCAGTGACTCTTCTTGTAGAGGGCGTACAGCATGTGGGTGTCGGCGAGTACGCGGTTGAGGCGCTGGGCCGCGTACCGCCGGGTGTCGGCTGTGAGGCCGAGCGGCACGGGGCGCACCGTCCCGAATTCCTGGAGTACGGCGGGGCGGGAGGTCTGCTGGGTGGTCATGAGGCGTTCCTTGGGGTGGTCTCGGGTGAGGGTGTCCGGTGCAGGAGCAGACGGGTCAGCAGGCCACTGGCGAGCCCGAGTGCGAGGCAACCGGTGCTCAGCCAGGCGGGCCAGGGGGTGACTTCGAGCCGGGAGTCCAGTGACCAGGCACCGGGGCCGGCCAGGACGAGTGCGGCCGGGACCGCGATGAGGAGCAGGGGGTATTCGTAGCCGTCGTTCTGCACCCACAGGCCGTGCGGGCGCTTGACGGTGAGGGCGACGGTCATGACGCCCATCACGCCGGCGCCGGCGAGCGGGGTGAGGGCCCCGGCGGCGAGTAGCAGTCCGGCACCCACCTGGGTGCCTCCGGCGGCGAGAGCGGTGACCCGCCCGCCGCGGAATCCGTCCTGCCGGAACTCCTCGACGCCGCCCGCGAGGCCCTTGCCACCGAGCCGGAAACTGATCTTCTGCACTCCGTGGCCGGCCACGAGCAGTCCCGTGACGAGCCGGAGCAGCAACAGCGCGCTGTCCACGCGTGTTTCTCCTTGTGGTGAGGTCGGTCAGAGCACATAGCAGGGGTCGAAGACCCGCGGCGCGGTGCCCTCGGGAGCGAAGCCGCGCGCGATTCGCCACTGTCGGTGCTGTTCGGAGGCGCCGACCGCCTCGGCGATCCGGTCGGCCTGCCGCGCTCCGATGAGACCCGGCGGCGGTGTGGCCTGGTAGCCGCCGAAGTGGGCGACGGGACTCCAGTCCGGGGCGAGCGGCGGCAGCGCCTCGTCGACGCCCTCGTGCTCGGCCGCCGCGTACACGATTCGGCCGCCCACGACAGTCAGTACGGACTCGATGTGCGGGATGTCGTCCTGGTGGACGGAGAAATAGTCGTGGCTCAGCAGGGTGAAGTCGGCGTAGCGGCCGACGCCCAGGGTGCCCTTGACGTCCGCCTCGCCCGTGATCCGGGCTCCGCCGCTGGTGTACAGCTCCAGGGCACGTTCGCGGCTCAGCAGCCGCTCCGGCGGGTAGAGGCACAGGTCCCCGACCGTACGCCCGGTGACGAGCCAGTGCAGCGCGACCCATGGGTTGTACGAGGAGACACGCGTCGCGTCGGTCCCGGCGGCCACGGTCAGACCGGCCTCCAGCATCTCGCTGACCGGTGGGGTGCGGGCGGCGGCCTGCGCTCCGTACCGTTCGGCGAAGACCCGGCCCTGGAACGACATCCGGTTCTGCACGCCGATGGCCCCGCCCAGCGCGGCGATCCGCTCCAGGCTGTCGGAGGAGACGGTCTCGGCATGGTCGAAGAGCCAGCGGCCCTGCCCGGGGAAGAGCCCGTCGGCGGCGAGCTTCTCGAAGACGGCGAGGTCCCGGCGGATCGTCTCGTCGTACGTGGCGTGGAGACGAAAGCCCCAGCCGTGTTCGAGGAGCAGCCGGACGGCCTTCTCGAACTCGCTCTCGTAGCCGGGGGCGAGGCCGGGGCGAGGTTCGGCGAAGTTCTCGAAATCGGCGGCGGCCCAGATCAGGTTCTCGCCGGCCCCGTTGAGCCGTAGCCAGGCGTCGCCCTCGTCAGGCTTCACCATTTCCGTCCAGCGGGCCAGGTCCGCCAGTTCCTGCCCGGCGGTCTGGGGGAAGAGGTGGTAGGCGATGCGCAGGGACAGCTCTCCGGCCCGGGCGAGGTCGGTGACGGCGGCGTAGTTGTCGGGGAAGTTCTGGAAGCCGCCTGCCGCGTCGACCGCGGAGGTGAGCCCGAAGCGGTTGAGTTCACGCAGGAAGTGCCGGGTGGAGAGGCGCTGCTCCTCGGGGCCGAGGCCGGGGGCGCGGGCGAGCGTCGAGTAGAGGACGAGGGCGCTGGGTGCGGCCAGGAGGAGGCCGGTGGGCTCGCCGTCGCGGCCCCGGACGATCTGGCCGCCGGCGGGGTCGGGGGTGTCACGGGTGAGTCCGGCCGCGCGGACGGCGGCCCTGTTGAGCAGCGCGGACTGGTAGAGGTGCAGCACGAAGACGGGTGTGTCGGGGGCGGCCGCGGTCAGTTCGGCGACGGTCGGCATACGGCGTTCGGCGAACTGGTCGGCGGTCCAGCCGCCCACGACACGGATCCACTGACCCTTCGGCGTACGTCCGGCTTGTTCACGCAGCATGGCGAGGGCCTGCCGCAGCGATGGCACACCGTCCCAGCGCAGTTCGAGCACGTAGTTGAGTCCGCCGCGGATCACGTGCAGATGGGAGTCGTTGAGGCCGGGCACGATACGGCGTCCGAGGGCGTCCACGACGCGGGTGCCTGGGCCGGTCACGGCGGCGACGTCGGTCTCGTCACCGATCGCGAGGATCATGCCGTCGCGTACGGCGAGGGCCGAAGCGGCGGGCCTGGCCGGGTCGCCGGTCCACACCTTGGCGTTACGGACGACGAGGTCGGCGCCGGCCGCCGGGTCGAGGCCCGGCTGCGGAGTGAACCCGCCGACGGGCATGGGGGTGCTGCTGGTCATGAAAAGAGGCTCCAGGGGGTGGTGATGAAAGGGGCACAGCGGCGGAACGCGGCGCCTGCCCGAACGTGGGGCTGCGGCCCTCAGAGAGTGCGGCGCACGCCTGCGTGACGTTCGAGGTTGCGCAGCTGCACACTCAGGTCGCCCTCGACGGCGTGGTGCGCCGGGCCGCTGCGGCCCAGGGGCAGCACCTCCTCGCCCCGCATGTCCTCCAGCATCAGCGCGAACGCGGCATAGAGGGCGACGGCCGCGAGAAGCAGACCGAGGGCTCCGGAGAGGACGGTGAGCGCGTGCGCGCCGCTCAGCCCGGCAGCGGCGGCCACCCCGAAGCGCGGCACGGCCACGCACAGCACGAACCACAGCGCGCGTTTGGCGCGGGCGACGGACGCCATGAGCAGCGCGAAGAGCGTGAAGCACAGGTTGAGCACGCCGAGGACGCGCGGTCCGTGCTCCGGATGCAACGCGAGGACGAGGGCGTTGGCGAGCCACGTACCGGAGAAACACGCCATGAGCGTCGCCGCCAGGACGTCACGTGCTCCGAAGGCGAGTACGGCGACCAGGAGTTGCAGGACGAACGCGGGCAGGATCGTGAAGGCCACGGCCCGGCCGGCGTCCTCGCCGAGTATCCCGAGCTGGTAGGTCCCTGCGACGACGGAGGCGATACCGACGGCGTAGAAGCCGAGGGGCATCGGGGAAGCGATGGGCCGCAGGTTGATGCGGGTCATCGCGCGCAGATCGGGTTCGAAGCGGCGGGCGGGTGGAGGTGTGGTCATGGTGATCACCTGTCGGAGGAGACTGCTGCCCCGTCAGGGCAGCACGGCGGGGCGGGACCGGCCGGTGTCGCATGAAGGCCGGTCCCGCCTGGGGCAGGGTCAGATACCGCGGGGCGAAGCGGAGATCAGCGCGGCGACAGGGCCGTACGCAGGGTGGCGACGGCGAGAGAAATCGCGGACTCGGCGGCCTGTGTTCCGCGCAGCGCGTTGAGCATGACGAAGTCGTGGATCACGCCCTGATACCGCACGGCGGTCACCGGCACCCCGGCGGCACGCAGCTTCGCGGCGTACGCCTCCCCCTCGTCGCGCAGCACGTCCGCCTCCGCGGTGATGACGAGCGCCGGGGGAAGGCCGGTGAGCTGGTCGTTCGTGGCGCGCAGCGGGGAGGCGGTGATGCGGGCGCGGTCGCTCTCCTCGGTCGTGTACTGGTCCCAGAACCAGCGCATGCCGTCGCGGCGCAGGAAGTAGCCCTCGGCGAACTGCTCGTAGGAGGCGGTGCCGAAGGAGGCGTCGGTGACCGGGTAGAACAGCACCTGCTGGCGCAGAGCGAGGCCGCCGCGCTCCTTGGCCATGAGGGTGAGCGCCGCGCTCATGTTGCCGCCCACCGAGTCACCCGCGACGGCGATCCGTTCGCCGTCCAGGCCGTACGGGGCGCCGTCGGTGACGATCCAGCGGGCCACGGCCCAGTTCTGCTCGATCGCGACGGGGTAACGTGCTTCGGGCGAGAGCGCGTACTCGGGAAACACGACGGCCGCGCCGGTTCCCTCGGCGAGTTCGCACACCAGCCGGTCGTGGGTGTGCGCGTTACCGAAGACCCAGCCGGCGCCATGGATGTAAAGGATCACCGGGAGCGGCCCGGTGGATCCGGCAGGCCGCACGATGCGTACGCGCACGTCACCGGCGTCGGACGGGACGGTCACCCACTCCTCGTCCACCTCGGGCAGTGCCACGGGGCCGGATTGCGCCTCGTCCACAGCGGCACGGCCCTCGGCGGGGGCGAGCTCGAAGAGGTACGGGGGTTGCGCGGTCGCCTCGGCAAAAGCGGCAGCGGCCGCTTCCAGGACGGGCGCGGGAGGGGCGGGAATGGCATGCATGAAGAGGTCTTCTTCCAGTACGGAAAGGAATGTGTGGCGGAGCGAGCCCGGAACGTGCCGCTCCGAAAAGCACGCTAGGCACGCCCGACCGCGATTCCCTTCTCTACGCGCACCACTTCTTGCCCCTCAACGCACCACCCCGCCAACAACCCGACACCCACACCCACACCCGAGGTCGGCAGGTTCACGAGGGCGCAGGCGTGGGTGGATCACCGGGGAAGGTATGGGGTCCTGGTCAGGACCGCAGCGGTTTTGACGCAGCGGGCACCGGCCGCTGCGCGGAGTCGTAGCGTTCCCACCCCTCGTCGAGCAGTCCGAAGCCGATCTCCATGGCCGATTCGGGGTCGGAGCGGCGGGCCATGAGCGGGATTTGGAGGGCGAACCGCGCGTAGAAGCGGATTGCCGTGCTCGGTTCGGTGAGTCCGGACTCTTCGGTGAGCACTGCGATCAGGGCGTCCTCGTGACGGAGCCACATCCTCTCGGCGTACTCGGTGAGGGACGGGGTGTCCTCCATGAGGGCCATGATCCGGCTTATGGGTTCGGCCTGTAGCAGGGCGATCTCGGCGAGGTAGTGCGCTTTCAGCGCTTCGGAGACCGTCGTTTCGGGTGCCCGGTCCCGGACGGCCGCGACGAGCCGGTCCTGCTGCTCGTTCTCCGTACTGAAGACCAGCGCCTCCTTGCGGGGGAAGTGCGCGAACACCGTCTTGGGCGTCACGTCCGCCTTGTCCGCGATCTCGCGCACCGTGACCGCGTCGAAACCGCGTTCAAGGAACAGGCTGGTCGCCGCCTCCAGGATCGCCGCCCGGGTCGCAGCCTTCTTCCGCTCACGTCGCCCCAGGGGCGCGTCGTTCTCCATACCCAGATTCTAACCCCGAGATAGTTCTATACCCAGAATATGAGTACACTCGGTGTAGTAAGAGTCCGAGTGAAGTCACCGAGGGTGGATGGATGAAGGACGTGAACATGACCGCTAGCGACAGCAACAGCAACGACGCCTGTGCCGCAGGCACGCGCATGAAGGCGGGCTGGGTGCGCACCTGGGGGGCCTCTCCGCAGGCCCCAGACAACACCGTGTCCAGCGTCGACCCGTTCGAGAACGCCACGCTGCGGCAGATCGTGCGGGTGAGCGGCGGCGGCAGCCGCATACGTATCCGCCTCAGCAACGAATACGGGACCGCTCCCGTGACGATCGGCGCGGCGCGGGTCGCCCTCACCGGAGCCGATCAGCTGATCCGGGACGGCAGCAGCCGTACGGTGACGTTCGGCGGTCGTCCGAGCGTCACGATTCCCGCCGGAGCGCCGGTACTCAGCGATCCCGTCGACCTGCCGCTGCCCGCGCTGTCGTCTCTGGCGATCAGCCTGTACCTGCCCGGCCGGGTCGAAGCCGTCACCTGCCACGGCACCTTCCACGCGTCCGGCTGGAGCATGCCCGGCGATGCGACCGCTTCGAGTGCCCTGACCGCTGACGCGGCCCCGTTGCCCGCCCAGGCGTTCATCTCGGCCGTGGAGGCGCTTCCCGACCGGCCGGCGGACACGATCGCCGTCCTGGGCGATTCCCGCGTCGACGGGATCGGCTCCACGCCCGGCGCGGACCGGCGCTGGACCGACGTGCTGGCCGAGCGCCTCGTGGGGCGCGACGCGACGACGCGCTACGTGGTCAGTCAGGGCATCGGCGGCAACCGCCTGCTCAACGACGGCATCGGTACGTCCGCGCTGGCCCGCTTCGACCGGGATGTCCTTGCCACGCCGGGTCTCGGCCACGTGGTGATCGCCGTGGGCAACGACCTGGTCTTCTCCTTCGCTCCCGATACGGAGGAGAGCGCCGGTTTCCTCGCCATGTTCGGCGGCGGGCCCGTCACGGTCGAGGACGTCATCGCGGCCCACCGGCAGGCCGCCGACCGCGCCCGCGCACACGGCGCGAAGGTGCACGCCGCCACCATCGCTCCCTACGGGGGCTCGGAGATGTACACGGCCGACGGAGACAAGGCCCGCGAGCAGGTCAACGCGTGGATCCGCTCCAGCGGCGTCTTCGACGGTGTCCTGGACTTCGACGCCGTGTGGCGCGATCCGGCCGACCCCTCCCGTATCCGCGACGACTTGCACATGGGCGACCACCTGCACGGCAACGACGCCGGCTACGACGCCCTGGCCCGCTCGATCGACCTCTCCCTCTTCGACTGAAGCCCCCGGCCCGGCACCGGCCGGACCACCCGCCCCCTTCCAGCAGAGGAACCTCCCATGTATGACGTAGTGATCGCCGGTGCGGGCCCTGTCGGCCTCTTCCTGGCGAGCGAACTCGCTCTGGCCGACTGTTCCGTCGTAGTCCTGGAGCGCGAGGAAGACCCGCATCCGCCGTGGAAAGCATTCCCGCTCGGGCTGCGCGGTCTGAACGCCGCCTCCGCCGAGACGTTCTCCCGCCGGGGCCTGCTCCAGCCCCTGCTGAAGGCGGCGGGCATCGACGCGGCCGCCGTCGGCGCCGACCCCGACGCCTCCCACGCACCCGCCCCCAGGAGCCTGGGCCACTTCGCCGGCATCACCTTGGACGCCGCGGACATCGACCCGGACGCCCTGGCCCACCGGCTTCCCGGACCGGCGATGGACGGCTTCATGACCAGCCTGGAGGCGGTCGGCGACGTCCTCGCCGAGCGCGCCACGGCGCTCGGCGTGTCGATCGTGCGCGGCGCCCCCGTCACCGCCGTGACCCAGGACGAGCAGTCGGTCACGGTCACGGCCGGCGGCCGGGAGTACCCGGCGCGGTGGCTGGTGGGGTGCGACGGCGGGCGCAGCGCTGTCCGTACCCTCGCGGGCTTCGCTTTCGTCGGCACCGAACCGCTGTTCACCGGTTACGTCGCCGAGGTCGCTTTCGACGATCCGGAGCAACTGCCCCTGGGGTTCCATCTGACGCGGACCGGCATGTATCTGCGCACGCCCCTCGAAGGACACCTGGGCATGATGGACTTCGACGGCGGCGCCTTCGACCGCACCCGGCAACTGACCCGCGAGCACCTCCAAGAGGTCCTGCGCCGTGTGTCCGGCACCGAGGTGACCCTCAAGGAGGTTCGCCTGGCGTCCAGTTTCACCGACCGCGCGATGCAGGCCACGGCCTACCGTCACGGCCGCGTCCTGCTCGCCGGCGACGCCGCCCACATCCACTCACCGCTGGGCGGCCAGGGGCTCAACCTCGGTATCGGCGACGCGATGAACCTCGGCTGGAAGCTGGCCGCCACCGCACGCGGCGACGCCCCCGAGGACCTCCTCGACACCTACACCGCCGAACGCCACCCGGTCGGCGCCGCGGTCCTGGACTGGTCGCGCGCCCAGGTCGCCACCATGCGGCCCGGCCCCAACGCGCCGGCCCTGCAGCACCTGGTGCGCGACCTGATGGCCACCTCCGACGGGACCACCCACGTGTACCGCAGGAGTTCGGGGCTCTTCCACCGCTACGACCTGGGCAGCGAGCAGCCGCTCGTCGGGCGCACCGCCCCCGACTTCCGCCTCACCGACGGGACCGGCCTCAGCGACCTCCTCCAGGACGGCCGCGGCGTGCTGCTCGACTTCGGCGCTCAGCGGAGCCTGAGCGAGCAGGCCGCACCGTGGAAGGAGCGCGTGGTCTACGTCCCCGGCCGCCCCAGGAACGACCTGGGCTTCGCGGCACTCCTCATCCGCCCCGACGGCATCGTCGCCTGGACCGGCGTCCCCGGCGCGCGGACCGGCGAAGGGCTCCAGGACTGCCTGGCCCGCTGGTTCACCAAGTGACGGGCCGGGCCGTCGTCGGATGCGAGGACGACGGCGGGCCCGGCGGCGAAATTGGGCTGCGTGCGCCTGTGCGGCTTCGCATACTGGCGGTCTCCCGACTCCCGGAATCCGAAGGAACGTTCCCGCGTGCAGGCTGCCGTCACCGTCACCCCCGCCCAGATCCCCGGACTGCTGCTGGGCCTCGCCACCGTGCGGCCCGTGTTCCTGTGGGGCGCGCCCGGGATCGGCAAGTCGTCGCTCGTACGGAAGTTCGCCGAGTCCCTGGGGCTGGAGTGCGTCAGCCTCCTCGGGACGCAGCTCGCGCCGGAGGATCTCATCGGGGTGCCCCAGATCCGTGACGGGCGGTCCGTGTTCTGCCCGCCCGAGTCCATCGCCCGTGACGAGCCGTACTGCCTGTTCCTGGACGAGCTCAACGCGGCGACGCCCGATGTGCAGAAGGCCTTCTACTCGCTGATCCTGGACCGGCGCATCGGGTCGTACGAGCTGCCCGCCGGTTCGATCGTCATCGGGGCCGGCAACCGTGCCACGGACAACGCGCTGGCGCGGCCCATCGCCTCGGCCCTGGTCAACCGGCTCACCCATGTCCACCTGCGGGCCTCGGCGGCGGACTGGCTGGTGTGGGCGGGCGAGAACGGGGTCCATCCGTGGGTGACGGACTACCTGGTCGACCGCCCCGACCACCTGTGGTCGCAGCCGCCCAAGACCGAGGAGCCGTTCTCCACGCCCCGCTCCTGGCACATGCTCTCGGACGCCCTGCACTCCTTCGGGCCGGAGATCGACGAGGAGACGCTGAAGGTCGTGGTGCACGGGACGCTGACGCCCGCTCATGCCGTCTCGTTCTGCGGTTACGCGAAGATCGTCCGTCACTCCTTCGGCATCGAGGCGATCCTCAAGGGCGACGCCTCGTGGCCGGGGCGGCCCGAGGACCGCGATCTGCTGTACTACCTCGCCGACGCGTTCCGGGGTCGCCTGGTCAAGGAGCTGCCGCGCCGGAAGGAGCACGTCTCGCCGGCGCTGCGGCAGACCGCGTACCGGGCGAAGGCGCTGCTCGTACAGCTCGCCGAGATCTCGGTGGAGGTCGCGCAGACCGTCATCGCGGACGACACCGACGGGCTTCCCGTGCTGCCCGCGTGGTTCCTCGTGGACGCCGCGCGGGACATGCCCCGGCTGGTCGAGGCCCGGCGATGAGCGGGTCCGGCAAGCGTGGGGGCGGCGGGAAGAAGACCGTCGAT
Organism: Streptomyces sp. NPDC097595; assembly: GCF_044761525.1. NCBI lineage: Bacteria > Bacillati > Actinomycetota > Actinomycetes > Kitasatosporales > Streptomycetaceae > Streptomyces > Streptomyces sp. NPDC097595. The sequence continues at coordinate 66,889 of NZ_JBIWCN010000029.1, read as the reverse complement.
CCGGCCACCGAGGCCTTCGCCGCCGGGCTCGCGCTCGTCAAGCGCAGCCCGGCGTTCGCGGCGGTCGAGGCGTCCGTGTGCCGCCAGGAGAAGTGCGCGGGGACGCCGGCCGGGGGTCTGGCCGCCGTCACCTCGAACGGCGCCATCCACGTACACCCCACCAAGCGGGCCGATCCGGCGGAGTGGGCGTGGGTGCTCGCCCACTGTCTGCTGCACCTCGGTTTCGGCCATGTGCCCGCCTCGGCGGACGAGGGGCGCGAACAGCCCGACCGCTTCGACGTCGCGGCGCGCTGCGCGGTCGTCAACCGTTTTCTGGTCAGCCATCCGATGGGCCGGGCGCCCTTCGCCCTGCCGGAGTCGTTCCCGGGCGGCGACGAGGAGATGCTCGCCGCGCGGTGGCGCCGCGACGGCATCCCCGCCGCTCATGAACACTGCGGTACCGCGGGTGAGCACCCCGACCAGGTGCTCACCACCTGGAACGCCTGGAACAACTCCGCGGTCCCGGACTGGGAGACCGCCTTCGCGCACGCGCTGACCCGCAGTGTGTCCGCCGCGATGGACATGGCCGGCGGCCGCCGCGACCGGGTCACCGGAGAGCGCACGCCCCAGCGGCCCTGGGACCGTGCCCTGAACTGGTTCGTCTCCTCCTATCCCCTGTTGGGCGGGCTCGCCTCGGGTCTGCGGATCGTGGCCGACGCCGAGCTGGCCCGGACGCAGGGCATCGCCATCGCGGCGGTCAGTCCGGTCGCGGGCGAGATCTACGTCAACCCGCTGTGCGGGTTCACCGACGAGGAGTGGCGCTTCGTCCTCGCGCACGAGATGCTGCACGCCGCGCTGCGGCACGGCGAACGCCGAGGGGGCCGTGACCCGTTCCTCTTCAACGTCGCCGCCGACTACGTCGTCAACGACTGGCTCGTGCAGATGCGCGTCGGCGACATGCCCGAAGGGCTGCTGTACGACCCGGAGCTGCGGGGGCTGTCCGCCGAGGAGGTGTACGACCGCATCGCGCACGACCTGCGCCGCCGCCGCAGGCTCGCGACGCTGCGGGGCAAGGGCGCCGGGGACATCCTCGGCGAGCCGCTGCCGCACGCCGGTGCCCGGCCGTACACCGACCTGGACGAGTTCTACCGGCGCGGGCTGGTGCAGGGGTTCGATCTGCACCAGTACGGGGAGCGCGGCCTCCTGCCCGCCGGGCTGATCCAGGAGATCCGCGCCCTGGCGCACCCGCCCGTGCCCTGGGACGCGCGGCTGGCCCGCTGGTTCGACGAGTACGTTCCCCAGCCGGAGCCCGTACGCTCGTACGCGCGCCCGGCGCGGCGGCAGGCGTCGACCCCCGACATCCCGCGCGCCGGACGGTACTTCCCGCCCGAGGAGACGGCCCGCTGCACCTTCGGCGTCGTCCTGGACACCTCCGGCTCGATGAACAGCACCTTGCTCGGCAAGGCGCTCGGTGCCATCGCCTCGTACGCCGACGCCCGCGACGTGCCCGCGGCGCGCGTCGTCTTCTGCGATGCCGCCCCCTACGACGCCGGCTACCTGCCGCCCACCGAGATCGCCGGCCGGGTGCGGGTGCGCGGTCGGGGCGGCACCGAACTCCAGCCCGGGGTCGACCTGTTGCAGCGGGCGGACGACTTCCCGCCGGGCGCGCCGGTGCTCGTCATCACCGACGGCTGGTGCGATGTCCTGCGCATCCGGCGCGAGCACGCCTACCTGATCCCGCAGGGCGCGTCGCTGCCGTTCACCCCGCGGGGTCCGGTGTTCCGGCTGGCGTAGCGCGGGTGCCCGGGCTATCCCAGTACCCGTCCGAGGAACCCGCGCACGTATCCCGCGACGACGTGCAGGTGGCTTTCCAGGAGGAAGTGGCCGCCGTCGATCAGGTGTACTTCCGCGTCCTCGGCGTCGCGGGCGAAGGCCTGTGCGCCGGCCGGGCCGAAGATCTCGTCGTTGCGGCCCCACACGGCGAGTACCGGGACCCCGCCGGCGCGCAGGAACTCGTGCAGCAGCGGGTAGAGGGGGCGGTTGTTCCGGTAGTCGCGGAACAGGGCCAGCTGGACCTCGTCGTTGCCCGGGCGGGAGACGAGGGCGAAGTCGTGTTCCCAGGTGTCCGGGCTGACCAGGCCGGGGTCGGGTACGCCGTGCACGTACTGCCAGCGGATGGCGTCGAGGCTCAGCGCGACCCGGGCCGCGGGCTCGGTGTCGGGGCCGGGGTTGGCCCCATAGGCCCAGACGTCGGTCCAGAACGCTTCGACGAAGCCGTCCTCGTAGCCGTTGCCGTTCTGGGTGACGAGGGCGGTGATCCGTTCGGGGTGCTTGAGCGCGAGGCGCCATCCGATGGGGGCGCCGTAGTCCTGGACGTAGAGGGCGTAGCGGTCCAGGCCGAGGTGGTCGAGGAGGTGGGAGGTGAGGTCGGCGAGGGCGTCGAAGGTGTAGGTGAACTCCGTCGCGAGGGGGGCGTCGGAGTGGCCGAAGCCGAGGTGGTCCGGCGCGATGACGTGGTAGCGGTCGGCCAGCAGCGGGATGAGTTCGCGGAACATGAACGAGCTGGTCGGGAAGCCGTGCAGCAGGACGATCGCGGGGGCGTCGGCGGGGCCCGCTTCGCGGTAGAAGATCTCGTGGCCGTCGATGGTGGCGGTCCGGTGGTGTACCGAGCTCATACCTAACCCCTTTGAGTCGTTGATCTGGTTAGTTCGTCGCTATGCAAGCATGGGGCGAGCGAGCTAACCTGTCAAGCGACTCGATGCGGTTAGAGAAAGTGGTGACCGATGGACACCCTGCTGGACCTGCTCAACAGCAGGCCCCTGGTCGACGGCGAGGAGCAGGACGCCCTCCGCGACCCGGCCGCGGGCCGGCGCTGGGCGCGGGAACACGGCGGCGACGGCAGCCTCGCGGAACTGGCGCTGCTGCGCGAGACGCGGGACGTCCTGCGGGACGTGGTGCGCGGAGAGAGCACGCCCGCCGCGTTGGGCCCGCTGCTCGAAGGCGTCCACCAGGTTCCGGAGATCACCTCCGACGGCCTGCGGTGGACGGTCAGGACTCCCCCGCACGCCCGACTGGCCGTCGAGGCCGTTCTCGCCTGGGCGGACACCGAGGAGCGACTGCCCGGCCGGCTGCGCCCCTGCGCCAACGACGCGTGCCGGCTGTTCCTGCTCGACCGCAGCCGCGCCAACCGCGCCCGCTGGTGCTCGATGGCCGTCTGCGGCAACCGCGAGAAGGCCCGCCGCCACTACGAACGCACCCGCTGACCCGCCTGCGCGCGCCGTACGCGGCCGGGCGGATCGTACGCTCAGGAAATGGAGGACCACACGGCCGACGAGCTTCTCGGCGTGCTCGCCGTCGAGCTGGTCGACCGGCTCCGATCGGCGCGGACGTGGCCGGCGCGGTTCGCCGTGCTGGACGAACTGCTGCTGCGGGCCGTCCGACCCGTGCGCGGGGTGCGGCCCGAGGTGGCCGAGGCGTGGCGGCGCCTCGTCGCCGCGCGGGGGTGCGTCCGGGTGGGTGCGGTCGCCGCGGAGCTCGGCTGGAGCCGCCGGTATCTCACCGAGCGGTTCCGCGGTGAGGTGGGCCTCTCGCCGAAGACCGTCGCCCGGGTCCTGCGCTTCGAGTACGCGCACCAACTGGCGGCGGCGCGGGACCCGCTCCCGTGGGGCGAGGTGGCGGCCGTCTCCGGCTATGCCGACCAGGCCCATCTCGTACGCGACTGGCGGGAGTTCACCGGACGGCCGCCGACGGCCTGGCGTCGCGGTGAAGTCCTCCTCGGGGCCGGGTAGCCGCCGGCCGGCGTCCCTTCCCATTTCTTCAAGACCGCCCGTTCGCCCTCGGGGACGATCGTCGGCATGAGACTCATCGACCACGAACGCCATGCCCGTGCCATGGACCTGCGGACCATCCCCGTACACCTCGGGCTGGGATCGAGCGCGAAACCCGTCGAGGGCTTCGCCTGGGATCCGGAGGTGCTCCATGCCTACAGCGCCGCGGTCGCGGCGGACGGCGCCGAGGGCCGGATGGTGATGATCTTCGACGGCGAGGGACCCGGTGAGCACTGGGAGAGCCACCCGGCCGGCGACGAGCTCGTCGTCTGCCTCAGCGGGTCCGTCACGATCACGCGCGACGTGGACGGGGTGCGCGACCAGGTGCGGCTCGGGCCGGGCGAGGCCACCGTCAATCCGGCCGGGGTCTGGCACGCGGTCGACATGGAGGGCCCGTCGTCCGTCCTGGCGATCACCGCGACCCTCGGCACCGACCACCGCCCTCGGACCGGCGCCCGCCCGGAGGACGCGTCGTGACGACACGCATCGCGTGCCTCGGCGACAGCCTCACCCGCGCGCAGTTCAGCGTCGACTACCTGGGCCTCCTCGAACGACGCCACGCTGCCGGTGATCTGCGGCTCGCCCGTTTCGGCGTCAACGGGGACTTCGCGTACAACCTCTTGCGGCGCCTCGACGCCGTCGTCACGAATCCCCCCGATGTGATCACCGTGTTGATCGGGACCAACGACGCCCGTGCGAGCCTCGCCGGCTACCCCGTCGAGCAGGCCATGAAGCGTAAGAGGCTCCCCGAGCGCCCCTCGGCCGGCTGGTTCCAGCAGTGCCTGGGGGACGTCGTGGCGCGGCTGCGGGCGGAGACCGACGCGAGGATCGGTCTGCTGTCGCTGCCGGTACTCGGCCAGCGGCTCGACGGGGCGGCGGCGCATGCCTCGCTGGCGTACAGCCGGATGATCGCGGAGGTCGCCGCCACCAGCGGGGTGGCCTGCCTTCCGCTCCACGAACGCCAGACCGAGGAGCTGCGCGAGGCGAACCCGGCGCCGGTCCCGTACCGGGAGGTGACGCCCGCGGCGGCCATCGGCGTTCTCGCCCAGCGCGCGGTGCTGCGCCGCAGCCTCGACACGATCTCGCGGCGGCGGGGGCTCGTGCTCACGACCGACCACGTCCATCAGAACAGCCGGGGCGCCGCGCTCGTCGCCGAGGTCATCGAGGCCGGTCTCGTCGTGTGACTCATCGGGCTTGTCGCAGGGCCGCGTGTGGTGCAGAAACGCATCTTTTTTGATGTATCAAAGAAGATGCATTATGCTGAGGCCCAGCAGACGGCGCGAGAGGAGCGGACACATGCGGAAGTTGGCCGGGAACCCCTGGGCGGTACTGGCGACCATGTCGCTGGGTTTCTTCATGACCTTGCTGGACCTGACGATCGTGAACATCGCGATCCCCGACATGATCGACGGACTGGGAGCGAGCCTCGACCAGACCCTGTGGGTGATCAGCGGTTACGCCCTCGTGCTGGCGGTGCTGCTGATCACCGCGGGGCGACTCGGTGATCTCTGGGGTCCCCGTAACCTCTTCATCACGGGTGTGGTGGTGTTCACCGCCGCCAGCATCGCCTGCGGTCTGGCCACCGGCCCGGTGATGCTGATCGTCGCCCGCGGGGTGCAGGGTCTCGGCGCCGCGCTGCTCACGCCGCAGACGATGACGCTGATCATGTCGGTGTTCCCGGCGCAGCGGCGCGGCACCGCGATGGGCATCTGGGGCATGGTGGCGGGGCTGGCCACGCTGTCGGGCCCGACCGTGGGCGGGGTGCTGGTCTCCACCCTGGGATGGCGCTGGATCTTCCTGGTGAACGTGCCGATCGGGATCGCCGCACTGGTCCTGGCCTTCCTGGTGGTGCCCGACCTGCGGACGGGCCGGACCCGGACCTTCGACATCTCCGGCGTTCTGCTGGCCACCGGCGCGCTGTTCTGCCTGACCTTCGCGCTCCAGGAGGGTGAGCACTACCACTGGGGCCCGAAGATCTGGGGGCTGCTCGCCGCGGGCGCCGTGCTGACCGCCGGGTTCCTCGTCCACCAGCGCGGCCGGCAGGACCGGGAACCGCTCGTGCCGTTCGCCCTGTTCAAGGACCGCAATTTCTCCGTGCTGACGGTGCTGGTCGCCCTGGTCTCGATGGCGATGATCGGGCTGGTCCTTCCCTTCAACCTCTACCTGCAGTCCGTCCTCGGTCTGAGCGCGATCAAGGCGGGCCTGGTACTCGCCCCGTCCTCGCTGGTGTCGATGACGGTGGGGCCCTTCGCGGGCCGGCTCTCGGACCGGATCGGCGGCAAGTACCTGCTGATGGCGGGTCTCACCCTCTACGCCGTGGGGATGGCGGCGATCGCGCTGATCGCCGGCCCGGCCTCCTCCTGGTACGCCTTCATCCCGGCCACCCTCATCACCGGTCTCGGCATCGGCTGCGTGATCGCGCCCATGTCCGCGGAAGCGATGCGCAACGTCGAACCGCGGCTCGCGGGAGCGGCTTCCGGGGTCAACAACACGATCCGCCAGACCGGCTCGGTCATCGGCGCGGCCGCGGTGGGCGCCCTGCTCCAGAGCCGGCTCGCCGCGGAACTGGCCGGCGGAAAGGCGTACGCGGACGCCTTCGTCGCGACCCTGCACGTAACGGCGGTACTGCCGATCGCCGTGGTACTGACCGGGGCGCTGGCCTGCTTGCTGATCCGCGGCCGGACCGAGGAGACGGCGGTCGCGCCCGCCGGAACGGGCCCCGGAAAGGCGGCTGCGGCGACAGGCGTTTAGAACGGCTTTAGCCGGACGGCTGATCCTGTCCGCACAGTGCCGTTCACTGCCTCCGGATCCATGACCCAAGGAGACGACGCCATGACAACACAGCCCCCTAACGTGATCCTCAGCGGCGGACCCGCGACACTCGAACTCAAGATCGAGGACCGGATCCGTTACGTCGAGGACACGACCTCCAAGGTGAAGCTGCTCAAGGGCAACCGGTACGAGCACTTCGAGCCCACGAGCGGCATGACCACGGAGAGGGAACTGGAGCTCCTGGTCTACGCATGGAGCGGATACACCTACGTCGCCGAGTAGAAACCCCCCGCCGAAAACACCGAAGCCGCCCGGGCACCGAGCACCCGGGCGGCTTCCGCTTTCCGCAGGTCAGGCCGGATCGGGCGCCAGCCGGGCCAGCACCTCCGGCGACAGCCGCCGGGCCAGGGCCTCCAAGAGGGCGATCACCTCGGTCACCTCCACCGGGTCTTCGGTCCCCAGCGCCGTGGCCAAGGCCTCGTCCACCCGTGTCGCGGCGACCTCCGCACGACGGTCGGTCACCTCGGGGTTCTGGCGGACCAGGGTCCGGCGGCGGTCGCGCGCGTCGGTCCGGGTGACCACCGAGCCGGTCTCCCGCAACCGGGCCACACAGGCGGACACCGCACTCTGCGGCAGACCGGAACGGGTGGCGATCTCACCGACCGTCGTGTCCGGGTGCGCGTAGATGTCGAGCATCACGATCAGGACCGACCGCGTGCTCATCTGCCGCTTGCCGAGGCTTTCGGTGGGAATGGCCTCCTCACCGATCTTCATGAGGGTGCGCCCCAGCAGGAAAAGCTGTACTCCATTCACACGGACGACCTTATATCAGGATCGATGTATCAGATCAAATGGGACGGGCTCTCAGCCGACGACGGTCCAGTTGTCGTTTCCGGCGAGGAGTGCGGCGAGGTCGCCCTTGCCGTGGCGTTCGACGGCGGTGTCGAGTTGTTCGGCCATGGTGGTGTCGTAGACGGGGCGTTCGACGCTGCGCAGGACGCCGATGGGGGTGTGGTGGAGGGTGTCGGCGTCGGCGAGGCGGGACAGTGCGAAGGCTGTGGTGGGGCTGGGGGCGTGGGCGTCGTGGACGAGGATCTGTGCCTTGTTGTCCTCGGTGACGGTGACGACTTGGAGGTCGCCGGTGAGGGAGTCGCGTACGACGCCCTTCGATCCGTCCGTGCCGAAGATGATGGGCTGTCCGTGTTCCAGGCGGATGACGGCCTCTTGGGCCTGGTCCTTGTCCTTGAAGACTTCGAAGGCGCCGTCGTTGAAGATGTTGCAGTTCTGGTAGATCTCCACGAGTGCGGTGCCGGGGTGGTCGGCGGCGGCCCGCAGCACGCTCGTGAGGTGTTTGCGGTCCGAGTCGACGGTCCGGGCGACGAAGGATGCCTCCGCGCCGATGGCGAGGGACACCGGGTTGAACGGGGCGTCGAGGGAGCCCATGGGCGTGGATTTGGTGATCTTGCCGAGTTCGGAGGTGGGGGAGTACTGGCCCTTGGTCAGGCCGTAGATCCGGTTGTTGAAGAGGAGGATCTTGAGGTTGACGTTGCGGCGCAGGGCGTGGATGAGGTGGTTGCCGCCGATGGAGAGTGCGTCGCCGTCGCCGGTGACGACCCAGACGGACAGGTCGCGCCGTGAGGTGGCCAGGCCGGTCGCGATGGAGGGTGCGCGGCCGTGGATGGAGTGCATCCCGTAGGTGTTCATGTAGTACGGGAAACGCGACGAGCAGCCGATGCCCGAGATGAAGACGATGTTTTCCTTCGCCAGGCCGAGGTCGGGCATGAAGCCCTGGACGGCGGCGAGGACGGCGTAGTCGCCGCAGCCGGGGCACCAGCGCACTTCCTGGTCGGACTTGAAGTCCTTCATGGTCTGCTTGGCTTCGGCCTTGGGGACGAGCTGGAGCAGTTCGTTGGTCTCAGGCATCGATGGCCTCCTCAAGCGCGGTGGCGAGCTGCTCGGCCTTGAACGGCATGCCGTTGACCTGGTTGTAACTGTGGGCGTCGACCAGGTACGTGGCGCGGATGAGGGTGGCGAGCTGGCCGAGGTTCATCTCGGGGACGACCACCTTGTCGTAACGCCCCAGCACCTCGCCCAGGTTCCTGGGGAAGGGGTTGATGTGCCGCAGGTGGGCCTGGGCGATGCTCCGCCCCGAGGCGCGAAGCCGGCGCACGGCCGCCGTGATCGGCCCGTACGTCGAACCCCACCCCAGCACGAGGGTGCGTGCCTCGGCGGGGTCGTCGACCTCGACATCCGGGACCTGGATGCCGTCGATCTTGGCTTGGCGGGTGCGGACCATGAAGTCGTGGTTGGCGGGGTCGTAGGAGATGTTGCCGGTGCCGTCCTGCTTCTCGATACCGCCGATCCGGTGCTCCAGACCCGGTGTCCCCGGAACCGCCCACGGGCGCGCCAGTGTTTGCGGGTCGCGTTTGTAGGGCCAGAACACTTCGGTGCCGTCGGCGAGTTCGTGGTTGGGGCCGCTCGCGAACTGGACGCGCAGGTCGGGGAGCTGGTCGAGCTCCGGGATACGCCAGGGCTCGGAGCCGTTGGCGAGGTAGCCGTCGGAGAGCAGGAAGACCGGGGTGCGGTAGGTCAGGGCGATCCGGGCCGCGTCCAAGGCCGCGTCGAAGCAGTCGGCCGGCGTGCGCGGAGCCACGATCGGCACCGGCGCCTCGCCGTTGCGCCCGTACATCGCCTGAAGCAGATCCGCCTGCTCCGTCTTCGTCGGCAGCCCCGTCGACGGCCCGCCGCGCTGGATGTCCACGATCAGCAACGGCAGTTCCAACGACACCGCCAGGCCGATGGCCTCCGACTTCAGCGCCACACCGGGTCCGGACGTCGTGGTCACGGCGAGGGAGCCGCCGAAGGCGGCGCCCAGTGCGGCGCCGATGCCCGCGATCTCGTCCTCGGCCTGGAAGGTGCGCACGCCGAAGTTCTTGTGCCGGCTCAGCTCGTGCAGGATGTCGGATGCCGGGGTGATCGGGTACGAGCCGAGGTAGAGCGGCAGGTCCGCCTGCTGGGAGGCGGCGATCAGGCCGTAGGACAGGGCCAGGTTCCCGGAGATGTTGCGGTAGGTGCCGGTGGGGAAGGCCTGTGAGGCGGGGGCGACCTCGTAGCTGACGGCGAAGTCCTCCGTCGTCTCGCCGAAGTTCCACCCGGCCCGGAAGGCCGCCACGTTCGCCTCGGCGATCTGCGGCTTCTTCGCGAACTTCGCCCGCAGGAACGCCTCGGTCCCCTCCGTCGGGCGGTGGTACATCCAGGACAGCAGCCCGAGCGCGAACATGTTCTTCGAGCGCTCGGCCTCCTTGCGGGAGAGCCCGAACTCCTTCAGCGCCTCGATCGTCAGCGTGGTCAGCGGCACCGGATGGACGTTGTAGGCCTCCAGCGAGCCGTCCTCCAGCGGGTTGGTCCCGTAGCCGACCTTCGCCATCGGCCGCTTCGTGAACTCATCGGTGTTCACGATGATCTCGGCCCCGCGCGGCACGTCCGCGATGTTCGCCTTCAGCGCGGCCGGGTTCATCGCGACCAGCACGTTCGGCGCATCCCCCGGGGTCAGGATGTCGTGATCGGCGAAATGCAGCTGGAACGACGAAACCCCCGGCAGAGTGCCTGCGGGGGCGCGGATCTCGGCCGGAAAGTTCGGCAGCGTGGACAGATCGTTCCCGAAGGACGCCGTCTCCGAGGTGAACCGGTCACCCGTCAGCTGCATCCCATCACCCGAGTCACCCGCGAAACGGATGACCACACGGTCGACCGACCTGACCTCTTTCGGCGCGAGCCGCAGATCCACGGGCGCGACGTCGTTGACAACGGACATGAGGGGTTCTCACGACTCCTTGATCTCGCAGATGATGGCGCCTGAGGTGACAGAGGCGCCGACTGTGGCCGTGAGGCCGACGATCGTGCCGGAGCGGTGCGCGTTGAGCGGTTGCTCCATCTTCATGGCTTCGAGGACGACGATGAGGTCGCCTTCCTTGACTTCCTGGCCTTCTTCGACGGCGATCTTGACGATCGTGCCCTGCATGGGGGAGGCGAGGGTGTCGCCGGAGACGGCGGAGCCGGACTTCTTGGCCGCGCGGCGCTTGGGCTTGGCGCCCGCCGCGAGGCCGGTACGGGCCAGGCTCATGCCGAGCGAGGAGGGCAGCGAGACCTCCAGGCGCTTGCCGCCGACCTCGACGACCACCGTCTCGCGGCCGGCCTCGTCGTCGGCGTCCGCTTCCGCCGGGGCGGCGAACGGCTTGATCTCGTTGACGAACTCCGTCTCGATCCAGCGGGTGTGGACGCGGAACGGGTCCGCGGTGAACGCCGGGTCCACCACGACCGCGCGGTGGAACGGGATCGCGGTCGCCATGCCCTCGACGTGGAACTCCGCCAGGGCCCGGGCCGCACGCTGGAGTGCCTGCTCGCGGGTCGCCCCGGTGACGATGAGCTTCGCGAGGAGGGAGTCCCAGGCGGGGCCGATGACCGAGCCGGACTCCACGCCCGCGTCCAGGCGCACGCCCGGGCCCGTCGGCGCCTCGAACCGGGTGACGGTGCCGGGGGCGGGCAGGAAGCCGCGGCCCGGGTCCTCGCCGTTGATCCGGAACTCGAAGGAGTGACCCCGCGAGGCAGGGTCGTCGTACCCCAGGGCCTCGCCGTCGGCGATCCGGAACATCTCGCGGACCAGGTCGATGCCGGAGACCTCCTCGGTCACCGGGTGCTCCACCTGGAGGCGCGTGTTGACCTCCAGGAAGGAGATCGTGCCGTCCATGCCGACCAGGAACTCGACCGTGCCGGCGCCGACGTAGCCGGCCTCCTTCAGGATCGCCTTCGACGCCGCGTACAGCTCGGCGTTCTGCGCGTCCGACAGGAACGGAGCCGGGGCCTCCTCCACGAGCTTCTGGTGGCGGCGCTGGAGCGAGCAGTCACGCGTCGAGACGACGACCACGTTGCCGTGTGTGTCGGCCAGGCACTGGGTCTCCACGTGCCGCGGCTTGTCGAGGTAGCGCTCCACGAAGCACTCCCCGCGCCCGAACGCCGCAACCGCCTCACGGACCGCGGAGTCGTAGAGCTCCGGGATCTCCTCCAGCGTCCGCGCGACCTTCAGACCGCGTCCGCCACCGCCGAAGGCGGCCTTGATCGCGATCGGCAGCCCGTGCTCCTGAGCGAACGCGACGACCTCCTCGGAACCGGAGACCGGGTCCGGGGTCCCCGCGACCAGCGGGGCACCGGCACGCTGCGCGATATGACGGGCGGCGACCTTGTCACCCAGGTCCCGGATCGCCTGCGGCGGCGGGCCGATCCACGTCAGACCCGCGTCCAGCACCGCCTGGGCGAACTCGGCGTTCTCCGAGAGGAAGCCGTAACCCGGGTGGATCGCGTCCGCCCCGGAATCCTCGGCAGCCTGGAGCACCTTGGCGATGTCCAGATAACTGGCCGCCGGGGTGTCACCGCCCAGAGCGAACGCCTCGTCGGCCGCACGGACGTGCAGAGCGTCACGATCCGGATCGGCGTAGACGGCCACGCTGCCGATACCCGCGTCCCGACAGGCCCGGGCAACACGGACAGCGATTTCGCCACGATTGGCGATGAGCACCTTGCGGATACCGCCGGTCGTCACGACACCCACGCTCCGGGTGCACGGTAGAAGCCCGCGGGCTGCTCCCAGCGGATGCGGTCCCGCCCGGGTGCGCGCGGCTCGTCGCCCCGCCCGCCGTCGACGGCGGCACCGGGATCGGCATCGGGTGCGAAGCGGGCGGCGAGCACCGCGGCCAGCGCGGCGACGTCCTCGGCACTCGGATTGCCTCCGGTGATCCGCAGCGAGGCCAGCGAGAGTTCCGCCCCGGCCCGGGGCTTCCCGGCCGTCACAGCGGGAGGTTTCCGTGCTTGCGGCCCGGGAGCGGCACGTGCTTCGTCCGCAGCATGGCGAGAGCGCTGATCAGCCGGCTGCGGGTGTCGGCGGGGTCGATCACATCGTCGACGAGGCCGCGTTCGGCAGCGTAGTAGGGGTGCATGAGCTCGGTCGTGTACTCCTTGATCTTCTGTGTGCGCATCGCGGCGGGGTCGTCGGCGGCGGCGATCTCGCGGCGGAAGATGACGTTGGCCGCGCCCTCGGCGCCCATGACGGCGATCTCGTTGCTGGGCCAGGCCAGTGCGACGTCGGCGCCGATGGAGCGGGAGTCCATGACGATGTAGGCGCCGCCGTACGCCTTGCGCAGGACGAGCGAGATCCGTGGGACGGTGGCGTTGCAGTACGCGTAGAGCAGCTTGGCTCCGTGCCGGATCACTCCGCCGTGTTCCTGGTCCACGCCCGGGAGGAAACCGGGTACGTCGACCAGGGTGACCAGCGGGATGCTGAAGGCGTCGCAGAACTGGACGAAGCGGGCGGCCTTCTCGCTGGACTCGATGTCGAGGACGCCGGCGAGGACGGCGGGCTGGTTCGCGACGATGCCGGTGACCCGGCCGTCGAACCGGGCGAGGCCGCAGACGACGTTCTGCGCCCACTGCCCGTGGACCTCGAAGAAGTCACCGTGGTCGACGATCTCCTCGATCACCCGGCGCATGTCGTAGGACTGGTTGGGCTGGGAGGGGACGAGGTCCAGCAGGCGTTCGCACCGGCGGTCGGCGGGGTCGTCGGCCGGGGCGACCGGCGGAAGCTCGCGGTTGTTCGAGGGGAGCATCGACAGGAGGTGGCGGACGTCCTCCAGGCAGCTCTCCTCGGTGTCGTAGGCGAAGGCGGCCACTCCCGAGACCGCGGCGTGCACATCGGCACCGCCGAGGCCGTTCTGGGAGATCTCCTCGCCGGTCACCGACCGGACGACATCGGGGCCGGTGATGAACATCTGCGAGGTGCCGCGCACCATGAAGACGAAGTCCGTGAGCGCCGGGGAGTACGCCGCGCCGCCCGCGCAGGGCCCGAGCATCACCGAGATCTGCGGGATGACGCCGGAGTTGCGGACGTTGCGCTGGAAGATGCCGCCGTAGCCGGCCAGCGCCGAGACGCCTTCCTGGATACGGGCGCCGGCGCCGTCGCACAGGCCGACGACGGGGGCGCCGGCGGCCTCGGCGAGGTCCATGACCTTGTGGATCTTCTCCGCGTGGGCCTCGCCGAGGGCGCCGCCGAAGATCCGGAAGTCATGGGCGTACGTGAAGACGGTGCGGCCGTGGACGGTGCCCCAGCCGATGACGACGCCGTCGCTGTGCGGCTTCTTGTCCTCCAGGCCGAAGCCGGTGGCCCGGTGGCGGCGCAGGCCCTCGATCTCGACGAACGTGTCCTCGTCGAAGAGGAGGGCGACGCGTTCACGGGCCGTCAGCTTGCCCTTGGCGTGCTGGGCGTCGGTGGCGCGGTCGCTCGGGCCACGGAGCACCTGCTCCTGGAGGGCGTTCAGTTCGGCCGTGCGTTCGCGCAGGGTGGTGTTCGGAACGGGCTGGGGCGTCGGCGGGCGCTCCGCGGGGCGGACGGGCCTGTCCTCGACGATGCTCATTCAAGATCACCTTTCGACGCGGATGTGCCAGTGGGCCGGCTGGCGCGCCACAGAGGTTCGGTGGACCCCCTAAAGCCGGGCTTGCGTGCGGGACGGCGGAGGGTCCTGGCGGCCGGGACGTGGGCACGGCCGCCGCGGCACCCGCACCTGGTGCGGGTGCATGTGTGGTTATCGCATGCGTCTGTTGATGACCTTATGAAGAGGGCTGCGTGATCAGTTTCTCCACTGCTCGCGTCGGACGGAAAACCGGACGGCGGTCCTGTTTTCCCCCTCGCACTGGGTGCCCCCCAATTAGCGCTGAGCGACGGGCCCGCGATTCTCCGGAACTGCGGCGCGGCGAAAGCCGAGCCGCCCCGAGTCGCACTGATGTACGTGGCGGCCCTGCGGGTCCGAGCATGCGACGCCCCCTCCCCTGACGGCCCGGGCTCGCGCGCGGCCGGGGGCGGCGCCTCGGTCGCGGGGCATCCGAATTCGCGAATGCCGTGGCGCCGCCGCAATCCGGACGGGAATCCGGACAATACCGAGAACACCACAGGAGAAGCCGACAGAATCAAAAGGATGGCCGCCAAATGAACGGCTTATTGTCTGAGAGTGCACGTGCGCGAGACATATGCTTCGAGAATTTTAGAAACGGGCGGAGTGGTTCGGAGCAAGCCCTCATCGGTCACGGATTGCCCCAGGAACGGCAAAGCTCCCGCAACCGGCCATGTCGGCCGGCCGGGGAGCGGACGCGCGCCTCCGACCCGGGGTTCGAGTCAGGGGTGGGCAACACCCCACTGGTCGTCGAGGACATGGAACCGCACGTCACCGGCGAGGGACGAACCGGAAATATCAACCTTTGCCTGAAGATCCGGAGTTGATGCTTCCGCCAAGCCCATTCCAAGACTTCCCCAAATTCCGAACGTGACGAGCAATCCCGAGAATATGCGCTTCGCCGCTGCCTTGTTCATCGTTACCCCCTGTAGACATCCGTGCGGTGCGAGGTACACACTGCCAACGGCTCAAGTCAGTTCCAAGCGAAACTCGATGACGTAAAGTGGCCTGGCAACTAGTTCCATGCCGTACGGGGGAGTGACCAAAGGGATGGCCGGGGAACCGCTTTACTTGCCGCACTCCGATGCCTTCGACGACGACTGTGCGATTGCTTATCAGCACGCCGTCACTCATGGGCGGTACACGCGGCAGGGAGTGGCCGAGGCTCTCGGGATCAGCCTCGAAGAGGCCGCCCAGATCGAGAAGAAGCTGCAGACCCTGAGCCTGCTCCACCCCACGCCCGGGGAGCCTGGCACCTTCGTCCCGGTCAGCCCCGACGCGGCCGCCGCCGACCTCGTCGGACCCACCGAGACGCAGATCCGTGAGCTCCAGCAGGCCGTCACCGACGTACGCACCCGGATGCGGGCTCTGGAACCCACGTACTTCGAGAGCCGCCAGCGTCGCAACCAGGCGGAAGCCTTCGACATCATCAGCGACATCGGCGTCCTGCAGTCGATGCTCAACGACTGGGGCGCCCGGTGCCGTACGGAGGTGCTCACCGCACAGCCCGGCGGCCCCAGACCCAGTCACTTCCTCGACAACGCGCGGCCGCTCACACTGACGCGCCTGGCGCGCGGGGTGACGGTGCGCCACCTCTACCAGCACACCGTGCGCAGCGATCTGGCGACCACCGCGTATGTGCGGGTCGTGACAGCCGCCGGCGCCGAGGTCCGTACGACGGACGAGCTGATCGACCGGATCGTCATCTACGACCGGGAGATCGTCTTCCTCCCCGAGCAGAACGTGGACGGCCGCGCCCCAGGGGCGGTCGTGGTCCGCGAGCCGGCGCTCGTGGCCTTCCTCTACAAGGTGTACGAGCACCTGTGGGCGGCCGCCACGTCCTTCTCACCGGGGGCCGAGGAGCCCACGGCCGTGACCGATGACCTGAAACGATCGATCGTCAGGCTGATGGCCCAGGGGCACAAGGACGAGGTCGTGGCGCGACGACTGGGCATGTCGGTACGGACCTGCCGGCGCTACATCTCCCAGATCATGGAGGAACTGGAGTCCACCAGCCGGTTCCAGGCGGGCGTGAGCGCGGCCGCGAACGGGATGCTCGACGACCCCAACGGGATGGCGTAAGGCACTACGTGCCGGGCCACTTGCTGCCATCACGGATGGCTGGTTCCGGCACCCGCCCTCAAGGCACCCTGAATCGGGCCGAGACCGTATCCGGTCCGGTTCTTAGGGGGTGTGGCGTATGCGGAGTCCCGCAGTCCGTCATCTGATCCACCGGCCGAGGTCGTGGCAGCATCCGGTACCGGCCGTACCTGACATCGAGGAGGAGTTCGTCCTCGTCTGCGAGTTCCCAACCGGGAACGCACAGGGGCGGCGCTTCCATGAGCTGCTGGACGTGGTCGGTGCGGTCCAGGAGGCCGCTGAGTTCATCGGGCGCTGCCATTTCGCCGTGAAGCCGGACCGCGTGGCGGTCTTCTATCGCTTCGGGCTGTGGGCGGACGACGTCGCGGCCCTGCGCAGCCGGGTGCCGGACGGACGGCTCGACGTCCGGTTGAGCGTGCGCCCGGACAAGGTCGTGGACGGCGTACCCCGGGTCCTGGAGTTCCGCATGGCGATCCGGATCGACGGCAGCCCCTGTGGTGCCGGGGACGCCAGCCTGGTGTTCCTGGCGCCCGGCGTGCACACCAACCACCGCCGCCACAGCCGCGCGGCGCTGCTGGCCGCCTGCGGCACGGCCGGCGGGGGTGGCGCTGCCGCCCCGGCGGGTTCCCCCGTCGACCCGGCCGACATCGGGTACGAGGACCCCCGCGACGTACTGCTGCGCAACCCCGGTACGGCCGACGGGCGGCTCGCCGTCGACGTGGTGCTGCCGCCGCCCGTCGACGGGGAGATCCCGGCCCGGGTCCTGCTGGAGGCCGTGCGGCAGGTGTCGCTGTACGCCGCCGTGCGGGCGCACGGGCTGGCGGCCGGGCGGATCACGCTGGCCTCGCTGCGGGCGCACTTCCGGGGCTACGCGGAACCGGACCTGCCGCTGCGCTGCGCGGCGGTGTGGGAGCCGCTGGGCAAGGACGGGAGGGGCCGGCGGCTGGCGCCGGTCTCGCTCAGCCTCATCCAGGCCGACAGGGCCGTCCTGGAGACGACCACCTCAGTGGTCGAGGACCTGTGACCAGTAGTCATGCGACCACTCCCCTTCCAGCGCCTCGGTGAGCGCGGCCACCGCGTCGGTGTCGAGCATGGTGGTGATCTGGGCGTCCGCGGTCCGGCCGAGCCCGGCGTCGTAGACGGCGGCGCTGACGCAGAACTCCAGGCCGTCGCTGACGAGGAGGCATGTCCGGAAGGACCATTCGTCGCCCGCTCCCGGTGTCCCGTCCGGGCGGTGCACCTGGGTGGGCCGGCCGTCGGGGCCGAAGCCGAACTCGGTGAACCTGAACCGCATCCCCTGCCCGATGGCCTTGCTGTACGCCTCCTTGAGCGTCCACAGCCGCAGCAGGCTCGGGTTGCGCTCCTCCTCCGGCAGTTCGGAGACGAGCAGCCGCTCGTGCGGGGTGCAGATGTGCCGGTCGAGCCCGCGGCTGTAGATGCGCCGGTCGGACCGCTCGGCGTCCACCCCGACCAGGCCGCGCGTGGTCAGGCCGACCAGCAGCAGGTCGTCGGTGTGGCTGAGGCTGATGTCGATCTGGTCGCAGCCGCGCAGGTACGGCCGGCCGGTGGGTCCGTACATCAGCTCCAGGTCCTGCGGCTCGGCGTGCAGCGCGGCGGCCGCTGCGTGTTTGAGCAGCAGGCGGGAGGCGGCGAACTGGTCGCGTATCTCCTCGTGCGTGATGTCCCGGTAGCGGGCCCAGTCCCGGCCGAGGGTGGCGCGCAGCGCGGCCCCGCCCGGGTCGGCGGGGCGCCAGTCGTCGAGGCGGCCGTGCACCAGCGCGGTGCCGTGTGCCGCCAGTTCGGTGCGCACGGCGGTCCAGTTGGTACCCGCCACGGTGACGGCGAGGGGGTCCCCGATGGCCATGGTCACGGGGCGACCACCAGACGGTGGACCTCGGCGAGGTTGCGGGCCTGGAGCACCCGGGCGACCGGGACGGGCCGTCCGGTGGCCCGTTCGGCGAGCATGACCAGGCGCAGCAGGTGGACCGAGTCCCAGTCCAGCAGGGTGTCGAAATCCGCGGCGGCTTCCTGCGGGGTCAGGTCGAGGCCGAGTTCCTCGCAGACGTGGGTGAGGAAGCGGGGCAGGTCAGTGATGTTGCAGGTGGTGTCCATGGACCGTCCCTCCGAGTCGGGCGTCGAGGGTCAGATGACCCGGTACGGGTGGCAGGGAGTCCAGCGTGTGGCGGAACCAGATGCCGTCCCCGCCCGTTCCCTCCTCCTGCGCGAAGCCGAGGGAGGGGTAGAAGCCGCGCACCCTCGTGTTGCTGCGGGTCGGGCGGTAGCGGGCCCGTACGGCGGTCAGGTGCTGATCGCGGGCATGGGCCAGTACGGCGGCCAGGCAGGCGTCCTCGATGCCCCGGGCCAGTGCCCGGCAGCTGAGGAACACGTTGTCCACGGCCAGGGTGTCACCCTCGCGGCGGAGGAAGAGTGCGCCGACCAGCCCGCTGTCGCCGAAGCGGTCGCTGACGCGGACGGCGAGCACCTGGTGGCCGTCGGTGCGGTGAAGGGCGGTGACGCGGTCGGCCTGGACCCGTTCGCCGGTGAGGTTGAACTGGTTGGTGCGCAGCGACAGCTGGGAGAGCCGGCGGATCTCGTGCGGCTCGGGTGCGGAGAGGGTGACCTCGGTACGCAGCTCCGCCAGGTAGTCCTCGTAGGAGCCGGTGCTGCCGCGGAACTCCTCGCGTGCGGCGGCCTCCTGATAGCGGACGGTGCGACGGGTGTCGTCGTCGGTGGTCTGCGGCGTGTCGAACCAGCCGTCGCGCAGCAGGGCGTGCAGGTGCAGGGCCGGTTCGGCGCCGAGCGGGACGACGGCGGTGCCCGGCAGATGGCGGCGGATCAGGGCCCGCTCCGCAGGCGAGTCGTCGAGGAAGACGAGGGCGTCGGCGGAGATGCCCAGCCGCCGGGCGATGGCGTGGAGGCTGCCGTCCTTGGGCTCCCAGCCGGCGTGGACGGCGACGAAGTCCGCGGGGCGCAGGGTCATGTCGGGGTGGCCGGCGAGCACGTCGTGGACCGGGTCCGGGTCGTTCTTGCTGCTGACGGCGAGCAGGACCCCCTGGGCCGCGAGCTGTTTCGCCACCCGCTGGACGGCCGCGTACGGCTCGCCGATCAGGCTGCCGCCCGGCGCGATGCCGTCGGGCCCGTCCTCGCCGAGGACTCCGCCCCACAGGGTGTTGTCGAGGTCGAGGACGAGGCACTTCTTGGTCAGGCCGGTCCGGGAGCGCAGCACGTGGGCGGCGTCGCGGGCGTAGGCGGAGAACAGTTCGTCGCTGAAGGGCGAGCGGGTGTAGAGGGCCAGACGGGGGTCGCCGGCCGGGCCGGTGGACGCGATGACCGGGTCGAGGTCGAGGACCACGACGGCGGGGTGGCTCTCGGTCAGGCGTAGCAGGCGGGCGTTGAACTCGCGCCACACCGCGCCCAGCCGGGCACGCCCGCATTGGTCCACGAGCTGCTGGGCGCAGTGGCGGGGCAGCGGCAGGGTGTTGAGGACCAGGGTGCCGGTGCCGTGGGCGGTGTGCGCCTCGGCGACGAGGGTGAGGTGGGCGGCGAGTTCCGCGCAGGCGGTCTCGACGTCGTCGGGGCCCCAGGGCAGCGGGAGCCGGCCGAGGACGGCGTCGGCGTCCAGGACGCACAGAGTGAGGTCGGGGTGGGCGGTGCGCAGTTCCCCGTCGGGGTCGGTGAGGTCGCGCAGGTAGGCACCGTGGGTGCCGTGGACCTGGTGGGCGAGCAGGCCGTGCCGGGCCAGCTCGGCGGTCAGCGGGTCGGTGAGCTGGGCCAGGGTGGAGTGGCCGGTGACGGCGACGGTGACGACGGGCGTCGCCGGGTGGCCGGCGAGGACGTCCTCGGTGCGCAGGGAGGCCAGGACGCGGCCGCAGCGGCGCAGTTCGGACAGCAGGTCGGCCTCGGTCCGGGAGGGGTCGTCGGTGATCTCGGCCAGCAGGGAGCGCACCCGTGGGTAGCACGCGGCGAGTCTCCCGGTGGTGTGCAGGGCGCGGAGTTCCTCCAGTGGGGTGGTCACCGTGTGTCCTCCTTCTCCAGGGCGAGACCTGCCTTGATCCACTTGCTGGACTCGACGACGAGGGCCAGGGCCCGGTCTCCGGGGCGGAGCTCCGGCACGAGGCGGTCGAGCTGTACGAACGGCAGGGCGTTTCCGGTGTTGCCGGTGTCGGCGACGCAGGAGATCTCCCGGGGGCCGGGCAGCGCCAGATCCTCGACGATGCGCCGGGTCATCCGGCCGGAGAGCTGGGGCGGCAGCAGGAAGTCGATCTCGTCCGGGCGCCAGCCGGTGGTGTCCAGCAGCTGCCAGAGGATCTCCCCCGCCATGGTGGGCACGCCCTCCTCGATGGCCTTGTAGTCCTCGTGGAGCATGCGGCGGTCCGGGTCCCGGCGGGCGGGCCCCTCCCAGTCGATGGTCTGGCCCGGGGCGCGGCCCTGTCCGGTGAAGCAGTTGAGCAGCGCCCGCACGCCGATGGCCTCGCCCTCGGGGTCCGCGCTGACGACGGCCGCGCCCGCGCCGTCGCCGAACAGCACGTAGTTGACGAGCTCCTGGGTGGGCAGGGTGGCGGCGCCGCGCGAGGGGTCGAGGAAGCGGGCGGTGACGTCCCCGCCGACGACGAGCCCGGCCCGGTGGCCGGAGGCGATCAGTGCGCGGCCGAGGTCGAGGGCCTGGACGGCGCCCGCGCAGCCCGCCTGGATCTGGTACACGGGCAGGTAGTTGAGTCCGAGCCGGTCCGCGACCTGGGTGGCGGTGGTCGGGAGCAGGGTGTCGGGGGTGGTGGTGGTGAGGACCAGGAAGTCGAGTTCGGAGGCGGTGAATCCGGACGCGTCCAGCGCCCGGCCGGCGGCCTCGGCGCACAGGTCGGTGAGGGAGTGCAGGACCTCGCCGGTGGCCAGGTCCCAGCCGAAGTGGCGGGTGCGGGTGCCCACGAAGAGGTCGATCCACTCCTCGCTGATCCCGAAGACCTTGCCGAGGCCGGTGTTGGTGACGGCCGGCCCGGGCAGGGCGGCGGCGGTGCCGGCGATGTGGAAGGCGGGTGCGGGCATGCCCGTGGGGCGGTTCATGGGGTGGCTCCTACGCTGATCCACTCGCCGAGGAACGCGGCGAGTGAGCCCACCGTCCGCAGGGCCGGGAGGATTTGCTGGACGGTGACACTGCCGGTCTGCGGCAGTCTCGATTCGACGCGGTCCTTGAGCTGCATGATCATCACGGAGTCGAAGCCGAGGTCGGCGTAGAACCGGGTCCCGTGGCCGACCTGGGCCGGGTCGTACCCGCCGACCTCGACGACGGCGGCGATCACGGCTCCGAGCACGGGGTCCTCGGACCCGCCCGGCGCGGGGGCGGCCGGACCGGCGGGGACTCCGGTACCGGCGTCGGCGGGGGATGCGGCCCCGGACCCGCCGGGGGCAGCGGGGGCCGGGGCCGCGGTCATGGTGGCGGCGCGGGGCACCGGAGTCTGCCAGTACCGGTTCTCGGTGGAGAACGCGTACGGCGCCAGCCGCTCCACGGCGCGGTGCGCGGGTTCGTACAGCTCCTGCCAGTGCGGGTCGAGTCCGCAGCGGTAGAGGGCGGCGACGGTCTCGGCGAGGTCGGCGCCGCCCGCGCGGAGACCGGGCGCGGGATGCAGCAGCCGTACTCCCCCGGGCA
Organism: Streptomyces sp. NPDC097595; assembly: GCF_044761525.1. Lineage (NCBI taxonomy): Bacteria > Bacillati > Actinomycetota > Actinomycetes > Kitasatosporales > Streptomycetaceae > Streptomyces > Streptomyces sp. NPDC097595. The sequence goes on along the minus strand of NZ_JBIWCN010000029.1, from coordinate 45,077 downwards.
GTCCGGTCCGGCCGGCGAGCTGGACGAGCTGGGGGGCGGGGCCGATCTCGATCAGCACCCCGGGCATCAGGTCGGCCATCAGGGCGTCCAGGGCCGCCTCGAACAGCACCGGTTCGCGGGCCTGCTCGCGCCAGTACGCCGCGTCCAGCGGTTCGTCGCCGAGCATGCGCCCGTAGCGGGTGGAGGCGAAGGGGATGCGGGGGGCGGTGCAGGCGACCCCGGCCGCGGACTCGGCGAACCGGTCGAGTGCCGGTTCGGTCAGCGGCGAGTGGAAGGCGTGCGAGACGCGCAGCCGGCTGCTGTGGACACCGGACGCGCGCAGTGCGGCGGCGACGGTGTCGAGTGCCTCCAGGGCACCGGACAGGACCGTGTTGCCGGGCCCGTTGACGGCGGCCACGGCCACCGCGCGCCGGGTGGCGTGCGGGAGGGTCCTCAGCACGTCCCGCGCCTCGTCCGCGTGCGCGCGCACGGAGAGCATGCCGCCGCCTTCGGGGAGTTCCTCCATCAGCCGCGCCCGTACGGCGACCAGCCGGACGGCGTCCTCCAGGGTGAGCGCCCCGGCGGCGACGGCCGCGGCGAACTCGCCGACGCTGTGGCCGAGCACGGCGTCGGGGTGGACACCGAGGTCGCCCAGGGTGCGCCACAGCGCGTAGCCGACGGCGAACAGGGCGGGCTGGGCCCAGCCGGTGCGGTGGACGGCCGGGTCCTCGCCGAGGATCAGGTCGCGGACCGAACCGCCGAGGTGGGGGGCGAGTGCGGCGTCGGCCTCGTCGAGGTGGCGGCGGTAGGCGGCGCTGTCGCGGTAGAGGCCGGCGGTCATGCCCGGTTCCTGGACACCCTGGCCGCTGAAGAGGAAGCCGACGGCCGGGGGGTGCCAGGCCCGGTCGGCGATGCCGGCCCGCAGCTGGGCGTCGTCGGCGGCGGCTCTCAGGGCGGTCGCCAGTTCCGTGGTGTCGCGGGCGGTGATCGCGGCCCGGTAGCCCAGGCCGGTCTTGACCTGGTTGCTGGTCCAGCACAGGGCGGCGGCGTCGCCGCGCGGGCGGCGGGCGACGGCCTCGGCCTGGCCGGCGAGGTTGCGGCGCAGCGCCTCGGGGGTGTTCCCGGAGACGGTGAACACGCCGACGGGGGCGGCGGTGCGGGTACGGCGAGCGGGTGTGCGGCGCACCCGCGGGGCTCCGGCGAGGACGGCGTGGGCGTTGGTGCCGCCCATCCCGAAGCTGCTGACTCCGGCGAGGACTTCTCCGGCCGGGAGCCGCAGGGGCGCCTTGAGCAGGCTCAGGCCGCGCTCGGCGAGCCGTAGCTGGGGGTTCTCGCGGACGGCGTGGCGGCTGGCGGGCACCAGGCGGTGGTGCAGGGCGAGTGCGACCTTGATGAGGCCGGCGATGCCGGCGGCGCCCTCCGTGTGCCCCAGGTTGCCCTTGACGGAGCCGATGGCGCAGGGCTCGGGGCGCTGCACGGCGTGGAGTTCGCCGAGGGCGGCGCACTCGATGATGTCGCCGAGCGCGGTGCCGGTGCCGTGGGCCTCGATGAAGCGGATCCGGTCGGGCGTGACTCCGGCGCGCCGGTAAGCGGCGGCGACGACCTCGCGCTGCGACCACCGGTTGGGTGCGGTGACCCCGTTGCTGCGGCCGTCCTGGTTGACGGCGGAGCCCCGGATGACGGCGTACACGCGCTGCCCGTCGGCGAGCGCGTCCTCCAGCCTCCGCAGCACGACGGTGCCCGCTCCGTCGCTGCGCCCGATGCCGTCCGCGTCCGCGCTGAACGGCTTGCAGCGGCCGTCGGGGGCGGCCAGGCCCATCTGCGCGTAGACGCGGCCGATGGCCGGGGTCAGCACGAGGTTGACGCCTCCGGCGAGCGCGGTGCCGCACTCCCCCGCCAGCAGGGAGTTGACGGCGAGATGGACGGCGACGAGGGAGGAGGAGCAGGCGGTGTCGACGGCGAGGCTGGGCCCCTTGAGGTCGAGGTGGTACGAGATCCGGTTGGCGGCCATGCAGGAGCTGGTGCCGGCGCCGAGCTGAGGGGTGACCCGGGAGTGGTCGGCCATGTGGAGCTGGGCCCACTCGCTGCCCATCGCCCCGACGAAGACCCCCGTGTCGCTGCCGGCGAGGGCGGCCGGGGACTGGCCGGAGTCCTCCAGCGCCCGCCACGCGCACTGGAGGAGCAGCCGGTGCTGCGGGTCCATGGCCGCGGCCTCGCGGGGTGAGACGGTGAAGAAGTCGTTGTCGAAGGTGGCGATGTCCTCGATGAACCCTCCGCGCACGGAGGCGTCGAAGCCGGTCCCCTCGCGCCGCCCGGCGGGCAGTTCGCCGATGCTGTCGCCGCCGCGGACGAGCAGCTCCCAGAAGCTCTCGGCACCGACCGCGCCGGGGAAGACGCAGTCGATCCCGACGACGGCCACCGCGCCGGCGCCCGTCACGGGCGCGTTCCGCCGGCCGGTACCCGGACGCCGCGCGAGGCCAGGTGCCGGGCCAGTGCGGCCACCGTGGAGTGGTCCCAGGCCATGGACGGGTCGACCGGGATGCCGAACTCGTCCTCCACGTCGCCGCAGAGGCTCAGCGCGCAGACCGAGTCCATGCCGTACACCGCGAGCGGGACGGTGGGGTCGATGCTTTCGGGCTCCCGGTCCAGGTAGACGGCGAGCCGGTCGGTCAGCCACCCGTACAGCGGGGCGGCCGCGCTGCGCGGCGGCGCGGGCAGGGTCATACCGGACTCCTTCGGTGCAGGGCCATGCCGGCCGGTCAGCCGGGAAGGGGGACGTTGTACAGGTCGTAGCTGCGCTGGTCGCCGAAGCGGGCGAGGACCTCCTGGTGGACCCGGGCCGTGCACTCGGCGGGCACTTCGACGTCGGGGGCGCCCAGGCGCCGGGCGATGTGGTGCAGGGCCAGGGCCGCCCAGGCGGGGTCGGCGAGGAAGGGGTCGCGGCCCGCGTCGCTGTGCCGCCACACCCCGAGGACGGCCGCGGCGGCGAGCACCAGGACGTACCGGTCGGTGAGCGTGAACCAGACCGGGCTGACGGGGGCTCCGCCGCCGGGCGGGGGCAGGGCCAGCACCCGGGTGCGCAGGTCCCGGAGTTCGTCGACCATCTGCCCGGCGAGTTCGCGCAGGGCGCGCTCGACGGGGCTCCGGCCGGTCAGTGTCCCCGCGGTCTCCACGAGGGAGGCGCTGAGGCTGTCGCGGCCGCAGGCCAGCGCCAGCTGGTCGTAGCCGAACGGGGGCAGCGGGGCGCCCGGCTCGAACAGGGCGCCGGCGGCGGGCTGTTCACGGAACCAGGACCGGGCGGCCAGGGCCGGGAGCTGCGGGATGATCGTGGCCTGGCAGGCGACGGTCCCCGCGTGTCCGAGGCTGACCACGGGCACGTCCCGCAGGTGCTTCTGGAAGACGCCGACGGTGCCGCCCCGGGTGTAGATCTGCGAGCCGAGGACGGTGGACAGGTCGTACATCGTGTCGCTGAGCACGCGCGGCAGCAGCGACTTGACGGCGGCCGAGTAGACGCTGGTCTCGGCCGGGTGCAGGTGCAGGGCGCGGGTGGCGACGACGGCCAGGCAGTCGTAGAACAGCAGGTTCACGAAGGCGTTCGCCAGCGTGGTCGCCGTGTGTTCGGGGTCGACGGGGGCGCCGTGCCCGGGTTTCTGGGTGCGGTCGACGAGGACGGCCGTGCGCAGACACGTGTCCACGGCGGCGGCGACCAGGGAGGCCATGAGGGTGCGGCTCATCTGGAAGGACCGCAGGGAGGTGGGCACGCCGCTGCCGAGCGGGCCGAGCAGGGTCTGCTCGGGTACCGGGCAGTCCTCGAACGCGACGGAGTCGAAGTGGCAGCCGCGCATGCCGGTACGGGGGCGGCGGCGGGTGACCCGGTAGCGGTCGGCCGGCAGGGTCCGCGGGTCCAGCAGGAGGGCGGAGTGGCTGCCGCTGCCGGGGCGGTCGTCCGTCCGGCAGAACAGCACGAGGGCGTCGGACCGGTGCAGGTTGTTGACGACGGACTTGGCGCCGCTCACGGACAGGCCGGCCGGGGTGCGGGTGGCGGCCACCTGGCTGCGGACGAAGTCGTTGGTGTGGGCGGTCTCGTGCTGGGCGATGGCCGCTTTGGAGCCGGACAGCAGCAGCTCGGCGAGCCAGCCGCGCTGGGCCCCGCTGCCGCTCATCCACACGTCCGACGCGGCCATGAAGGTGCTCATGCCGTAGCCGGCGCCGAGGGCCGCGTCGCGCCGGAAGACCGGGCGCATCACGCGCAGCAGGGTCTCGGCGGAGTCGAAGCGGCCGCCGAGTTCGCGCGGCACGTACTCGGCGTTCAGGCCGAACTCGTCGAGGAGGTCCTCCGCGTCGGCGGACAGCGTGCCGCGCCGGTCGGCGACCAGCAGCTTCGCGTAGCCGGTGGGGTTGCGGGCGTCGGTGGGGTCTCCCAGCAGGAGTTCCAGCTCGGCGGCCCGGTCCCCCGCCGGCGCTCCGGGGGCGGGGGGCCGGGGTTCGAGCACGAGGGTGCTCACCACGGCAGGTCCTGGGCCCGGCGGGCCGCCGACGCGGGGACGACGACGTCGTCGGCCTGCGGTCGGGGGGCGTCCACCAGGGCGCGCACGGCGGGGTCGAGGACTTCGTGGAGGCTGGAGAGGCCGCCTCTCAGGAAGAGTTTCCGCATCAGGGCGCGCTGGATCTTGCCGCTCGTGGTGCGGCGCAGGGTGCCGGGCCGGACCAGGACGACGTTGCCGACGGGCACGTCGAAGTCCCGCCCGGTCAGGGTCTGGATGCGGCAGGTCAGGTCCTGGAGCCGTGCCGTGTCGGTGTGGGGGACGCGCACCTCGTGCACGATGACGAGTTGTTCGCGGCCGGTGTCGACGGTGAAGACCGCGCCGTGCCCGGCTCCGAGCGCCGGGTCGATCTCGCGGACGGCCCATTCGACGTCCTGGGGGTAGATGTTGCGGCCGTTGAGGATGATGACGTCCTTCAGCCGCCCGGTGACGTACAGCTCGCCGTCCTCGACGACGCCCAGGTCCCCGGTGCGCAGGAAGCCGGAGTCGCCGCCCGCCAGGACCGCGTGGAAGGTGTGCGCGGTCTCGGAGGGGCGCCGCCAGTAGCCCTGGGCGACGCTGTCGCCGCGCAGCCAGATCTCGCCCACCCGGCCGGCGGGCAGCGGGCTGCCGCTGACGGGGTCCACGACGCGCAGGTCGAAGTCCTGGTCGACCGGGCCGCTGGAGACCAGGGTGCGGGAGGCTTCGCCGGGCCCGGGGGTGCGCAGTTCGTCGCGTTCGAGGGCGGCCGGGTCGACGGTGCGGTGGCGGTACGGGGCGCCCGGGGTGGTTCCGGAGACGACGAGGGTGGCTTCGGCGAGGCCGTAGGCCGGGTACATGCTTCCGGCGCGCAGGCCCGCGGCGGCGAACCGGGCGGCGAAGGCGTCGAGGGTGTCGGCGCGGACGGGTTCGGCACCGTTGAGGGCGAGCCGCCAGCCGGAGAGGTCGAGTCCGGCGAGCTGGGCGTCGGTGACGCGCCGCAGGCACAGGTCGTAGCAGAAGTTCGGTCCGCCGCCGATGGTCACCCCGTGTTCGGAGATCATGCGGAGCCAGTTGACGGGCCGTTTGAGGAAGGCGGTGGCGGACATCTGGACGGACGCGGAACCCAGCCACAGGGGGTGCAGCAGGTGCGCGATCAGGCCCATGTCGTGGTAGTGCGGCAGCCAGCTGCCGAACCGGTCGGCGGGTGAGGTGCCGAGCGCCCGTCCGATGGCCGCCTCGTTGGCGAGGAGGTTGCGGTGGCTGACCATGACACCGCGCGGCCGGGAGGTGGAGCCGGAGGTGTACTGGAGGAAGGCCAGGTCGTCGGGGCCGGTCGCGGGCGGTTCCCAGTCCTGTGCGGCCGGGACCGCGCCGACGACGTCGGAGGCCAGGACGACGGCTTCGGCGCGGGTCTCCATGGCGAGCCACAGGGACACTTCGGCGGCGCTCGCCGCGTCGGTGAGGACGAGCCGCGCGCCGGTGTCCTTGATGATCCCGGAGACCCGGTGCAGGCGCTCGCCCCGGTCGCCGGGGAGCGGGGCGGGCACCGCGATGGCGCCCGCGTAGAGGCAGCCGACGAAGGCCTTGAGGAATTCGGGGCCCTGCGGGTGGAGCAGCAGCACCGGCTGGCCCTGGGCACCGTGGGAGCGCAGCCGGACGGCCAGGCTGCGCGCGGCGGCGTCGAGGCCCGCGTACGAGAGCCGTTCCTCGACCGGGCCCGCGGCCGTGTCGCGCAGGAAGATGTGCGCGTCCGCCTCGCCCAGGGTCCGCGCCCGATCCATGATCAGCTCGGTAAACGTTCGGTACTCGGTCAACGTAGGCCCCCTCATGGTGCGCTCGGGGCAGCAGCGGTACGCCCCTCGTCCGCTCCCACCTGGGCGTCCGCATCGTCCGTTCCGTGGCTAAAGCGGGGCTTGCAGCGTGCGTGTGCGGGGGTTGCGGCGCCCGGTTCAGGGGGGCACCTGTCCGGAGCCGGGGTGGGTGGCGTGCCTAGCCTGGCCATCGAAAATCAGCCGGGGGAGGGCGTATGCGTTTTCGAATACTGGGGCCGCTGGAGGTCGGCGGGGCCGGGGGGCCGGGGCCGGACTCCGGGGGCTCCAGAAATCTGACACCGCGCGCCGCGAAGATCCGGGTGGTCCTGGCCGCGCTGCTGGTACGGGCGAACGAGATCGTCTCCGTGGACACCCTGATCGACGAGCTGTGGGGCGAGGAGCCGCCCCGTACGGCCACCACCACGTTGCAGGTGTACGTGTCCCAGTTGCGCAAGCTGCTGGACGAGGCGGACGCCGAGTACGGCAGGGACGCGCTGGTGACCCGGGCGCCCGGCTACGAACTGCGGCTGGACCCCGCACAGCTGGACCTCACCGTCTTCCAGGAGCTGTACGAGCGCGGGCAGGAGCGGATGGAGCAGCGCGAGTACGACGCCGCCGCGCGGCTTCAGCGCCAGGCCCTGGCGCTGTGGCGCGGCCCGCTGCTCTCGGACACCCCGCACGGTCCGCTGCTGGACGGCACGGCGGTACGGATGACGGAGGTGCGGACGGCGGCGCTGGAACAGCGGATCCGGGCCGACCTCCACCTGGGAAGGCAGCAGGCCCTCATCGGCGAACTGCAGTCGGTGGTCGCGGAGTTCCCGCTGCGGGAGGAGTTCTTCGCCCACCTGATGGTCGCCCTGTACCGGTCGGGACGGCAGGCGGACGCCCTCCAGGTCTTCTCCCGGCTGCGGCGCGGACTGGTGGAGGAGCTCGGCATCGATCCCGGTCTTGAACTCCAGACGCTGCACCGGCAGATCCTGGGCGGCGACCCCGAGCTGCTGCGGCCGACGGGGGACGGCGGCGCCGCCGAGGGCCCGGGGGCGGACCGTGCCCGGGTCCCGGTCTCGGGCGCCGTGCCGGGACCGGGGACGGCGGACGGCCCCGAGGCCCCGGCCGCGCACCGGTCCGTGGTGGAGCTGCCCGCGTCCGACCGGCTGTTCACCGGACGCGAGGAGGAGCTGGGTGCGCTGGCCGCGCTGCTGGCCGCGCCCGGAGGCCGGATCGTGGTCCTCAGCGGCCAGGTGGGCGTCGGCAAGACCGCCCTGGCCACGGAGGCGGCGCACCGGGCGGGCGAGCGCTTCCCCGGCGGCCGGGTCCTCATCCGCATGCGGCCCGACGCGTACGGGGGCCGCGAGGGCATGGACGGTGCGGCGGCCGCCGCACGGATCGCCCGGCTGTACGGCGCCGAGGGCGCCCTGCCCGGGGACGCGCTGCCCGGGGACGCCGGCGAACTGCGGGAGCTGCTGCGGGGGCTGACCGGCGGCCGGCGCATGCTGGTGGTCCTGGACTCGGTGGACCGCGCGGACCAGGTCGAGCCCTTGGCGGCGGCCCTCCCCGAGGCCAGGTTCCTGGTCACCTGCCGGCGGGTGCCGCCCGGGCTGGACGGGCGGGTGCTCCTCCTCGACGTGCCGGCGCCCAAGGAGGCGCGGCGGCTGTTGGTGGCCGCCCGCCGAGGGTCCGACGCGCCGGACGAGGCGGAGGCCGCGGAGATCGCCGACCTGTGCGGGCAGCTCCCGCTGGCGCTGCGGGCCGCCGCCCGCGCCGAACCGTGCGAGGCTGCCCGGTTCCGTGGCGCGCCGGGGCGCCTCGCGGAACTGGACGCGGTGGCGCCCGGCTTCCTGGACCGGCTGGCCACGGCGTACGAGGACGTCGACAGCGCGCGGCAGCGGGAGTTCCGGCTGCTGGGACTGCTGCCCGAGGGGCCCTTCGGGACGGAGTCGGCCGCCGCGGTCCTGGGCACGGACGCGGCCGGCGCACGGGCCGCGGTGGCGGAGCTGGTGGCGGCCGGGCTGGTCCGGGAGGAACTGCCGGGCGCCGGCCGCCCGGCGTGCTACCGGCTGTCCGAACCCCTGCGGCTGCTGGCGGCGGACCGGCTCGCCGCGCACGAGTCGGCGGACTCGGTACGGACGGCCACCGGCCGGCTGTGCGCCGCGTACGAGAAGGCGCTGCGCGAGGCCTCCGCGCAGGTGGACGGGGCGCACTCCCTGGAGTGGCCCGCCCGGCAACGGCCCGCGTTCGTCACGATGGTCCGGCAGGCGGCCCGGGCCGGGCTGTGGGAGCAGACCGTACGCCTGGCCGACGCGCTGACCGGTCTGCTGGAGACCCTCGCCGCCTGGGACGACTGGGAGAGCTGCCACCGGCTGGCCCTGGACGCCGCCCATCAGCTGGGCGATCTGCCGGCCCAGGCTCGGTTGCTGCGCTCGCTGGGCGACCGGGCCTGGCAGCGCCGCGAGCTGCCGGCCGCCGCCGAACTGTACGAACGGGCCCTGCTGGCCGCCGACATCGCCTCCGACCTGCTCGAACGGAGCCGCGCCCTGACGGGCCTGGCCGATCTGCGGCTGGACGCGGGTGCGGTCGACGGCGCCGCGGCCCTCCTCTCCCCCGCTCTGGACGCGGCCGCGCAGGACCCTCGCGCCCGGTTCGAGGCGCTGCGGGTGATGGGGTTGCTCGCGGTCGAGTGCGGGCGCCCGGCCACCGCCGAGGAGCACTTCGGCCAGTGCCTGTCCGAGGCGGTGGTCCTGGGGGACGCCCGCCTGGAGTCCTATGCCCGGCGCCGGCTGGCGGCGCTGCGCGCCCCGGCCCCGGACTGCTCGGAGGTCCGCCCGGGGGTCTGGCGTCTGCGCTCGGCGGCGTAGGCGGGCGGGGCGGGACCGGCCGGGCCGGGTCCATCATCGGCTACGGCCCCGGTTTAGCGGAGGCCCCTAGCATCCGGGCCATGACGGTCCTGCCTGACGACGGGCTCTCCCTGGCCGCCGAGTTCCCCGACCCGACACATGAGCAGTGGCAGCGCCTGGTAGAGGGCGTACTGCGCAAATCGGGCAGGGACGCCTCCGGCGACGGCGCGGAAGAAGCATTGTCCACCCAGCTCCAGGACGGGCTCACCGCCCGTCCGCTGTACACCGCGCGCGACAGCCCGCCCGAACCGGGCGCCGTGGGCCTTCCCGGCTTCGCCCCCTTCGTACGCGGAGGCAGGGCCCCGGGCAACGCCGAGAGCGGCTGGGACGTGCGCCAGCGCCTCACGGGCACCGACCCCGCGCGCGTGAACGAGGCCGTGCTCGCCGATCTGGAGAACGGCGGCACCTCGCTCTGGCTCCCCGTCGGCACCGGCGGCATTCCCCTCGGGGGCCTCGCCCCGGCCCTGGCCGGGGTCCACCTGGACCTCGCGCCCGTGGTGCTGGACGCCGGCGCCGGCCACGCGGAGGCGGCACGCGCGTTCCTGGACCTGTGCGCCGAGCGCCGGATGCCCCCCGCGTCCGTCCGCGCGAACCTCGGGGCCGATCCGCTGGGCCACGAGGCCCGGACCGGCGAGCAGCTCGACATCGCCGCCGCCGCCGAGCAGGCCAGGACCGTCGCCTCCGGATACCCCCTGGTCCGTACGCTGACCGTGGACGTCCTGCCGTACCACGAGGCGGGCGGCAGCGCCGCGCAGGAGCTGGGCCTGTCCCTGGCCACCGGGGTCGCCTACCTGCGCGCTCTCACCGAGCACGGTCTGAGCGCGGAAGCCGCCCTGGGCCAGCTGGAGTTCCGGTACGCGGCCACCGCCGACCAGTTCCTGACCATCGCCAAGCTGCGCGCCGCGCGCCGGCTGTGGGCGCGGGTCGCCGAGGCATCGGGCGCCCCGGAAGCCGGCGCCCAGCTCCAGCACGCGGTGACCTCGCCGGTGATGATGACCCGGCGTGACCCGTGGGTGAACATGCTGCGCACCACCGTGGCCGGTCTGGCCGCAGGAGTGGGCGGCGCGGACGCGGTGTCCGTGCTGCCGTTCGATCACGCGCTGGGCCTGCCCGACGCGTTCGCCCGGCGCGTCGCCCGTAACACCTCCTCCATCCTGCTGGAGGAGTCCCACCTCGCCCGCGTGATCGATCCGGCGGGCGGCTCGTACTACGTCGAGCGTCTCACCGACGAACTCGCGCACGCCGCCTGGGCGTTCTTCCGGACCGTGGAGAAGGCGGGCGGCCAGGCGGCCGCGCTGCGCTCGGGCCTGGTCGCCGAGCACCTCGCCGCCACCTGGACCGAACGCAGGAAGGGCCTGGCCGAGCGCCGCGAACCGCTCACCGGAGTCAGCGAGTTCCCCCACCTGGCCGAGAAGCCGGTGATCCGTGAGCCCGCACCCGCGGCTCCGGCCGGCGGCCTGCCCCGCGTCCGGTGCGACGAGGACTACGAAGCGCTGCGCGCCCGGAGCGACGCCCATCTGGCGGCGACCGGGAGCAGGCCGCGCGTGTTCATCGCCGCGCTGGGCCCGGCGGCGGTGCACACCGCACGGGTCTCCTTCGCGTCGAACCTCTTCCGGGCGGGTGGTATCGAACCCGTCCACGAACCGGTGTCCGTCGACCCTTCGACCGTCGCCGAGGCCTACCTCGCGAGCGGCGCGGACGCGGTCTGCGTGTGTTCCAGCGACGCGCTGTACGAGGAGCAGGCCGAGGCGGTCGTCGAGGCGCTCGTCGGGGCGCGTGCGCCGCTGGTGTTCCTGGCCGGCCGCCCACGGGCGTATCGCGGTGTGGACTCGTACGTCTTCGCGGGATGCGACGCGGTCGCCGTGCTGGCCCTTGCCCTCGACCGTATGGACGTGACCCATGAGCAGTAGGAACATCATCCCCGACTTCTCCACCCTGGGCCTGGGCTCCCCCGCTCCCGCCGGCTCGGAGGACCTGTGGGAGGCGGCGGTGAAGGAGACCACGGGGTCCGCCCCGGCCGACCTGGTGTGGGAGACCCCCGAAGGCATCGGCGTCAAGCCGCTGTACACCGGGCAGGACCTGGAGGGCCTGGACTTCCTCGGTACGTATCCGGGGATCGCGCCGTATCTGCGGGGCCCGTATCCGACGATGTACGTGAACCAGCCGTGGACGATCAGGCAGTACGCGGGTTTCTCGACGGCCGAGGAGTCCAACGCGTTCTACCGGCGCAACCTGGCGGCCGGTCAGAAGGGCCTGTCGGTCGCCTTCGACCTGCCCACACACCGCGGCTACGACAGCGACCACCCCCGGGTGACGGGCGATGTCGGTATGGCCGGGGTGGCGATCGACTCGATCTACGACATGCGCCAGCTCTTCGACGGCATCCCGCTGGACCGGATGTCGGTGTCGATGACCATGAACGGCGCGGTCCTGCCCGTCCTCGCCCTGTACATCGTGGCCGCCGAGGAACAGGGTGTGCCGCCGGAGAAGCTGGCCGGGACCATTCAGAACGACATTCTGAAGGAGTTCATGGTCCGCAACACGTACATCTATCCGCCGAAGCCGTCGATGCGGATCATCTCCGACATCTTCTCGTACACCTCGCAGAAGATGCCGCGCTACAACTCGATCTCCATCTCCGGCTACCACATCCAGGAGGCCGGGGCGACGGCCGACCTGGAACTGGCGTACACCCTCGCGGACGGGGTCGAGTACCTGCGCGCCGGACGCGGCGCCGGTCTCGACGTCGACGCGTTCGCACCCCGGCTGTCCTTCTTCTGGGCGATCGGCATGAACTTCTTCATGGAGATCGCGAAACTGCGCGCAGCCCGCCTCCTCTGGGCCAAACTCGTGCAGCAGTTCGACCCGAAGAACGCCAAATCGCTCTCCCTGCGCACCCACTCGCAGACCTCGGGCTGGTCCCTGACCGCGCAGGACGTGTTCAACAACGTCACCCGCACCTGCGTGGAGGCGATGGCCGCCACCCAGGGCCACACCCAGTCGCTGCACACCAACGCCCTCGACGAGGCGCTGGCCCTGCCCACGGACTTCTCCGCGCGCATCGCCCGCAACACGCAACTCCTCCTCCAGCAGGAGTCCGGCACTACCCGGGTCATCGACCCCTGGGGCGGCAGCGCCTACGTCGAGAAGCTGACGTACGACCTCGCGCGCCGGGCCTGGCAGCACATCGAAGAGGTCGAAGCCGCAGGCGGTATGGCCAAGGCCATCGACGCCGGCATCCCGAAGCTCCGCATCGAGGAGGCCGCCGCCCGCACCCAGGCCCGCATCGACTCCGGCCGACAACCGGTGATCGGCGTCAACAAGTACCGGGTCGAGACCGACGAGCAGATCGACGTACTCAAAGTCGACAACTCCTCGGTACGCACCCAGCAGATCGAGAAACTGCGCCGACTGCGCGAGGAGCGCGACGAGCAGGCGTGCCAGGGCACACTGCGCGCGCTGACCGCCGCCGCCGACCGGGGCGACGGCAACCTCCTCGCCCTGGCCGTGGACGCCGCCCGCGCCAAGGCCACCGTCGGGGAGATCTCCGACGCGCTGGAGAAGGTGTACGGCCGGCACGCGGGCCAGATCCGTACGATCTCCGGTGTGTACCGCCACGAGGCAGGCGGATCTCCTCGCGTCGAACGCACCCGGGCCCTCGTCGGCCGGTTCGAAGAGGCCGAGGGGCGCCGTCCCCGCGTCCTGGTCGCCAAGATGGGCCAGGACGGGCACGACCGGGGCCAGAAGGTGATCGCCACCGCCTTCGCCGACCTGGGCTTCGACGTGGACGTCGGCCCGCTCTTCCAGACCCCGGGCGAGGTCGCCCGGCAGGCGGTCGAGGCGGACGTGCACATCGTGGGCGTCTCGTCCCTGGCCGCCGGCCACCTCACGCTCGTCCCCGCGCTGCGTGAGGCGCTCGCGGACGAGGGGCGCGAGGACATGATGGTCGTCGTCGGTGGGGTCATTCCCCCCGCCGACATCCCCACGCTCCTCGGCATGGGCGCCACCGCCGTCTTCCCGCCCGGGACCGTCATCCCCGACGCGGCCCACGACCTGGTGACGCGGCTCGCGACCGAACTCGGCCACGAGCTGTAGCGGGCCGCGTTTCCCCCGTCGCCCGGCTGCTCCCCACACGACGACTGCCGCTCGTGGTCACCTGGACGGTGACCACGAGCGGCAGTCGCTTTCCGGAGGGCGTCAGGACGCGGTCAGGACCTCGTGGAGGCGGGCCGCGAAGGCCGTGGGGTGGGTCTTGAGGCCGTTGTGGCCGCCGGGGACGGCTTCCAGCGGGGTACCCAGCCGGTCCGCCAGATTCCGGGCGCAGCGGTAGGACCAGCTGCGCTCGGAGGGGCGGCCGGCCAGGGGGACGATGCGGGCCGGTCCGGACTTGAGGGCGTCGAGGTCGGCGTCGGACATCAGGTGGTGGCGGTAGGAGCCGATCTCGTGGGCGAGGAAGAACTCGATGTTGGCGAGCTGTTCGGGGGTCATGGGCGCCGGTACGACGTCCGGTTCGGCGTCCTGGGCGGTCACGTCGATGTCGTTGAACCGGGCCATGTGGGCCAGTGCGGGGCCCCAGCCGGAGGTGCGGTAGTCGCTCTCGGCAGCGGCGATCAGACCGGCGGCCGCCTCCCGGTCGGCGCCCGTGAGCAGGGCCAGTTCGGACGGCTCGTGCGCCGCGTACACCGACACCAGGTCGGGCCGGCGCGCGGTCAGGTGCAGTCCGATGACTCCGCCGACGCTGTGGCCGAACAGCAGCGAGGGTCCGTCCGCAAGGGCCTCCATCAGCAGCGCCAGGTCCTCGGTGTGCACCTGCGGGCCCAGTTCCGGGGCGGGGTCGCCCACGGCGGAGCGGGACATGCCGCGCCGGTCGTAGGTGACGACGGTGTACCGGTCCGCGAGCCGCTCGACAAGGGCCGCGGTGCGGCGCGCGTCGCCACCGCCGCCGTCCATCAGGAACAGCAGCGGACCGGTCCCGGTCTTCTCGTAGTAGAGCTCGGTGCCCGGTACGGACACGTGGGCGGTCGTGGTCACCATGCGGGAACTTCCTTGATCGTCACGACGCCGGCGGAGCTGATCCAGCCGGGTCCCTGGGAGAGCAGCAGGACGTGGTCACCGGGCGCGAGCTCTCCGGTGCGCACCAGGTGGTCGAGGGAGATGACCAGGTCGGCGGCGCCGACGTGGCCGATGGAGCGGCCGAAGTCCCAGCTGGAGCGGGACATCGGCAGGCCGAGGGGGGCCATGACCGAGAACTCGATCATGCGCCCGTCCTGGTTGATGGGGATGACGCGGGCGATGTCGGAGGCGTTCAGCCCGGCGTCGACCAGCGAGCGGTGCACGATGTCGAGGTCGAACGTGCCGATCCGTTCGACGGTCTCGGCGAGCGACATCTCCCGCTCGTTGAACAGGGCGGCCCGCTCGGCCACGGCCAGCCGCTCGCCCGCCCCGTCCTGCGGCGGCAGCAGCGACTCGTCGCCGCGGTGCCACGCCTCCAGCTCGGGCAGCGTACCGGAGTTGACCGAGCGCACCTCGGCGAAGCCGTCCTCGCTGCTGAGTACGGCCGCGGCCGCCCCGTCGGCGAGGATGTAGGAGTCGCCGAAGCCGCGCCAGCGGTCGATCAGCGGGGTGGCGAAGTTCTGCGCGGTGGTCAGCAGCGCCGTCTCCACCTCGGCGGCGCCGGTCATCTGCCCGACCGCGACCTCCATCGCGGCGAGCATGCCGTTGCAGCCCTGCCGGATGTGCAGCGACGGCACCTGCCCGACCCCGAGTTCACGCAGGACGTACGCGGGCGGATAGGACCCGTCGGGCCCCTGGTAGTAGACGCCGCTGTGCACGTGCGACTCGACGTCCTCGGCGTCCAGGCCGGACCGTTCCAGCGCCTGCCGGGCGGCGGTGACCGCCATGTCGAGCGCCGGTATCCCGTCCGACACATGGGTGCCGGTCAGACCGCTCGCCTTGTACACCTCCTCGTCGTAGAGGCCGTCCGCGACCGCGTCCTCGGCACTCATCCGGCGGGGCAGGAACACCCCGACCGAGCTGATGTACACGCCTTCCACTCTCACGCCATGTCTCCTTGATGACTCGGCTATCTATCGGCCGAAGATCTGCTGCTTGATGTGCTGGGCCAGCTCGGCCGAGGTGGGCTGGTCGAAGACGACACCGGGCGGCATGCGCAGCGCGGTGGCGTCGTTGAGGGCGTTGCGCAGGGCGAGTGCCGAGAGCGAGTCGAAGCCCATGTCCCGGAACTTGCGGTCGGCGTCGACGGCTTCGCCCGATCCGTGGCCGAGCACGCTCGCCGCGTGTGCCCGGACGAGGTCCAGGAGGAGGGCGTCGCACCCGGCGGCGTCGAGGGCGAGCAGCCGCTGCTTGAAGCCGCCGGCCCCGGCCGGGCCCTCCTTGACGGTGCGTCGGGCCGGTCCGCGGACCAGGCCGCGCCACAGGGCGGGCAGCCGGCCGGCCGCGGCGAGCGCGGCGAGCGCCTCGAAGTCCGGCTCGGCCACGACGACTCCGGCCGCGCCGACCGCCGTCGCGGCGTCCAGCAGCTCCCCGTCGACGGGCCCGGCCGTCCCGGGGCGGCCGGACAGGGCCACGGCCGTGGTCCCGCCGCTGCGCAGCACCCGCGCCCAGGCCTCCAGGAACGCCCCGGTGGCCCCTTCCTCCTCGGAGAGCATGACGTACGCGGCGTCGGGCCCGGCCGCCTCGCGCAGTGCTTGCGCGGTACGGGCCGCGTGGGCCGCCTCCGCCGACGCGTCCGCGTGCGGGTCCACGGCGTGGACGACGGCGATGACCGGGTGGGCCGGGGGGACCGCCGCGAGGACGTCCGCCAGGGCCGTCGGGTCGGCCGGGTCGACCGGGGCCGCGGTCACCCGGGCTCCGGCGGCGGTGAGCCCGGCTTCGAGCTCCGCCGTGTCCCGCGCGCCGGCCAGCAGCAGGTTGCGCACGCCGTGCCGCTCCGCCAGCCGGAGGGCGTACGGCTCGGCCTGTCGGCCGACGACGAGGACCGTGCCCTCGGGGTCGTACGCGGGCCAGGTGCCGGCGACCGCCGGGGCGAGCCGAGGCACCTTGAGCGTGCTGCGGCGCAGGGCCAGCTGGTCGTGGCCCGCGGCGATGGCCTTGACCAGGGAGCGCCACGACGCCTTGCTCCCGTCGGTGTCGGCCAGGACGAAGCGGTCCGGGTCCGTCTCCTGGGCGGCGCGGATCAGGCCCCACACCGCCGCGGCGGCGGGGTCGCCGCCCTGCGGTGCCGAGGCCGCGGTGGCGTCCTTGGTAAGGAACACCAGCCGGGAGCCGGCGAACCGGGTGTCCGCGAGCCAGGTGCGGACGCGCTGTGCCGCCTCCTCCACGCCCCGTCGTACGGATGTCGCGATGTCTCCGTCCGCGGTGGCCGCCACGGACACCAGGACGACATCGGGCGCGGGTGCGCCCTCCGCCTCGATCCGGGCCGCCAGGGCGTCCAGGCCGGGGTGGGCCTCGGCATAGGTGCCCGCGGCCATGAGTCCGGAGCGGGCCCGGAAGACGTCCTCGCCGACCACCGCCCAGTTGAGCGGGGCCGCTTCGGTCACCGGGGCGGGCTTCTCGTCGGTCCACTCGACGGTGTACTGCCCGCCGCGCTGGGCGGACGCCGCCTGCCGGATCCGCTCGTCGGCCCCGTCCTCCAGCAGCATCGCGCCGATGGTGGCGACGGGCGCCCCGCCGCCGTCCGCGATCTCGACGGTGACGCCGAGGGGTTCGTCGGCGGTGGGCACGACGCGCACGCGCAGGGTGGTGGCGCCGACGGCGTGCAGCGTGACGTCGCGCCACCGCACCGGGGTGGCCCCGGCCGGGAGACCGGTCAGGACGGCGGAGCCGAGCGCCGCCTCCAGCAGGGCGGGATGCAGGGCGTACCCCGCCGGGTCGTGCCCCTCACCGGAGACGATCTCGGCGTACAGCTCTCCGTCGCGCCGCCAGGCCGCCCGTATGCCGGGCAGCGAACCCGCGTCGAGCGGTTCGGCGTCGAGCGGCGGCCAGACTTCGAGGTCCCACTCCGGGGCCGGCTCGTCGGCGGTCAGGACGGCCGTGGCGTGCCGGGTCCAGGCGGTGCCGGGAGCCCTGCCCTCGCGGCGGGAGTGCACGGACAGCCTGCGCAGCCCGTCGTCCTCCGGCTCTCCGACCTCGACCCGCAACTGCACGCCGCCCCTGCGGGGCACGACGAGGGGTTCGTGGAGCGTGAGTTCGTCCACCCGGCCGGTACCCGCCTCCTCGCCGGCCCGCAGGGCGAGCTCCAGGAACGTGGCACCGGGCAGGGTCTCCGCGTCGCCGAGCCAGGGCTGGGCGGTGAGGGAGAGGCGCCCCGTGTAGAGCAGTGATCCGGAGCCCGGCAGTTCGACCGCCGCGCCGAGGAGCGGGTGCGGGGCCGCACCGGGGCCCAGGTCGGAGACGGTGGGGGTGGCGGCGTGGGAGGCGGAGAGCCAGTAGTGCTGACGCTGGAAGGGGTAGGTGGGCAGGTCGACCGGGTGGGTGACCTCGGGAAGCTGCGGGGTCCAGTCGACGGGGACGCCGTGGGCCCACGCCTGGCCGAGGGACAGCAGGAACCGCTCAAGCCCGCCTTCGTCCCGGCGCAGTGACGGCACCGCGAGCGCCGCGACGGCACCGGCGGCCTCGAAGGTCTCCTGGAGACCGATCGTCAGAACCGGATGCGCACTCGACTCGATGAACGTGGTGAAACCGTCCGCGAGCAACTTCCACGTCGTCTTCTCGAACTCGACCGTCTGACGCAGATTCCGATACCAGTACCCCGCGTCCAGGGCCGCGCTGTCGACCACCTCGTTCGTGACGGTCGAATAAAACGGGATCTCCGGGACCCGAGGAGCAACCGGCGCCAGGAGCTGCGCCAGTTCGGCCTGGATGGACTCCACGTGCGGGGAGTGCGAGGCGTAATCCACCGCGATACGGCGCGAGCGCACCCCGTCCTTGTCGAGCACCGCGACCAGCTCGTCCAGGGCACTGTCCGTACCCGACACGACGGTCGAGGACGGGCCGTTGACCGTGGCCACACCCAGATCGTCCGCCCACCGCGTCAGATACGGGCGCACCGCATCAGCGGGCAGCGCGACCGACAGCATCCCGCCCCGACCGGCCAGAGCCTTGATCGCCCGGCTCCTCAGCGCCACCACCAGGGCGCCGTCCTCCAAGGACAGCGCACCCGAGACGACAGCCGCCGCGATCTCACCCTGCGAGTGCCCCACGACCGCATCCGGCACGACCCCGTAAGAGCGCCATACCTCGGCGAGGGAGATCATCACCGCCCACAGCGCGGGCTGGATCACGTCCACCCGCTCCAGCAGGCCCTCCGGATCGCCTTCCAGGAGGACCGGCAGCAGATCCCAGTCCGTGTGAGCCGACAGGGCCCGCGCACAGTCCTCAAGACGCTCCCGGAACGCCGGCGACGCCTCGAACAGACCCGCCGCCATGCCGATCCACTGCGAACCCTGACCCGGGAACACGAACACCGTGCGGCCCGTGACCGCCTCACCCGTCACCACCGAGCCGGCCGCATCGCTCCCGGCCAGTGCGCCAAGGCCCGCAAGGAGCTCTTCGCGCCCACGGCCGAGCACCACGGCCCGGTAATCGAAACGCTCCCGTGAATCGACCAGGGCGGCAGCCACCGCCCCCACCGACTCCTTCGGATTGCGCTCGACGAAGCCCGCGAGCCGCACGGCCTGCTCACGCAGAGTCCCCGGACTCTTCGCGGAGACCACCCACGGCACATCCGCCGGTGCCTCCGTCTCGACCCGGGACTCCAGCTCCGGGGCCTGTTCCAGGATCATGTGCGCGTTCGTTCCCGAGATACCGAAGGACGAGACGGCCGCGCGGCGCGGGCGGTCGACCTCGGGCCACGGCCGCTGCTCGGTGAGCAGCTCCACCGATCCCTGGGACCAGTCCACGTGCGACGTCGGCGTGTCCACCCCCAGGGTCTGCGGAAGGATTCCCTCCCGCAGGGCCAGCACCATCTTGATGACGCCGGCGGCGCCGGAGGCGGCCATGGTGTGGCCGATGTTGGACTTCAACGAGCCGAGCCACAGCGGCTGGTCGGCCGAGTGCTCCTGCCCGTACGTGGCGATCAGGGCCTGCGCCTCGATCGGGTCGCCGAGCTTGGTCCCCGTACCGTGCGCGTCCACGACGTCGACGTCCGTACCCGTCAGGCCGGCGTTGGCCAGCGCCTGGCGGATGACACGCTGCTGGGAGGGGCCGTTCGGTGCGCTGAGCCCGTTGCTCGCGCCGTCCTGGTTGACCGCCGAACCCCGGATCACCGCCAGCACCGGGTGGCCGTTGGCCTGGGCATCGGACAGCCGCTCCAGCAGCAGGACGCCCGCGCCCTCGCCCCACGCCGTCCCGTCGGCCGCGTCCGCGAACGCCTTGATGCGGCCGTCGGTGGCCAGGCCGCGCTGGCGGCTGAACTCGGTGAACATGCCGGGCGTGGCCATCACCGAGACGCCGCCCGCGACGGCGAGCGAGCACTCTCCGCCGCGCAGGGACTGCGCGGCCTGGTGCAGGGCGACGAGCGAGGAGGAACAGGCCGTGTCCACGGTGATGGCGGGGCCTTCGAGGCCGAGGAAGTAGGCGAGGCGGCCGGATATGACACTGGTGGTCTTGCCGGTGAGCAGCAGGCCGTCGACGCCTTCCGTGGCCTCGTGCATGAGGGAGCCGTACTCCTGGAAGAGCGCGCCGACGAACACCCCGGCCTGGCTGCCCTGGACCGACTCCGGCGGGATGCCCGCTCGTTCGAAGGCTTCCCAGGCCGTCTCAAGCAGCAGGCGCTGCTGCGGGTCCATGGCGAGCGCCTCACGCGGCGAGATCCCGAAGAAGTCGGCGTCGAACTCGGCCGCCTCGTAGAGGAAGGAGCCCTTGCGGACATAGCTCTTGCGGGAGCGGTCGGGGTCGGCGTCGTACAGGGCCTCCAGGTCCCAGCCCCGGTCGTCGGGCAGGTCGGCGGCGGTGCCGGCGCCTGCGGCGAGCAGTTCCCACAGTTCCTCGGGAGAGGACACCCCGCCGGGCAGCCGGCAGCCGAGTCCGATGATGGCTATGGGGTCGTCGGCGGTCCCGGTGCCGGCGGTCGCCGGGCCCTGACGGACGGCCACCGGGGCCGCGGTCGTGTCCTCGACGCCGAGCAGGCCGCGCAGGTGGGCGACCATCGCGTCCGGGGTCGGATGGTCGAAGACGGCGGTGGCCGACAGGCGCAGCTTGGTCGCCTCACCGAGGCGGTTGCGCAGTTCGACGGAGGAGAGGGAGTCGAAGCCGAGCGTCTTGAACTTGCTGTCGGGGCGGATCGACGCCGGGGAGGAGTGCCCCAGCACGGTCGCCGCGTTGGTCCGTACGAGGTCGAGCAGGGCCCGGTCCAGGTCGCTGCCGGTGAGTCCGGCGAAGCGGTCGCCCGCGGCTGCGGCGGCGGCCGACGCGGCGGCCCTGCGCGCCGTACGGGCGCGGACGAGTCCGGAGAGCACGGGCGCCAGCGAGCCGCTGTCGGCCTGGGTGCGCAGCCGGGCGAGGTCGAGACGGGCCGGGACCAGGGCGGCGCCGGGGTCGGCGAGCGCCCGGTCGAAGAGGGCCAGTCCCTCGGACGAGCCGAGGGGCACCAGGCCGGCCCGCGTCATGCGGGCGAGGTCGGCCTCGTCCAGGTCGCCGGTGAGTTCGCTGCGCTGGTCCCAGAAGCCCCAGGCCAGCGAGGTGGCGGGGAGACCGGCGGCCCGGCGGTGCGCGGCGAGTGCGTCGAGGTAGGTGTTGGCGGACGCGTAGTTGGCCTGGCCGGCGCCTCCGATGGCCCCCATGACGGAGGAGAAGAGGACGAAGGCGGCGAGGTCGGTGTCGCGGGTGAGTTCGTGCAGGTGCCAGGCGGCGTCGGCCTTGGGGCGCAGGACGGTGTCGAGACGCTCGGGGGTGAGCGCGGTGACCGTGCCGTCGTCCAGGACGCCCGCGGTGTGGATGACTGCGGTGAGGGGGTGGTCGGTCGGGACGGTGGCCAGGAGTGCGGCGAGCGCGTCCCGGTCGGCGGTGTCGCAGGCGGCCAGGGTGACGGTCGCGCCGAGGGCTTCGAGTTCGGCGCGCAGCGTGTCGGCCCCGGGGGCGTCGGCACCCCGGCGGCTGGTCAGGAGGAGGTGGCGGGCCCCGTACGCGGTGACCAGGTGGCGGGCGAAGAGCGCGCCGAGGGTGCCGGTGCCGCCGGTGATCAGGACCGTTCCCTCGGGGTCGAGCGCGGGCGGCACGGTCAGCACGATCTTGCCGACGTTCTGCGCCTGGCTCAGGAACCGGAACGCCTCCGGGGCCCGGCGGATGTCCCAGGCACGGACCGGCGAGTGGTGCAGTGCGCCCGACTCGAAGAGGGCGACGATCTCGGTCAGCATGCGCCGGAACTTCTCGGGGTCCCGGTGCGCGACCTCGATCAGGTCGAACGCCTGGTAGGCCACCCCGGGATGGGCGGCGGCGACCTCGTCCGCGTCGCGGATGTCGGTCTTGCCCATCTCCACGAAGCGGCCGCCGCGCGGCAGCAGCCGCAGCGAGGCGTCCACGAACTCCCGCGCCAGGCAGTCCAGTACGACGTCCACGCCGCGGCCGTCCGTCGCCTCCCGGAACCGCTCCTCGAAGTCGAGGGTGCGTGAGGAGGCGATGTGGGCGTCGTCCAGGCCGGAGGCCCGCAGCGCGTCCCACTTGGTGGGGCCGGCGGTGCCGTAGACCTCGGCGCCCAGGTGGCGGGCGAGCTGCACGGCCGCCATGCCGACTCCACCGGCGGCGGCGTGTACGAGGAGGGTCTCGCCGGACCGCAGTCCCGCGAGTTCGACCAGGCTGTAGTAGGCGGTGCCGAAGACGATGGGCATGGCGGCCGCGTCCTCGTACGACCACTGGTCGGGGATACGTACGACGAGCCGGTGATCCACGACCGATACGGGTCCGAAGGAGCCGGGCAGCATGCCGGTGACCCGGTCGCCGACGGCGAGGCCGGTGACGTCCGCGCCGGTCTCGGTGATCACACCGGCGCCCTCGGTGCCCATGGACGCCTCGCCCGGGTAGACGCCGAGCGCGATCAGCACGTCGCGGAAGTTGAGTCCGGCGGCCCGGACCGCGACCCGTACCTCCAGCGGCCCGAGCGGGGCGGCCGCCTCGGAACCGGTCACCAGGGTGAGGGCCTCCAGGGTGCCGCGCGCGGTGACGTCCAGGTGCCAGGGCTCGTCCCCGGCCGGCGGGAGCAGGATGTCGGCGCGCCCCGCCGCACGGGCGAGGCGCGGGACGAGCACCTTGCCCGCGCGCAGGGCGAACTGCGGCTCGCCACCGGCGAGTGCGGCCGTGAGGGCCGTGGCGGAGGCCGGGTCCTCGTCGGTGTCCACGAGGACGAAGCGCCCGGGGTTCTCCGTCTGGGCGGTGCGCAGCAGGCCCCAGACGGGTGCGTACGCCGGCGCCTCGGGCGCGGTCGCGGAGTCCGTCGCGACGGCCCCGCGCGTCACGACGACCAGGCGGGCGTCGGCGAACCGGTCCTCCGCGAGCCACTCCTGGACCGCGGTGAGCACCCGGTGGACGGCGGCCCGGGCGGCGTCCGGCGTGCACCGGTCGTCCGTCTCGCCCTCGGTCATGAACAGCAGGGCGTCGGTGGAGTCCCCGTCCGTCCACGCGTCGCGGAGAGCGGTGAGGTCCGCGTGCCGGGTGGCCCGTACGGAAGCGGGCCCGGCCCCGACCACGACGAACGGCCGGGCGTCGGTGTCCTGGGCGGCCTGCACCGGGGTCCAGTCCAGGTGGTACAGCGCGTCGTCGGCGCCACCTGCGCCCTGACCCAGCTGGGCGGGGGCCACCTCTCGGAGTGCGAGGGAGGTGATGGTGGCGACGGGTTGTCCGGTGGTGTCGGTGATGTGGAGGGTGATGCTGTCGGTGTGGGCCGGGGTGATGTGGACGCGGACGGTGGTGGCGCCGGTGGCGTGGAGGTGGATGCCGGACCAGGCGAAGGGGAGGCGGGGTGCGGGCAGTTCGGTGCCGGGGGTGAGGAGTGCGGTGTGAAGGGTGGCGTCGAGCAGGGCGGGGTGGATGCCGAAGGTGTCGGCGTCGCTGTGCTGGTCCTCGGCGAGCGTGACCTCGGCGAAGACCGCGTCACCGTTGCGCCATGCGGCCTGGACGCCCTGGAAGACGGGCCCGTACTCGTAACCGGCGGCCGCCAGCTCCTCGTACAGCGTGCTCGTGTCCAGGCGGACCGCGCCGGTCGGGGGCCACACCTCGTCGGCCGGTGCGCCGGCGGCGCCGCCGTGGCCGAGCTCGCCAGTGGCGTGCCGGGTCCAGAGGGTGCCCTCGGTGTCGGGGCGGGAGTGGATGCCGATGCTGCGGCGGCCGTGCTCGTCGGGCTCGCCGACCTCGACGCGCAGGAGGACGGCGGTGGTGCCGGTGAGGACGAGGGGGGCTTGGAGGGTGAGTTCCTCGACGGTGTCGCAGCCGGTCTCGTCGGCCGCGTGCAGCGCGAGGTCGACGAAGGCAGTGCCGGGCAGCAGGACCGTGCCGGAGACGGCGTGATCGGCGAGCCACGGGTGCGACTTCAGCGAGAGCCGCCCGGTGAGGACGGTGCCGTCGGAGCCGGCCAGGTCGACTACAGCGCCGAGGAGCGGGTGCGCGGCGGTGGTGAGCCCGGCGGTGGACACGTCGCCGGTCGTCTTGACGGGGTCGAGCCAGTAGCGGGTGCGCTGGAAGGGGTACGTGGGGAGGTCGAGGGGGCGCTGGGGCTCGGGGAGGGCGGTGGTCCAGTCGACGGGGACGCCGTGGGTCCATGCCTGGCCCAGGGAGAGCAGGAACCGCTCAAGCCCGCCCTCGTCACGACGCAATGACGGCACCGCGAGCGCCGTTGACGCCTCAGCGGCCTCGAACGTCTCCTGAAGACCGATCGTCAGGACCGGGTGAGCGCTGGACTCGATGAACGTCGTGAAGCCGTCCGCGAGCAGGGCCCGGGTCGTCTTCTCGAACTCCACCGTCTGACGCAGATTCCGGTACCAGTACCCCGCGTCCAGGACCGCGCTGTCGACCACCTCGTTCGTGACGGTCGAGTAGAACGGGATCTCGGGCACCCGAGGAGCAACCGGGGCCAGGAGCTGCGCCAGCTCGTCCCGGATCGACTCCACGTGCGGGGAGTGCGAGGCGTAATCCACCGCGATACGCCGCGAGCGCACCCCGTCCTTGTCGAGCACCGCGACCAGCTCGTCCAGGGCACTGTCCGTACCCGACACGACGGTCGAGGACGGGCCGTTGACCGTGGCCACACTCAGGTCGTCCGGCCACCGCGTCAGGTACGAGCGAACCGCGTCGGCGGGCAGTGCGACCGAGAGCATGCCGCCTCGGCCGGCCAGAGCGATGATGGCCCGGCTCCGCAGCGCCACCACCAAGGCGCCGTCCTCCAAGGACAGCGCACCGGAGACGACAGCGGCCGCGATCTCGCCCTGCGAATGCCCGACGACCGCGTCCGGGACGACTCCGTATGAGCGCCACGCCTCGGCGAGGGAGACCATGACCGCCCACAACGCGGGCTGGATCACGTCGACCCGTTCCAGCAGGCCTTCCGGGTCGCCTTCCAGCAGGACCGGCAGCAGATTCCAGTCCGTGTGCACGGACAGAGCCCGCGCACAGTCTTCAAGCCGTACCCGGAACGCCGGCGATGCCTCGTAGAGACCGGCCGCCATGCCGATCCACTGCGAGCCCTGACCCGGGAAGACGAACACCGTGCGGCCCGTGACCGCCTCGCCCGACGCGCTGGCGTCCGCACGCAGAGCGTCCAGCAGTTCCTGACGGGTGCTGCCGACCATGGCCTTGCGCTGCCCGAACACCGTGCGATGGGAGGCCAGTGCGGTCGCCACAGCACTCGGTGTGAGCTCCGGGGCGCTCTCCACAAACTCCGTCAGACGAGCCACCTGGTCGCGCAGGGCCTCTTCGGTCCGACCGGACAGGAGCCACGGCACCACACCACTGGCGGAAACCTCCGGCAGCGACGCCTCCGGGGCCTGCTCCAAAATCATGTGCGCGTTCGTACCCGAGATCCCGAAGGACGAGACTGCCGCGCGGCGCGGGCGGCCGACCTCCGGCCACGGCCGCTGCTCGGTCAGCAGCTCCACCGAGCCCTGGGACCAGTCCACGTGGGACGTCGGGTCGGTGACATTCAGCGTCTGCGGGAGGATTCCCTGACGCATCGCCATGACCATCTTGATGACACCGCCCACGCCAGCGGCGGCCATGGTGTGACCGATGTTCGACTTCAACGAGCCGAGCCACAGGGGCTGTTCGGGGGAGCGCTCCTGCCCGTACGTGGCGATCAGGGCCTGCGCCTCGATCGGGTCGCCGAGCTTGGTTCCGGTGCCGTGCGCCTCCACGGCATCGACGTCCGTACCCGTCAGGCCGGCGTTGGCCAGCGCCTGGCGAATCACCCGCTGCTGAGAGGGGCCGTTGGGTGCGCTGAGCCCGTTGCTCGCGCCGTCCTGGTTGACCGCCGAACCCTTGATGAGAGCGAGGACCGGGTGGCCGTTGGCCTGGGCATCGGACAGCCGCTCCAAGAGGAGAACGCCTGTCCCTTCGCCCCACGCCGTGCCGTCCGCGCTCGCGGAGAACGCCTTGCAGCGGCCGTCCTGCGACAACCCCTGCTGCCGCGAGAACTCCACGAACATCCCCGGCGACGACATCACCGTCGCACCACCGGCCAGGGCGAGCGAGCACTCGCCACTACGCAACGACTGGGCCGCCAGGTGCAAAGCCACCAGGGAAGCCGAGCACGCCGTATCCACGGTGACGGCCGGGCCTTCCAGGCCGAGGGTGTAGGAAATACGGCCCGAAGCAACACTCGCCGTGTTGCCTGTCAGGAGGTACCCCTCCGTCCCCGCAACCGGCTCCGCCAGGCGCGGACCGTACTCCCCGGTCATCGCACCGACGAACACACCCGTCCGACTGCCCTTGAGCGACTGCGGAACAATCCCCGACCGCTCCAACGCCTCCCACGCCGTCTCCAGCAGCAAGCGCTGCTGCGGGTCCATCGCGAGCGCCTCACGCGGCGAGATCCCGAAGAACTCCGCGTCGAACCCGTCCGCCCCCTGAAGGAACCCGCCATAACGCAGGTACGACTTCCCCGACACTCCACGCTCGGCGTCGTACAGCCCCTCGGCGTCCCAGCCGCGATCCTCCGGCCAGTCCCCGATCGCATCCCGGCCTTCAGCGACCAGGCCCCACAGCCCCTCCGGCGAGACCACCCCACCCGGATACCGGCACGCCATGCCCACAATCGCCAGCGGCTCGTCGGAACCGGAGACGGAAGCGGCGTCGGGGAGGTCGAGCGCATCGGTGGTGCCGAGCAGCGCCGTCACGATGTGGCGGGCGAGAACGGCGGGTGTCGGGTAGTCGTAGACGAGCGAGGACGGCAGAGCGATGCCGAGGTCGGCGGCCAGCCGGCTGCGCAGCTCGACGGACGACAGGGAGTTGTGGCCCAGTTCCTTGAAGGGCAGGGCGGGGTCGAGCACGTCGGTCGCGTCGTACTCCAGCACCTCTGCGGTGTGGCGGCAGATGAGGTCGGCGATCAGCGACTCCCGCTGCTTCTCGTTCAGCCCGCGCAGCCTGCCGGCCCAGGTCGTCCCGACCGCCTCGGCCTCGTCGGCCTCCTGCTGCGGGGCGGGAGCGGAGGCGGAGGTGGAGAACGCCTGGGGCGCGTCGGGGGCGTCGATCCAGTAGCGCTTGCGCTGGAAGGCGTAGGTGGGGAGCTTGACCCGGTTCCCGCCGGGCAGGAAAGCGGTCCAGTCGACATCGGTCCCGCTGGAGTACGCGGTGCCCAGGGCTCGCAGCAGTGTTTTGGCCTCGTCACGCTCGCTCTTGAGCGCGGAGGCGGCGGTGGGGGTGTCGAGGGTGTTCTGGACGAGAGACGTCAGGACCGGGTCCGGCCCGAGTTCGAGGTACGTGGTGATGCCCTGGGCGTCCAGGGTGCGGATGCCGTCGTGGAAGCGGACCGCCGCACGGATCTGACGGGTCCAGTAGGCGGGGCTGGTCAGCTCGTCGGCGACCTGGCCGGTGATATTCGATATGACGGTGATCTGCGGCTCGTGGAAGGTCAGGGAGCCGATCGTCTCCTCGAACTCCGTCAGGGCCGTGTCCATGTGCGCGGAGTGGAACGCGTGGGACACGGTAAGCCGCTTGACCTTGACTCCACGCCCTCGGAACAGGTCTTCCAGGCCCCCGACCGCGTCCGCGTCGCCGGAGACGACGACCGCTGCGGGGCCGTTCACCGCCGCGAGGGACACGCCGTCAACCAGCTCCGGGACCACCTCCGCCTCGGGGGCGGCGATCGCGAGCATGGCCCCGCCCGCGCGGGCGGCTTGCATCAGCCGGCCCCGTACCGCGACCAGAGCACACGCGTCCTCAAGGGAGAACACTCCGGCTGCGTATGCGGCACTCACCTCGCCGATCGAGTGACCGATCAGCGCGTCAGGACGCGCCCCGAACGAGGACACCAGCGTGAACAGGGACGACTCCAGCGCGAACAGCGCGGCCTGCGTGAACCGGGTCTGGTCCAGTACCGGATCGCCGTCGAACACCACGTCCTTCAGCGACCGGCCGAGATGCCCGTCCAGATGCGCACATGCCGCGTCGAACGCTTCGGCGAACACCGGGAATGCCTCGTACAGCTCCCGGCCCATTCCCGCCCGCTGGCACCCCTGCCCGGTGAACAAGAACGCCGTCCCCGCAGCACCGACAGCGCCCGCAGTACGAACCTTCTCCAGGCCGGCAATAAGCTCTTCGCGGTCCGTGCCCACCACCACGGCACGGTGTTCGAAAACCGTCCGCGAGGAGGCGAGTGAGTATCCGATATCGAGCAGCGAAGACTCGGATCCACTTACGAACTCAGCGAGCTTGTCCGCCTGCGCACGCAACGCCTCAGCGCTGCGCCCCGAGAGCACCCACGGCACCAGGACCGGCTCCGCACCCTGCACCACAGGAGCCCGCTCGGGTGCCGGCCGCAGAATCAGATGGCAGTTCGTCCCGCCCATCCCGAACGACGACACACCCGCAACACGGGAGGACCCCTCCCACACCCCTGTCTGGGTCTGCACCCGCAGATTCAACGCATCGAGATCAATCGCAGGATTAGCCGACTCAAAGTTCAGACTCGCCGGCACCACCCCATACCGCACCGACATCGCGGCCTTGATCAGACCGACGATCCCCGCCGCACCCTCCAAATGCCCGACATTCGTCTTCGCCGAGCCCACCACCAACGGCTCGGAACGCCCCGGCGCATTCCCCAGCACCATCCCCAAAGCCGTGGCCTCGACCGGGTCACCCAACGCCGTTCCGGTCCCGTGCAGTTCCACGTAACCGACCTCGCCCGGCGCCACACCCGCACGCTCACACGCAAGCCGCAACACCCCGGCCTGACCCTCCACGCGCGGAGCCGTCAGACCATCACCGCCGCCATCATTGTTGACCGCACCCCCCGCGATCACACACACCACATCATCACCCTCAGCGACCGCATCCTCCAGCCGCTTCAGAACAACAAGACCCCCACCCTCACCCCGCACATAACCATTCGCCCGACCATCGAAAACAAACGCACGCCCATCCGGCGACAACCCACCGAACTTCGACACCGCCACCGAAGACTCCGGCGCCAGCATCAAATTCACCCCACCCGCCAACGCCAACGACACCTCACCACGACGCAACGCCTCACACGCCTGATACACCGCCACCAACGCCGACGACTGACCCGAATCCACCACCAACGACGGACCCGTCAAACCCAACAGAAACGACACCCGATTCGCGATCACACTCCGCGCGAGACCCGTCGACGTGAAGGCACCAATCCCCTCCACACCACCCCGCCGCGCCAGAACCGCGTAATCATCCGCCATCGACCCCACGAACACACCAGCGGCAGACCCCCGCACCGAACCCGCCACCACACCGGCGTCCTCGAACGCCTCCCACGCCAACTCCAAAACCAACCGCTGCTGCGGATCCATCGCCACAGCCTCACGCGGCGAAATACCAAAAAACCGCGCGTCAAAACCATCAACCCGACTCAAAAACCCCGCACGCCGAGCAACCGACTTCCCCGCCACCGACGGATCCGGATCATAAAACCCCTCACCGTCCCAACGATCCGAAGGCACCTCGCCCACCGCATCGAGCCCACCGACCAGCCCCTCCCAAAACTCCCCCGGCCCACCCTCAGCACCCGGGAAACGGCACGACATTCCGACAACGGCAATGGCCATGGACTCGTTCATCTGGTTCAGCCTCGATCCGTGTTCATGAGCGAGTCCACATAGCTCGCCAGCGCTTCGAAAGTGGGGTGGTCGTAGACGACCGTGGCGGGCAGCGCGACGCCGGTCGACTCCATGACCTTGTTCCGCAGGTCGACCGCCATCAGGGAGGTGAAGCCCAGTTCCAGCAGCGGGGTTTCGACGTTCACCTCGGACGGTGAGTCGAGGCCCATCACCTCGGCCGCGACCTCCAGCACGGCGGCCAGGATGAGCGCGGGGCGGTCCGCCGCCGGGGCCGCCGCCAGGCGGGCCGCGGTGGACGGTGCGCTGTCCTCGGGGGCCTCGTCCGCAGGCACCCGCACTGCGGTGTCGGTGCGGGCGCGCCCGGGGTCGGCGGTGGCCCGGGGAGCGACCTCGTCGAGCCAGTACCGGCGGTGCTGGAAGGCGTACGGGGGGAGGGCGACCGTACGGGGGGCGGAGCCGGCCGTCGCGGCCGGCCAGTGCACGGAGCGGCCGCCGACGTGCAGGCGGGCCAGGGCGGCCAGGAAGGCGAGGGGCTCCTCCTGGTCGCGGCGGGCCAGCGCGATGACACCGGCCCGGGTGCCGTCGGGGGTGTCCGCGAGGATCTCGGTGATCATCGAGGTCAGGACGCTGTCCGGGCCGGCCTCCAGGAAGGTGGCGACGCCCAGTTCGGCCTGCCGGCGGATGCCGGAGGCGAAGCGGACGGGGCGGCGGACGTGGTCGGCCCAGTAGCCGGGGGTGAGGAGTTCGTCCCCGGCGACGTCCCCGGTGAGGTTGGAGACGACGGGAATGCTGGGCCGCTGGTAGATGAGCTGCTGGGCCACGGTCTCGAACTCGGCGAGCATCCCCTCCATGTGCGGGGAGTGGAAGGCGTGGCTGACCTTGAGCAGCTTGGTGCGGCGGCCCTGCGCGGTGAAGACGGCGCCGATCTCCCGTACGGCTTCGGGGTCACCGGAGAGCACCACGGAGGAGGGGCCGTTCTCGGCGGCGAGGGAGACCTCGTGCTCCCGGCCTGCGAGGAGCGGTTCCGCCTCGGCGGCGGTCGCCTCGACGGCCAGCATGGCGCCGCCGCCGGGCTGGGCCTGCATGAGGCGGCCGCGGGCGGCGACGAGGGCCGCCGCGTCAGACAGCGACCAGACACCTGCGACATGGGCGGCCGCGAGCTCGCCGACGGAGTGGCCGGAGACGAAGTCCGGGGTGACGCCGAAGTGTTCGAGCAGGCGGTACAGGGCCACCTCGACGGCGAAGATGCCCGCCTGGGTGTACGCGGTCTGGTGGACGAGGTCGCCGTCGACCGCCGGGTCCTCGCCGAGGAGCACCGTACGCAGGGGGATGTCGAGGTGGCGGTCGAGCTCCGCGCAGACCTTGTCGAAGGCCTGGGCGAACGCGGGGAAGCGGGCGTACAACTCGCTTCCCATGCCGGGCCGTTGGGAGCCCTGCCCGGAGAACACCACGGCCAGCGGTGCCTTCGCGGCCGGGTCGGGGGCGCCCTTGGTGAGGCCGGGCGCACCGGCGCCTCGGGCGAGCTTCTCCAGGCCCTGGATCAGCTGGGCGGGCTCGCTGCCGACGAGGACGGCTCGGTGGGAGAAGGGGGTGCGGCCGGTGGCCAGGGTGTGGGCGACGTCGACGGGGGCGGTGGGGGTGCGGTGCAGGTGCGCGGCGAGGCGGGCGGCCTGGTCGCGCAGGGCCTTGGGGGTCCGGGCGGCGAGCGGCCAGGCGACGGCGGTGCCGCTCACGGCGGGGCGTACGTCTTCCTGCGGGGCCTCCTCCACGATCACGTGGGCGTTGGTGCCGCTGATGCCGAAGGAGGAGACTCCGGCGCGGCGCGGACGCGCCGGGTCGCGCGGCCAGGCGACGGGTTCCTGGAGCAGGGCGACGCTGCCGGAGCTCCAGTCGATGTGGGGGGTCGGGTTCTCGGCGTGCAGCGTGCGCGGCAGGAGCTGGTTGCGCAGGGCCATGACGGTCTTGATGACGCCGCCGACGCCCGCGGCGGCCTGACTGTGCCCGATGTTGGACTTGAGGGAGCCCAGGCGCAGCGGGCGGCCCGGCTCGCGTCCGGGGCCGTAGGCGGCCTGGATGGCCTGGCCCTCGACGGGGTCGCCGAGGGTGGTGGCGGTGCCGTGGGCCTCGACGGCGTCGACCTCGCCCGGGGTGAGCCGGGCGTCGGCCAGGGCCTCCTGGATGACCCGCTCCTGGGCGGGGCCGTTGGGGGCGGTCAGGCCGTTGCTGGCGCCGTCCTGGTTGACGGCGCTGCCCCGGATGACGGCGAGGACGGGGTGCCCGGCCTTCCGGGCGTCGGAGAGGCGTTCGAGGTAGAGGACGCCGACGCCCTCGGCCCAGCCGGTGCCGTCGGCCTCGGCGGCGAAGGACCGGCAGCGGCCGTCCGTGCTCAGCCCGCGCTGGCGGGCGAACTCGGTGAAGACGGTGGGGGTGGCCATGACCGTGACGCCGCCCGCGAGGGCGAAGGCGCATTCGCCGCGGCGCAGCGACTGGACGGCGAGGTGCAGGGAGACCAGGGAGGAGGAGCAGGCCGTGTCCACGGTGAGGGCGGGACCGTGCAGGCCGAGGGTGTACGAGATGCGGCCGGAGGCGACGCTGGCGGCGCTGCCGCTGCCGATGTAGCCCTCGAAGCCCTCGGGGGCGGGGTTCAGGCGTGCGCCGTAGTCGTTGTACATGACGCCGACGAAGACCCCGGTGCGGCTGCCGCGCAGGGTCCGGGGGTCGATGCCGGCCTGTTCGACGGCCGCCCAGGCGTGTTCGAGCAGCAGTCGCTGCTGGGGGTCGATGGTGAGGGCTTCTTTGGGGGTGATCCCGAAGAGCCCGGCGTCGAAGGAGGCGGCTTCGGGCAGGAAGCCGCCGTGGCGCGTGTAGCAGGTGCCGGGGGCCTCGGGGTCGGGGTCGTAGAGGGCGTCGAGGTCCCAGCCCCGGTCGGCCGGGAAGTCTCCGACGGCGTCGGTGCCGGAGGCGACCAGCTCCCACAGGTCGTCGGGCCCGGCGACGCCTCCCGGGTAGGCGCAGGCCATGCCGACGACGGCGATCGGCTCGTGATGCCGGTCCTCCAGGTCCCTGATGTGCTGCCGGGCCTCGCGCAGATCGATCGTCATCCGCTTGAGGTAGTCGAGCAGCCTGGCGTCTTCGCCGGTCGCGGTCGTCATGTCTCCCCCTTCCCTTGTGGGTGGTGCGTCACTGGTTGTTCGTCTTGCGGATGCGGGCCGCGAGCCGGGCGGGTGTCGGGTCGGCGTACAGGTCGGCCATGGCGAGGGTCGTTCCGGTGGTGTCCTCGACCCGTTGGACGAGCTGGGCGCCGAGCAGCGAGTGGCCGCCGTGCGCGAAGAAGTTGGCGTCGGCGTCGACGTCGGTGCGTTCCAGGAGCTGCTGCCAGAGGGCGATGAGCGCGACGGTGAGCTCGTCGCCCTGGTGGGTGGTGCCGCCGGTGTCCGTGCCGCGTTCGCCGCGGAGCCGGCCGGCGAGGCTCTTGAGGGCCAGGTAGTCGGTCTTCTGACTGACGGTGGTCGGGAACGTGTCGACGGCCAGGAATTCCTGGGGGACGGCGGCGCCGGGCAGGCCGGCCCGGGCGTGTTCCCACAGCAGGTCGGCGAGGGGCGCCGGGCCGGTGTCCTGGGCGGGCTCCACGAAGGCGACGAGCAGCGGACCGCCGGGGGCGTCCTCGTCGACGACGACGGCCGCTCCGCGCACCTGCGGGTGCTCCAGGAGTACGGCTTCCACCTCGCCGAGTTCGATGCGGTTGCCGCGCAGC
The DNA here is from genome assembly GCF_044761525.1 of Streptomyces sp. NPDC097595. NCBI lineage: Bacteria > Bacillati > Actinomycetota > Actinomycetes > Kitasatosporales > Streptomycetaceae > Streptomyces > Streptomyces sp. NPDC097595. The sequence goes on along the minus strand of NZ_JBIWCN010000029.1, from coordinate 11,879 downwards.
TTGACCTGGCGGTCGGCCCGGCCGTGCAGGGCGAGGCGCCCGTCTAGGAGCCAGCAGGCGAGGTCGCCGGTGCGGTAGTAGCGGCCGTGTTCGGGGTGGGTGGCGAAGCGTTCGGCGGTCAGGTCGGGGCGGCCGTGGTAGCCGAGGGCGACCCCGGTGCCGGCGATGCACAGTTCGCCGCGGACTCCGATGGGCAGTTCGCGCCCGTCCGGGTCGGTGATGAAGGCCCGGGTGTTGTTCATGGGGCGGCCGATGTCGATGGCGGTGGCGCCTTCGGGGACGGTGCCGCAGGTGGAGTAGATGGTGGTCTCGGAGGGGGCGTAGGCGTTGCGCAGGGTGCAGCCGGCGGCGGTGATACGGCGGGCGAGCGCGGGCGGCATCGGTTCGCCGCCGGTGACGCCGCGCCGGCCGGCCAGCCGGTGGCCGGCCTTGTCCGCGATGAGCCGCCAGGTGGTGGGGGTGGCCTGGATGATGCCGACGTCGTGGCGTTCGAGGACCTCCAGGAGGGCCTGGCCGTCGCTGCGGGCCGCTTCGGGGGCGACGGCGATCCGGCCGCCGGTGACGAGGGGGAGGAAGAGTTCCAGGGCGGAGATGTCGAAGGTGAAGGTGGTCAGCCACAGCGTCACGTCGGCGGCACCGGCGCCCAGTTCGTGGCGGAAGTGGTGGATGACGTTGGCGGCGCCCCGGTGGGTGATGACGGTGCCCTTGGGCTTGCCGGTGGAGCCCGAGGTGTAGATGAGGAAGGCGGTGGCGTCGGGGCCGGGGAGGTCCACCGGTTCCTCAACGGTCGGGTCCGTGCCCTGCGGTGGCGTGGCGGAGGCCACGGCCGCCATGGGGCGCACGCTCACGGCGGGCCCGGCGGCCACGTCGATGCCGGGCGCGGCGAGGACCACGGCGGCGCCGGAGTCCTCCAGCAGGTAGGCGGTGCGCTGGGCCGGGTGGTCGGGGTCCAGGGCGAGGTAGGCGGTGCCCGCCAGCCAGGCTCCGAGGACGGCGGCGGCGAGTTGCGGGCCGCGCCGGGCGGCGAGCGCGACGATGTCGCCGGGGCGGGCTCCGGCGGCGCGCAGGAGGTCCCGGTCGGCGAGCGCGGTGTCCCACAGCTGCTGGTAGGTCGTGGTGTGTTCGCCGTCCTCGACGGCGACGGCGCCGGGACTGGCGGCGACCGTGGCGGCGACGGCCTCCAGCAGGGTGGCGGGGGTGACCTCGGTGCCGGTGGCGTTGGCGGCCTCGATGGCGGCCCGGTCCCGGGGGCCGTGCAGGGGCAGTTCGCCGAGGGGGCGGTCGGGATCCTGTCCCAGGGCGATGAGCAGGGCGTCGTAGCGTTCCAGCAGGAATTCGGTGTCGTCGCGGGAGAGGACCTCGGTGTAGAAGACGCCGCGGATGCGGATCTCCTCGGGCGAGGCGAGGAAGAAGAACTCCAGGTCGAACTTGCTGTAGCCGTTCTCGACGAGCAGTCGCCTGGCGGGGACGCCGTCGATGTCGAAGCTGGTCTGGCCGGCGTTGGGCACGTAGTTGAACAGGTGCCGGAAGACGGTGTTGCGCCAGGTCGCGCCGGTGTGCTCGATCTCCGGGAGCAGGATGTCCACCGGCACGTCGGCGTGGGTGATGGCGCCGAAGAAGGCTTCCCGGGACTCGGCGGCGAGGGTGCGGAAGCCGGCGCCCATGTCGACCCGGGCGCGCAGGGGGAGGGTGTTGACGTGGTAGCCGACGGTTCCGGCGGCGTCGGCGGGGCGGACGTTGGCGGGCGAGCCGACCACGAGGTCGGGTCCGGCGCCGTGCCGTGCGAGCAGCAGGTAGTAGGCGGCGAGGAGGACGACGGCTTCGGGGGCCCGTACCTCCCGCTGGAGGCGGCGGACGGCCTCGTGGGCCTCGGCGGACAGGGTGTGCAGGACCGAGTCGCCGGTCAGCGTGGGGTCGGGCCGGTCCTCGGTGCCGCAGTCCAGTCCGAGGGCGGACGGGTCGAAGCCCCTCAGGTGCTCGCGCCAGTAGGCGAGGCTCTCGTCGGTGGGGGCGGCGGTGGCGAGGGCCGGCTGGGGGGCGGCGAGGTCCTCGGGCACGTCGAGGCCGGCGGCGACGGCCTCGTAGACGCGGGTGAACTCGTCGAGCAGGATCGCGGCGGAGACGGTGTCGAAGACGATGTGGTGGACGACCAGGCAGAAGACGTCCCCCTCCGGGCCCTGGAGGTGCCCGGCGCGCAGCAGCGGCTGCCCGTCGAACGTGAAGGGCCGGGCGACGAGCGCGGCCACCGCCGCGTCGGTGCCGCCGGCCGCGACCGTCATGGTGCTGACGGTGGCGGCGAACCGGTCGGCCGGGACGGTCTGCTTGACGAGTCCGCCGTCCGTGCCGTGGAAGACCGTGCGCAGCGCCGGGTGCCTCCGTACGAGGGCGTCCAGGGTCTGCTGCAGCTCCCACTCCCCGAGCGGCTCCTCGGTGGTGAAGACGACCGAGAGGTTGTTGACGGCACCGGAGGGGACGAGCTTTTCGAGCAGCCACAGCGCCTGCTCCTTGCGGCTGGCCGCCGTGAGCACGGCGTGGGCCGGGCCGTTCCCCGGGGTCTGGGCTGAGGTGAGCATTCCGGATTCCTGTCTGTGACCTGGGAGAGGGAGTACGGCCGGCCGTGCGCGCGGGGTCAGGAAGCGAGCAGGAGCTCGGTGACGGCCTGGGCGACCACGGGGCTGCTGAGCAGTTCCACGTGCGGGGTGTCGAAGCGGAGCTCGTCCGCGACGAGGGCGGCGTCGTGGTCCGGGTTGAGCAGGCGGAACCCGTTGAGTCCGCTGGTCGCGGTGGCGGAGGTGATGGCCGTGGAGCGCAGCCAGGCGGCCGCCGGTTCGATCTGCTCGGCGGTCGAGAGGTAGGTGAGGAACGCGCCCGCGGTCTCCGTCATCTCCGCGCGGCGCCGGTCGTCCAGGCCGAGCTTGTCGCAGGCCGTCTGGGCGAGGCCGTGGTAGAGCAGGAGGAGCCGGCGGGCGAGGTCGCCGAGGCTCACGCAGGTCTCCTGGGCGCGCTGTGCCGAGTCCTGGACGCGGCCGACCTCGGCGGCGCCGACGGCGGGTTCCATCTGGCCGACGGCCTTGTGGAACTGCCAGTACATGCTGGCGGCCGCGGCCCGCTCCGGGTCGAAGAGGATCGTCTGCGGGAAGGAGCCCTGCCACTTCTCGACCTCTTCGGCGATGGCGGCCGCGTAGACGCTGCCCGCGCAGAACGCCAGGACGGCCTTGACCCGCTTGCCGCTGGTGCGGACCTCGTCGACCCACTGCTTGACGTACGCGTCGGCGGGCAGGTCGGGGCGGGAGGCCACGGCCGCGGGAAGGGTCTCCCAGACGGTGAAGCCGGTTCCGAGGAGCGGGACGAAGTCGCTGAAACGGGCCTCGCCGCGGCCGGTCGCGTCGAAGTCGACGGCGAGGACGACCTCGTCGGTGTCGCCGGCGATGAGCTCTTTCCAGGTGCTGAGGCTGGTCATGGGGTTCCGGTTCCGTTCTGTGGTGAAGGGGCGGTCGGTTCGGGTGCTGCGGCCGGACACGGGGCTCGGGATCTCGGGGGCTAGAAGCTCCCGCCGAACTCCTGGTCGATGAGGTCGAGGAGCTCGGTCGCGGAGGCGGACTCGATGTCGGCGGCGCCGTCCCGGGCCGCCGCGCCGTCCGCCGCCGCCCAGCCGGCGAGCAGCTCTTCCATCCGGGCCGCGACGGTGCGGCGCAGCTCGTCGCCACCGGCATCGGCGGCCAGGCCCACGAGTGAGGCTTCGAGCCGGTCGAGGTCGGCGAGTACGGGCTGCCGGTCGACGGCGGGTTCGGCCAGCTTGTGGATGTACTCGGTGAGTTCGCGGGGGTTCGGGTGGTCGAAGACGAGGGTGGAGGGCAGGGCGAGGCCGGTGGCCGCGCCGAGCCGGTTGCGCAGTTCGACGGCGGTGAGTGAGTCGAAGCCGAGGGACTTGAAGGGCAGGTCGTCCTCGATCCGGGCCGTGTCGGCGTGGCCGAGCACGACTGCGATGGTCGTACGGACCAGCTCCCGGACGATGTCCTCCTGTGCGGGGCGGGCCAGGCCGGCCAGCCGGTCGGTGAGCCTGGTCTCGGCCGAGGTCGGCGCACCGCCGGTGCGGCGGACGGGTGTACGGACCAGGCCGCGCAGCCGGTCCGGCAGGGTGTCCGCCTCGGCCTGGGCGCGGAGTGCCGCCGCGTCGAAGCGGGCCACGACCGGCACCGGGGCCGGGGCGGCGAGTGCCGCGTCGAACAGTCCGAGCCCTTCGGCGGCCGACAGCGGCAGCAGGCCGCCGCGTCCGGCCCGGGCGAGGCCGGCCGCGTCGAGGCGGGTGGCCAGCCCGGTGCCTTCGCCCGAGGTCTCGCCCCAGAGGCCCCACACCAGGGAGACCGCGGGCAGCCCCTGGGTGCGGCGCTGTTCGGCGAGGGCGTCGAGGTAGGCGTTGGCGGCCGCGTAGTTGGCCTGACCGGCGTTGCCCGCCTGGCCGGCGAGCGAGGAGAAGAGGACGAAGGCGTCCAGTTCCAGGCCGGCGGTCAGCTCGTGCAAGTGGCGCGCGGCGTCGGCCTTGGGCCGCCACACCGCCGCGAAGCGTTCGCGGGTCAGCCCCTGCACGATGCCGTCGTCGAGGACGCCCGCGCTGTGCACCACCGCGGTGAGGGGGTGGTCGGTGGGTACGGCGGCCAGGAGTGCGGCGAGCGCGTCCCGGTCGGCGGTGTCGCAGGCGGCCAGGGTGACGGTCGCGCCGAGGGCTTCGAGTTCGGCGCGCAGCGTGTCGGCGCCGGGGGCCTGTGCTCCGCGTCGGCCGGCGAGCAGCAGGTGGCGGACTCCGTACGCGGTGACCAGGTGGCGGGCGAAGAGCGCGCCAAGGGCACCGGTGCCGCCGGTGATCAGGACCGTGCCCTCCGGGGTGAACCGGATGGCCGCGTCAGCCTGCTCCGGACGGGCCGGGGCGATCCGCGGGCGGGCCGCCGCACCGCCGCTCAGGAGCAGTTCGGGCTCCCCCGCGGCCAGGGCGGACAGCGTGCCGCGTGCGGTGTCGGTGGCCGTTTCGGTGCCGGTGCCCGGGTCGATCAGGACGACGCGGCCCGGGTTCTCGGAGCCGACGACCCTGAGCAGGCCCCACATGGCCGCCGCCACCGGGTCCGTTCCGTCGGTGGCCCCGCGGCTGAGGAGGACGAGTGTGCTCCCGCCCAGGCCGTCCTCGGCGAGCCAGTACTGGACGAGTTCCAGCAGCCGGTGCACGGCCGTGCCCGGATCGGCGTCGGCGGGCGGGGCCATCAGGATGTGTTGGGGTGCGGTCCCACCCCCGGCTACGGCCGCCGCGAGGACCCGTATGTCGTCGTACGGTTCCTGGGCGATGCCGAGCGCGCCGCGAAGCCCCGCCGGGTCGGCGCCGAGCCACACGGCCCGGTCGGGGGCGCTCTCGGCGACGGGCAGCTCGACGGGCTCCCAGCGCACGTGGTGCAGCGGCAGCCGGTCGGTGCGCAGCGCGGCGATGGCGGCCTGGTCGGTGGCCCGCACGGTGAGCGTGTCGACACCGCCGAGAGGAGCGCCCGAGGTGTCGGTGAAGAGCAGCCGGACGGTGTCGTCGCCGGTCGGGTCGAGCGTCACCCGCAGCGCCGACGGCGCCGTGGCGGGTGCCGTCAGCCCGGTCCAGGAGTACGGGACGCGCAGCCGCAGGCCGTCGTCGCCGGCCTCGGCCAGGGCGGTCACGACCAGCGGGTGCAGGGCCGAGTCGAGGAGCGCCGGGTGCAGGGCGTGCCCGGCGGTGGCGGTGCCGGGGGCGAGTTCGACCTCGGCGTACAGCGTTCCGCCGCTCTGCCAGAGAGCGGTCAGGCCCTGGAAGGCGGGACCGTACTCGTATCCCTGGTCGGCGAGGTGCCCGTAGGCGTCGGCGAGGTCCACCGGAGTGGCGCCGGCCGGAGGCCAGTCGGAGCCTGCCGGTGCCGGGCGGTCGGGCGCCTCGGCGACGAGGAGGCCTTGGGCGTGCAGGGTCCATTCGGCGGCGTCGGCGTCGGTCTCCGGGCGGGCGTGGACGGAGAGTTCGCGGCGGCCGGAGGAGTCCGGGCCGTGGACGGTGAGCTGGATCTGCGCGGCTCCGGTCGCCGGGAGGGCGAGCGGGGCGTGCAGCACCAGGTCGTTGACGACGCCCGCGTCGAACTGGGCCGCGGCGAACAGGGCGAGGTCGGCATAGGCCGCGCCGGGCAGCAGGACCGTGCCAGCGACCGTGTGGTCGGCGAGCCACGGGTGGGTGGCCAGGGACAGCCGGCCGGTGAACAGCACCGTCTCCGACCCGGCCACGGCCACGGCCGCTCCGAGAAGGGGGTGTGTGGTGGCGGCGAGACCGGCGGTGGACACGTGGCCGTTGGCGGGGGTGGACTCCAGCCAGTAGCGGGTGCGCTGGAAGGGGTACGTGGGCAGGTCGAGCGAGTTCCGGGGTTCGGGGAGGGCTGTCGTCCAGTCGACGGGGACGCCGTGGGCCCACGCCTGACCGGCGGACAGGAGGAACCGGTCCAGGCCGCCTTCGTCCCGGCGGAGCGACGGCACCGCGAGCGCCGCGACCGCTTCGGCGGCCTCGAAGGTCTCCTGGAGACCGATCGTCAGGACCGGGTGGGCGCTCGACTCGATGAACGTCGTGAAACCGTCCGCGAGCAGAGCCCGAGTCGTCTTCTCGAACTCGACCGTCCGGCGCAGGTTCTGGTACCAGTACTCCGCGTCCAGGGCCGCGCTGTCGACCACCTCGTTCGTGACGGTGGAGTAGAACGGGATCTCGGGCACCCGAGGAGCAACCGGGGCCAGGAGCTGCGCCAGCTCGGCCTGGATGGACTCCACGTGCGGGGAGTGCGAGGCGTAATCCACCGCGATACGGCGCGAGCGCACCCCGTCCGCGCGAAGCACCGCGACCAGCTCGTCCAGGGCACTGCCCGTGCCCGACACGACCGTGGACGACGGGCCGTTGACCGTGGCCACACCCAGATCGTCCGCCCACCGCGTCAGATACGGGCGCACCGCATCAGCGGGCAGCGCGACCGAGAGCATCCCGCCCCGGCCCGCCAGGGCCTTGATCGCCCGGCTCCTCAGCGCCACCACCAAGGCGCCGTCCTCCAAGGACAGCGCACCGGACACCACAGCCGCCGCGATCTCGCCCTGCGAGTGCCCGACCACCGCGTCCGGCACGACTCCATAGGAGCGCCATACCTCGGCGAGGGAAACCATGACCGCCCACAGCGCGGGCTGGATCACGTCCACCCGCTCCAGCAGACCTTCAGGATCGCCTTCCAGGAGGACCGGCAGCAGATCCCATTCCGTGTGCACGGACAGCGCACGCGCACAGTCCTCAAGACGCTCCCGGAACGCCGGCGACGCCTCAAACAGACCCGCCGCCATGCCGATCCACTGCGAACCCTGACCGGGGAAGACGAACACGGTCTTGCCCCCTGCGACCTCACCGGTCACGGCGCCGGCGGACTGGTCGCCGGCGGCCAGTTCGCGTACCGACCGGAGCAGTTCCTCGCGGTCCTTGCCGATGGCGACCGCCCGGTGCGCGAAGGGCGTACGCGTGGCCACCAGTGCGGAGCCCACCTCGGACGCCGCCGCCTCCGGGTGACTGTCGGCGAACGCCGCGAGCCGCGCGGCCTGCTCCCGCAGAGCGGCCGGGCTCTTCGCCGCGATCACCCACGGCGCGACCCCTTCGGCCATGGGCACAGCGGGCTCGTCCGCCGCCGGAACCTCGGGAGCCTGTTCCAGGATCAGGTGGGCGTTCGTACCGCTGAAGCCGAAGGACGAGACGGCCGCGCGGCGAGGGCGGTCCAGCTCGGGCCACGGCTGTTCCCGGGTCAGCAGCGCGACCGCGCCGGCCTCCCAGTCGACGTGCGGGGTCGGCTCGTCCACGTGCAGGGTGCGGGGCAGCACCCCGTGCCGCATGGCCTGCACCATCTTGATGACGCCGGCGACACCGGCGGCGGCCAGGGTGTGCCCGATGTTGGACTTCAACGAGCCGAGCCACAGGGGCTGTTCGGGGGTGCGCTCCTGCCCGTACGTGGCGATCAGGGCCTGCGCCTCGATCGGGTCGCCGAGCTTGGTCCCCGTACCGTGCGCGTCCACGACGTCGACGTCCGCGCCGGTCAGGCCCGCGTCGGCGAGGGCCTGCCGGATCACCCGCTGCTGCGAGGGGCCGCTCGGCGCGGTCAGACCGTTGCTGGCACCGTCCTGGTTCGTCGCCGAACCCCGGAGGACGGCCAGCACCTGATGCCCGTTGGCCTGTGCGTCGGAAAGCCGCTCCAGCAGGACCAGGCCCACGCCCTCGCCCCATCCGGTGCCGTCGGCCGTGGAGGAGAACGCCTTGCAGCGGCCGTCAGGCGACAGGGCGCGTTGCCGCGAGAACTCCACGAAGTTGATGGGTCCCGCCATCACCGTCGCACCGCCCGCCAGGGCGAGCGAGCACTCGCCCCGTCGCAGCGCCTGCGCCGCGAGGTGAAGGGCGACCAGGGAGGAGGAACAGGCCGTGTCCACGGTCAGCGCCGGCCCTTCCAGGCCGAGGGTGTAGGAGACCCGGCCGGAGGCGACGCTGGTGGTGGTGCCGGTGGAGACGTAACCCTCCAGGCCCTCGGGGAGCCGGTCCAGCCGGGTCACGTAGTCACCCGTGATGACGCCCGCGAAGACTCCGGTGTCGCTGCCACGCAGCCGGTCCGGGTCGATCCCGGCGCGTTCGAGCGTCTCCCAGGCCGTCTCAAGCAGCAGGCGCTGCTGCGGGTCCATGGCGAGCGCCTCACGCGGGTTGATGCCGAAGAAGTCGGCGTCGAAGGTGTCGGCGTCGCGCAGGAAGGCGCCCTGCCGGGTGTACGAGGTGCCGGTGGCCTCCGGGTCGGGGTCGTAGAGGCCGTCGAGGTCCCAGCCGCGGTTCTCCGGGAAGCCGCCGACGGTGTCCACGCCGCTCTTCACGAGCTGCCAGAGGTCTTCCGGTGTGGTGATCCCGCCGGGGAAGCGGCAGCCCATGGAGACGATGGCGATGGCGTCGTCGGCACCGGCACCCGCTGCGGCCGTGGCGGCGGGGGCCGGGGCCGCGGCCTGTGTGCCGAGCAGCGTGTCGCGCAGGTGGGTGGCGAGCGCGGCGGGGGTGGGGTGGTCGAAGATCAGGGTCGGGGTGAGGCGCCGGCCGGTGGCGGCGCCGAGCCGGTTGCGCAGCTCGACGGCGGACAGCGAGTCGAAGCCGAGGGTGGTGAAGGTCCTGCTCGGGTCCAGCACGGCGGCGTCGGACCGGCCGAGCACGGCGGCCACCTCCTCCCGGACCAGGTCCAGCAGCAGCCGGTCCTGCTCGGGGGCCGGCAGCGCGGCGAGCCGCTGGGCGAGCGAGGTGGCACCGGCCGCCCCGGCCCGGGCGGCCGCGGCTCGGCGTACCGGTGTACGGACCAGGCCGCGCAGGAGCGGAGCGAGTGAGCCGCTCTTGGCGCGGGCCCGGAGGGCGGTGGTGTTCATCGGTACGGCGAGGAGCGCGGGCCGGTGGTGGCCGAGCGCGGCGTCGAAGGCGGCCAGGCCCTGCTGGGCGGTGATGGCGGCGGTGCCGGTGTCGGCGAGCCGGTCCAGGTCGGCCTGGGCGAGGGTGCCACCCATGCCGCCGGCCTGGTCCCAGAGTCCCCAGGCGAGGGAGGTGGCGGGGAGTCCTTGGGTGTGGCGGTGTGCGGCGAGGGCGTCGAGGAAGGTGTTGGCGGCGGCGTAGTTGGCTTGTCCGGCGTTGCCGAGGACGCCGGCGGCGGAGGAGTAGAGGACGAACGCGGCGAGGTCGGTGTCGCGGGTGAGTTCGTGCAGGTGCCAGGCGGTGTCGGCCTTGGGGCGCAGGACGGTGTCGAGACGTTCGGGGGTGAGGGTGTCGATGGTGCCGTCGTCGAGGACGCCCGCGGTGTGGACGACCGCGGTGAGGGGGTGGTCGGTCGGGACGGTGTTCAGGACGGCGGCGAGGGCGTCGCGGTCGGCCGTGTCGCAGGCGGTCAGGGTGACGGTCGCGCCGAGGGCTTCGAGTTCGGCCCGCAGGGCGTCGGCCCCGGGGGCGTCGGCACCCCGGCGGCTGGTCAGGAGGAGGTGGCGGACGTCGTGGTGGGTGACGAGGTGGCGGGCGAGGAGAGTGCCCAGGGTGCCGGTGGCCCCGGTGATCAGGACCGTTCCCGCCGGATCCAGCTCACGCGGCAGCGAGAGGGCGACCTTGCCGACATGCCGGGCCTGGCCCAGGAAGCGGAAGGCGTCACGTGCGTAGCGGATGTCCCACGACCGGACCGGCAGGGGGTGCAGGGCGCCCGCCTCGAACAGGCTCTTCAGCTCGCCCAGCATCTCCTGGATGCGCTCCGGGCCGGCTTCCATGAGGTCGAAGGCCCGGTAGGCGACGCCCGGGTGCTCCTGGGCCACCTGCTCCGGGTCGCGGACGTCGGCCTTGCCCATCTCCAGGAAGCGGCCGCCGTGAGGCTGGAGGCGCAGGGTGGCGTCGACGAACTCCTTGGCGAGGGAGTCGAGTACGACGTCGAAGCCGTGGCCTTCGGTGGCGGCGGTGAACTGCTGCTCGAAGTCGAGGGTGCGGGAGCTGGCCAGGTGCGCGTCGTCGAAGCCGAGACCGCGCAGGGTGTCCCACTTGCCGGTGCTGGCCGTGCCGAACACCTCGGCACCCAGGTGCCGGGCGATCTGGGTGGCGGCCATACCGACCCCACCCGCCGCGGAATGCACCAGCAGCCGCTCACCCGCCCGCAGCCCCGCCAGATCCGTCAGACCGTAATACGCCGTCAGGAAGACGATCGGGGTCGCCGCCGCCTCGGTGAACGTCCAGCCGGACGGTACGTGGCCGAGCGTGCGGTGGTCGGTGACGGCGACGGGTCCGGCGCCGTCGGAGAACAGGCCCATCACCCGGTCGCCCACGGCGAGGGAGGTGACTCCGGGACCGGTCTCCAGGACGACGCCCGCGCCCTCGCTGCCCATCGGCGCCTCACCGGGGTAGCTGCCGAGGGCGATGAGGACGTCGCGGAAGTTGGCGCCCACGGCCCGTACGGCGACCCGGACCTGGCCTGCGGCGAGCGGCCCGGTGGCGTCCGGTGACGGGACCAGGGCGATGTTCTCCAGGGTGCCCTTGCCGGTGCTGCCCAGGCGCCATGCGCCGGTGTCGACGGGCGGGGTCAGTACGCCATCGGCAGCGGCCCCTCGGGTGAGCCGGTTGACGTACACCGTGCCCTGGCGGAGGGCGAGTTGGGTTTCGTCGTCGGTGGCGGACACGGCGACGGCCAGTGCGGCGGCGTCGGCCGGCTCGGCCGGAGCGAGGTCCAGCAGGACGAACGCGTCCGGGTTCTCCGTCTGCGTGGCCCGCACGAATCCCCACACGGCGGCGCCGGCCAGATCGTGCAGCAGGTCGCCGCGATGGGTGGCGACGGCACCGGTGGTGACGACGACGAGCCGCGAACCCCCGGCCCGGCCATCGGCCAGCCACTGCTGCGCGGCCTCCAGGACGTACGCGAGAGCGCCACGGGTCTCCTGGCCGGCCGGAACCGGCAGGAAAACCGTCTGCGGCACCGGGCCTTCGGCGGCGAACAGGGCCGCCAGGTCCGGGTGGCGCACGGTCTCCCCGCCGAGTCCGGCGGCGAGCTCCGGACCGGGCGTGCCGATCACGGCCGCGACCGGCGCGTCCGGGGTCCCGGTCTCGTCGGCCCGGACCGGGGTCCAGTCGACGCCCAGCAGGATTCCCTCGTCGGCGGCCTGCGGCTCGGTGCCGATCGGCCGGAGCACCAGCTCACCGATGGTCGCCACCGGCTGCCCGGTCTCATCGGTCGCGCTGATGCGGACGGTGTCGGGGGTGGTGGGGGTGAGGTGGGCGTGGAGGGTGGTGGCGTGGGTGGCGTGGAGGGTGATGTTGTTCCAGGCGAAGGGGATGCGTT
>NZ_JBIWCN010000028.1:0-105635 GCF_044761525.1 Streptomyces sp. NPDC097595 | reverse complement strand
ACCCAGCACCGGACACGGCGCCGCCGTCGACCACACCCCGCACCCCCGCATCACCAGCTTCCCCACCCACGACCCACGCCCAGGCGTCACCGCCGACGCCCCCCCCCGGCCCCCCCCCCCCCCCCCCCCCCCCCCCCCCCCCCCCCCCCCCCCACGCCCGTGGAGAGACACCGTAAGCATCCTTGAAGACCTTGCTGAAGTGCGCCGCGTTCACGAAGCCCCAGCTCCGCGCGATCGCCGCCACGGTCCGCGCCCGCCCGGCGGGCCCGGCCAGCTCCCGCTTGCACGCTTCGAGCCGCCGGGCCCGAATCCAGTCCCCGAGGCCGATCCCGGCCCGGGACAGCACGGTGTACAGATGCCGTACGGAGATGCCGTGCGCGGCCGCGATGCGCGCCGCCGACAGATCGGGCTCGGCCAGATGCTCCCGGATGTAGTGCGTGATCCGCAGCCCGAGCGTCGCCTCCATCGGCTCCTTCGCCGGCACGATGTCCCCGTGCCGGGAGACCAGGACGGCCCGCAGCAGCTCCACGCTCGGCGGCAGCACGGCATCCGCCCGGTCGCTGCGGTGCAGCTCGTCGCTCCGGGCGAGCTGCGAGAAGTACGTGTACGCCAGCCGCGCGAGCGGGTCGTCGGTGCCGAACGTGAGCGTGGTGGTGTCCCGGATCAGCCGGTCGGGCAGCGCGAGCACGGAGAGGGGCAGCCGCAGGAAGTGGTGGTCGACGCCTTCATCGAAGAGCATCGTGTAGGTCGCGTCCGACCGGAACACCGCGAACTCCCCGGGACCGATGACGCATTGGCGCCCGTTCTGCGCCCCCATGCTGGTGCCCGTCACCTGAAGACTGATGAAGAGCGAGGGCTCCTCGTCCTTACGCACCAGCTGCTCGGTCCGCCGTAACGTCACCGCCGACGACCGGGCTGAAGACACGCGTAACGCCCCGACCGCCCTCACGTCCATCCGGGCCCGTATCTGCCCGTCGGGCGCCCGGTGATCGATGTCGACCGGCACCACCGATTCCCATACCGCGTGCCGGATGATCTCCTCGCGGTCCTGCGGCCGTATGTACGCGGTATCCAGTGCCGGACTCATGTGCGCCCCCTTCGACATGAACGGTCGCAGACGAGTGTGGAGTACACGCTCCCATGGTGCAACGGATGTGACGCGGGGTGCGGGTGTGCGGTCCGGAGCGGCGCACGACGGGCAAAGAGCCGTGCGCAACGGGCAAAGTCAGCCACCGCCGACGACCCTAAGGTCCATCAGCGAGACCGTCACGAACCTCCGAAGCAGGAATGGGAGCCCGATGTCGCTGAAGACCAGACTCACCGCAACGCTGTTCGCCCTGGGTGTCGCCGCCGCCGCGATGCCCCTGGCGGCGTCACCGGCCCAGGCCGCCAGCATGCACGGATGCAGCTACCCGAACGTCTGCCTGTACAAGGGTTCCTATACAACCGGCACCATCTGGGGCCGCTACCAGGACCCGGGCTACCAGTCGATGCCGACCGCCTACCGGAACGTCACGGACGCGGTGGTCAACACGCGTAACGACGACTCCGTCTGGCTGCTCGACACCGGCCCGTCCCCGGACCGTTACATCTGCATTCCGCGGAAGACCGCCGTGAACCTCGGCGCCTACGCCCACCCCAACGGCGGCACGTGGGCGAACGACGTTGACGTGATCAACATCTGGCAGCCGTCCGACAACGGCCTGTGCAACGGTACGACCCAGGTCCGCCAGGGCAGCAAGCCGGACGGCTGGCGCCCCTGACCGTTTACCCGCGCACGCGAGAGCCCTGCCGGTCCGCCTCGGACCGGCAGGGCTCTGTTGCGTACAGACGCGGCCTGTACTACTCCGCTGTGGCGAGTCCGACGAACCCGGCCCAGGCGTCGCGCGACAGGTGGAGGACGGACCCGGCCGCGTCCTTGGAGTCACGGACGTGCACGGCTCGGGCGCTGGCTGCGACCTCGATGCTCTTGAACCAGGCGAGGGGTTCGGTCATGTCCATGACTCTCTCAACAGCGCTCTGTATGTGCCGGGTTGACCATTGATGGTCCCACGCCCCGGGGCGCGAGGCTGGCCCGCCGCCTGGGGTCTGCCGTACGGGACGGAGACGCACGAAGCGGTCGTCCTGATCACGGCGGAGCTGACGGCGAACGCGGTGCGCCACGGCCACGTACAGGGCAGGGACTTCCGCCTGCTGCTGCGCGTCGTGGAGCGCCCCGGTCCGACGGCCCGGATCGAGGTGACCGACACCCGGGGCGAACGCGTCCCGCCCCGCCCCGGCAATCTCCCGGCCGCCGGCCTCGCGGACGACGGCCGCGGCCTGCTCCTCGTCGAGGGCATGGCCACACGCTGGGGCTGGTACCCGAGGACGCGGGCACCGGGGAAGACGGTGTGGGCGGAGTACGAGATCCCCGGGGCGCGGACCGGGCCGGCGAACGGTGTCTGACGTCGGCGGCCGACTCGGCGCTATGTTCGCTGTATGCAACAGCCTTCGCAGGAGGAGCCCGCGCTCCTCGACGGACCGGCCGTGGGTGTCACCGATGCCCGCGAACTCCTCCTCGGTTATCTGGACTGGTACCGCGAGGCCCTGATGCGGAAGCTCGCCGGACTCCCCGACGAGCTGCTTCGTACGCCTGTCGAACCCTTGGGCTGGTCGCCGCTGGGCCTGGTACAGCACCTCGGCTGGGTCGAACGCCGTTGGCTTCGGTGGGGATTCGCCGCCGAGGACGTCATCGCCTATCCGCCCGGCGGAGACGCCGAGGAGTGGACGGTTGCGGCCGACACCCCAACCGCGCAGGTGATCGCCGCGTACCAGGCGGAGGTGGCGGCCGCGCAGTCTCTCGTATCGGAGGCCGTCCTGAGCGACAAGGCACGTCTCGGTGGCCGCTTCAAGACACCCGGCCAAGCGCCCGCGCTGAGCCGCATCCTCTTCCATCTCCTCCAGGAGTACGCCCGCCACGTCGGCCACCTCGACATCGCGCGCGAGCTCATCGACGGCGAGACGGGCGAGTGAGGCCCTCAACAGCCGGCGGCCCGGGCGACGACGCGCTCGGCGCCTTCCGGGGCAGTTCGGCGTGCCGTACCGCGCTTGACGCGAGTGCGATGACCACGCCAAGGCCGGCGAAGACGCCGCAGCCGGTGAACACGGCGGGCGAACCCCAGGCCCCGCTGCGGGGCTTCGCCCTCACGAACGATGGTGTGGTTCGCCGCCCGAGGTCAGGCCGCTGAGGTGCCCCTCCAGAGGCGTGCACCGGCGGCGAACACGATCGGGTCCATGGCGGACAGCTCCGCCCGCACCCGGGCTTCGAACTCGGTACGCGCATGGGCCGGCAGGGCGTCGAAGTAGGCGCGGGAGCCGTGCGAGAGCCCCCAGTCCCAGAACGTGTCGGCGTCGGGGACGGGCAGGCGCTGCTCGATGCCGGCCTCACCGATACCGGTGAACCCCGCGGCCGAGAGCAGCCCCTCCGCGTCCAGGGGGCGACTGAGCCGCCCCTGTCCCTCGGGAATCAGGTGCTGGAACTCCCGGAAGAGGCCCCCGTAGAACTCCCACTCCGGCGCGTCCTCGACCTCACCAGGGACGGAGAAGGAGAACACCCCGCCGGGAGCGAGGACGCGCCGGATCTCCTGCACCGCCGCAGCCGGATCATCGAGCAGATGGACGACGAACCCCGCACAGACCAGGTCGAACGAGCCGTCGGGGAAGCCCAGCCGGTGAACGTCCATCACCCGCGCCTCGCACACCTGCGGATACTGGACCGCCAGCCGCTCGACCATCCCGGGAGCGCAGTCCACCGCCGTCACCCGGCACCCACGAGCAAGCGCGGCACCGGTCAGCGCACCCCGCCCGGCCCCCAGATCGAGGACCCGGGCACCACGCACCGGAGTAAGCCACTCCATGTGCTGCCGCGCGAACCCGGTGAAGAACGGCAACACCTCGTCGTACACCGGGGCCAGCTGGTCGAAGAGGGCGGTGGCGCGCGCTGCGGTCATGGCGGGCCATCCTGGCAGAGGGGACCTACGGTCCGCCCACCCTTTTTCGGGTGACGGACGCAACGCCTTGCGGTTGACGCAGCGGCAGCTTCTACGTTCATGGGACAGGGCCGGAAACGCCGGCCCCGTACGGCGAAAGTGCGGGGTGACGGGGATGGAGTGGCCGACCGCTGAGGTGGCGCGGGTGTCCGGGGTGACCGCCCGGACGCTGCGGCATTACGACGCGATCGGGTTGTTGCCGCCCGCCCGGACCGGGGCGGGCGGGCTCCGGTACTACGGGGAGCACCAGCTCCTGCGGCTCCAGCAGATCCTGGTCCTGCGGGAGCTGGGTCTCGGGCTGGAGGACATCGGCCGTGTCCTGGCCGAGCAGGTCGACGCGGTGGAGGCCCTGCGCGGCCACCACCGGCGGCTCCTGGCCGAACGGGACCGGCTCGACACGCTGGCCACCACCGTCTCGCGCACGATCGCCGAACTGGAACTGTCCAGGAAGGACGACGCACCCATGACCATCAACCGACCGGAGAACCTCTTCGAGGGCGTACAGCCGGACCAGTACGAGGACAGCCTGCGCGACTTCCCCGCCCACGCCGAGCGGGTCGCCGAGCACGTCGGCGGAAGGAGCCCCGAGGACATCGAGGCCGGCCAGCGCGACCGTACGGCCAGGATGATCCGCCTCGCCGAACTCCGGGCCGCCGGTCACGCGGCCGACTCCGCCCCGGTCCAGGCCGAGGTCGACGCCCACTACCGGCTGCTCTCCGCCCTGCGCCTGGTCACCGCCGACGAGCACCTGGCCATGGGCCGCTCCGTCGTGGACAACCCCGACTGGCGCGCGGCCTACGAGGCCATCGCGCCCGGCCTCGCCGCGTTCCAGCGCGACGCCATCGAGGCGTACACGGCGGACCGGCTCGGCTGAACGGACGCCCGTGCGAGGATCACCGGCGTGACGAGCGACTTCGAACTGTCCCTGGACGAGCTGAGGGCCGTAGCGCGCTACGCCACCGAGGCGGCGCAGGACGTCCTGTCGGTGTTCGAAGACGCACACCCCGGAGATGTACGGCCCCGGGCCGCCATCGAGGCGGCCCGGGAGTTCATCGACGGCGCGCCCAGGACCCGGCTCCAGCGCGTCGCGTCGATGGACGCCCACCGCGCCGCGAAGGACGCGGCCACGGAGGCCGCCCGCCTCGCCGCGCAGGCGGCCGGCGACGCCGCGTCCGCCGCCTACCTGCACCCGATCGCCAAGGCCCACCAGGTCGCCCACATCCTGCGCGCGGCGGCGAACGCGGCCCGCGTCGCGGAGATCGCGGAGCCTGCGGCGGGGGACCGGGCGATCGAAAGGGCCCGTGAACGAGCCACCCCCGCCCTGATCGACATCCTCCGCCGCTACCCTCCCGCCCCCACCGGCAGGACCCGCGCCGCGCAGCTCATGACGGCACTGGACACCGCCCTCCGCAGGTGAGAGGCCCGCCGTACGCCGTACCTGTCAGAGGCCCCGCGTACGGTTTCCCATAGAGGCGCGTCCCGCCGGAATGGAGGTCATACGTGAGCGAGACCCCGATGCGTGACACGGGAGACGTGCGCGAGGCGTGGGGCCGGGTGACCGCGTGGCTTGAGCGCCACGCCCCTGAAGCCTTCGCCGCGCTCGGTGGGCCGGGAAGTCCCGCGGCCATCAGAGAAGCCGAGCTGGACATGGGGCTGGATCTGCCGACGGAGATGCGGCAGTGGCTCCTGGCCAACGACATCGATGCCGGCAGGCGGCCAGGTGACCTGTCGAGTCCGGTGGCGCCGGCGTGTGAGACGTACATCCCCGGCGGCCACCTCCTCCTCGGGCTGACGGGCATTCAGCGGCTGTACGCGCAGCGGATGAGGCTGGCGGAGGCGCAGCCCTCCGCAGACCCGAGCCATCCGCTCTGGCGCCGCGCGTGGGTGCCCATCGCAGCGGAGCGCGACGGCCTCTACGGAACGTTCCTGGACACGCTGAACGGAACCATCGGCAGCTGGGACGAGGCATGCGGCCCCGAAGAGAGCGTGTACGCCTCGCTGTTCGCCTTCTTCCAAGAGGCGGCGGACCGGATGGAGGGTGTCTCCTCGGGAGACTGGCGAGGCCCCGGCCGCAGGTCCGGGTCCCGTCCGGGAGACGAGCCGATGCGCCTCTGGGCACGCGCCCACGGCCATCTCGTCAATGACCGTGGGCGCGTCCCCGCCGCGATCCGCGCCGCCTATGAGGCGTCACAGGGGTGAGCGGCCGCACCGCACCCGGTCAGCAACTGACGCTGCCCCGCCGCAGCGCGTGCCCGCCGTCGTTCGCGTCGTCCGACCAGTACACCGGCTTCGACCCGGCCACGCACTCGTCGGCGCCCGCCAGGGCGAAGCCCTCGTTGTTGTAATTCGCCATGCCGGACGGGCGGTTGTACGTCGCGGCCGGGGCGAACGCGCCCGCCGCGCTGACCGTGAAGGTCTGGTGGCGGCCGTCGCAGGTGTCGTCGCAGACCGCCCAGAGGCGGGACGCCTGGGGCTCCCACTGGAGCTCCATCACGCCGGACAGACCGCTGCTGAAGGAGGCGATCCGGGTGTACGAGCCGGAGTCGGCCAGGACATAGCCGTACACCATGCCCGTGCCCTCGACGCCGACGAAGAAGACGCCGTTGCCGTGGGCGGCGTAGTGGGCCGGGTCGTACGCCGCGCCCGTCGACGCGTCCTTGAATCCGGCGGCGGTCAGCGACGCGTCCGGCACCCAAGTCACCGCTTCCAGACCCAGGTTGGAGCCCGTCGACGGAAGGTCCGAGGTGAGGTTCCACTCCTTGGTGGCCGTCAGCGACGAACCCGAACCGCTGACGTCGTACCGCAGCACCGACAGGCGGCTCGTGCCCGAGGCGTCCCCGTTGCGCTCGCTCGCGACGAAGAGCCCGCCGGCCGCCACCGTGACCCCCTCACTGTCCGGGCTGCCGGAGCCGCCCGGGAAGCGCAGGGTCTTGCCCGAGGACCAGCCGTTCGCGGTGTCCGGCTTCCAGCCGCCGGACCCGTCCCGCACCAGGCGCCACAGCTTGCCGCTGTTCTGCGCCGCCCACAGCACGCTGCCGTCCTGGTAGAGGCCGCTCAGGTCCTCGCCGAAGACGTTCGAGCCGTCCGCCGTGGCGACCGAGCCGCCCCCGGGCCACGCCACGGGGGTCGTCGAGCCCCCACCCGTACCGCAGGCGTTCGCGGCGCCCAGCGTCACCGACGCCGCCTGCTTGAAGGCGCCGGTGCCGTCGGCGCAGCGCGACCAGGACGGGTTCGAGTGACTGCTCCACGAGAAGCCGTCCACCTGCGTCTTGCCGTCCGCCAGGTACAGCCGGGCCTGGTCCGCCGAGCCCAGCCCGAACGCGCCGCTGACGTCGAACGCCCGGAAGCCGCCCGGCGCCAGCGTCGTCCCCGAGGGGATCTTGTACGTGTGGTCGTTGTCGTCGTCCTTCAGGATCCAGCCCGACACGTCGACCGACGAGCCGCCCTTGTTGTACAGCTCGACCGAGTCGTTCACGTCGCCGGTGGTCACCACCTCGTTGATACGCACGTCGTCGGCCGGGGCCGCGTGCGCCGCCGGCACACCGGTCAGCGCACCGGCGGCCAGCAGCGGCGCGGCGACGAGGAAACGGGCGAGGGCGCGGGGCCGGGGGAGCGGTGCAGTCACGGAATCCATCCTGAGGTCGTGAGGAGGCGGGCGGCCCGACGCTCTCGGCCCCGGCCGAACGGAATGCCGTCCCCCGGAAGGACGGCCCGGGAACGCCGGGCGAATTCTGCGTGCCCGGCCCTCCGGCGGCCGGGGCGTGAATGCGCTTCCATACACCCGCCCCGCATGTGGGAACATCTCTCCACCACAGCGGAAGAGAGGTGACGCGGCGCGATGAGTACTCCGACGGTGTACGACGTTGCCGAGCGGGCGGGGGTCTCCATCGCCACGGTGTCGCGGGTGTACCGCAGCCCCGAATCGGTGCGCGGGGAGACCCGCGAACGCGTGCTGGCCAGCGCACGCGAACTCGGGTACGTGCCCAGCGGCAGCGCCCGCGGCCTCGCCAGCCGCTCCACCGGCGTACTCGGCCTGTGCTACCCGGACTTCCACGACGCGGAGGCCGACAGCGCGCCCGCCGCCGACCCCGGCGAGGTCACCCTCTACTCCGACGAGGTCATAAGGGGCATGGAGCGCGCCGCGAGGCGCCACGGCTACGCGCTGCTCATCGCCTCCTCGCACGCCGACGACGCGGGCGCCCGGCTCACCGAGGTCGCGGGCCGGGTGGACGGGCTCGCCGTCCTCGCCCAGGCGGTGCCCGACGAGATCCTGGAGATGGTGGCCCGGCGGGTCCCGGTCGTGCTGCTCGCGGGGGAGCCGTACGACGGCATCGACCACGTGAAGGTGGCCAACTTCGACGGGCAGTTGCAGATCACGAGGCACCTGCTCGGCCCGCACCGGCTGCGGCGGCTCGCGTTCGTCGGCGGGCCCGAGGACTCCCCGGACGGCGAGGCCCGGTTCCTCGGCTACCAGGCGGCCCACCTCGAAGCCGGTCTCCCGCTGCCCAAGGCCCCCGACCTGCGGGGCGACCTCACCCAGGCCGCCGGACGCCAGGCGGTGGAGACACTGTTCGGGGCGGCGGCGGAGGGGCCCCGGCCCCAGGGCCTGGTGTTCGCCAACGACCAGATGGCCGTGGGCGCGCTGCACGCCCTGGAGGCGCGCGGCATCGACGTGCCCGGGGACATCGCCGTGACCGGCTTCGACGGCATCCCGCTCAGCCGGCTCGTACGGCCGACGCTCACGACGGTCCGGCAGCCCATGGGCCTGCTGGGCGTGGAGGCCGTCGAGCTGCTGGTGGCCCGGCTCGCCGAGCGCGACAGACCCCCGCAGGAGCGGCTCCTGCCCGTCTCGGCGGTGCTGCGCCGCAGCTGCGGCTGCCCGGCGGACGCGTCGGCGTAGAGGCGGGGAACGGGGCCGTACGCCCAGGTCGGGGCGCGGTCGCGGGCCTCGGGGCCCTGCCCCTTAGGCCCAGGTCAGGGGCGTACGCGGACCCCGCACGCCCATTCTCGTACACACGGCGTGAACCCCCTCACGCATGCCCGGGTCAACCCCGCCACCCCCTCCGTTATCCAAGCGTTATCCCATCCCTCTTGAGCGATCCTGACCCGTATTGCAGAGTCCTGTATGCGCTTTCAGATAGCGCATACACAGCTCAAGGAGGAGCTTCATGGCACGCCCCGCCAAGACCGTCATAGGTATCTCCGTCGCAGTGGCCGCCGCGCTGTCCCTCACCGCCTGCGGTGGCGGCGGTGGCGCGCAGCAGTCCGCCGACGCCAAGCAGACCCTGACCGTCTGGGGCATGGGCGAGGAGGCCAAGCGGCTCGCCACGGTCGCCAAGGACTTCGAGAAGGACAACCCGAACATCACCGTCAAGGTGACCCCCATCGGCTGGGACGTCGTCGGACAGAAGATGACCGCCGCCGCGGCCGCCGGGAAGCTCCCCGACATGGCGCAGATGGGCTCCACGATGATGGGGCAGTACATCGCGCTCGACGTGCTGGAGCCGGTGAACACCAAGACCTTCAAGAAGTCCGACTTCTTCCCCGCCACCTGGAACAGCAACGTCGTGGACGGCACCGCCTACGGCGTCCCGTGGTACGCCGACGTACGCGGCCTCTACTACCGCACCGACCTCGCGAAGAAGGCCGGCGACGACAAGGCGCCCGTCACCTGGGACGACCACCACAAGCTCGCCGAGGCGTACCAGAAGGCGGGCTCGCAGTGGGGCACCGCGCTCCAGCCCAGCAACACCGGGGCCTGGCAGAGCTGGGTGCAGTTCCTGTACTCCGAGGGCGGCAGCATCGTCGGCGAGGACGGAAAGTCCGCGCTCGGCTCCCCGGAGGCCGTGAAGGCGTTCGAGACGTGGGGCAGCTACTTCAAGGACGGCCTGGCCAAGAAGAACTTCGTGCCGGGCTCTGACGTCGGCAAGACCTTCGCCAAGGGCGACGAGCCGATGTTCATGTCCGGCCCCTGGATGGTCCAGAACCTCAACGAGCAGCAGCCGCAGCTCAAGGGCAAGTGGAAGACGGCCCCGCTGCCGGCCGGTCCGAAGGGCTCCGTCTCCTGGGTCGGCGGCGCCTCGCTCGTGACCTTCAAGGACAGCGAGCACAAGGCCGCCGCCGAGAAGTTCACCCAGTTCCTGACCACCCCCGAGACCCAGGCCGCCTGGTACGGCGTGACCAAGTCGCTGCCCGCGAACAAGGCCGCCTACGACCTCCCGGAGATCAAGGACAGCGCCGAGGCCGACAGCCTGAAGGTCTTCCGCAAGGCCCTGGACACCGGCCGGGAGGTCCCGGCCCTGGAGAAGTGGAACGAGATCGCCGCCGCCATCGAGGCCACCCTGGGGAAGGTCGCGCAGGGCGGCGACCCGGCCACCGAGGCGAAGAAGCTCCAGACCGTCACGGAGGGGCTGATCTCCAAGTGAAGACCGCCGCCACCCGGGCCGGGGCAGGCCTGGACCGCGCCCCGGCCCAGGCCGGCGGCCCTTCCGGACAGCAGGACCCGGCGGGCCGGACGCTCCGCCCCGACCGGCTCTCCCGGCAGAACCTCGCCGGCTGGCTGTACTCGACGCCGTTCCTGGCCCTCTTCCTGACCTTCATGGCGTTCCCGATCGTCGCGACGCTCCTCATGAGCTTCACCGACTTCGGCCTGCGCAACGTCACCCACCCGCTCGACGCGAACTTCGTCGGTCTCGACAACTACACCGCGCTGTTCGACGACCCGACGTTCATGAGGGCGCTCTTCAACACCTGCTACTTCGTGGTGCTGGGTGTCCCCCTGACCATCGGCAGCGGACTGATCGCCGCCGTGCTCCTCAACTCCGGCATCGACCGCCTCCGGACCTTCTTCCGGGTCGGCTTCTACGTCCCCGTGGTCACCGCCATCGTCGCGGTGGCCGTCATCTGGCGGTTCGTGCTCGACCCCTCGGAGGGCCTGATCGCCGGGCTCGGCGCGCAGCTCGGCTTCTCCACGCCGGACTTCCTCGCCTCCAAGGCGCTTGCCATGCCGTCCCTGATCGTCATGGCCGTCTGGCGCAACATGGGCACCGCGATGGTCCTCTTCCTCGCCGGCCTCCAGGCCATCCCGGTCGAGGTCCGCGAGGCCGCCAAGCTGGATGGCGCCGGCGCCTTCCAGGAGTTCCGCCGGATCACGGTCCCCCTGCTGCGGCCCACCATGCTGTATGTCGCGGTGATGACCACCATCGGCTTCCTCAACGTCTTCGAGGAGCCGTTCGTGATGACCGACGGCGGACCCGACGACAGCACCCTCACCGTGTCACTGCACATGTACAAGGAAGGGTTCAGCTTCTTCCACATGGGCTCCGCGAGCGCCATGGCCTACGTCCTCTTCACGATCGTCCTGGCCGTCACGCTGCTCCAGTTCCGCCTGCTGAAGGACAAGACCTGATGAGCGCCACCGATCTCCCCACCAAGAGCGCCCCGGGCAGGCGGCGCACCGCCACCGCGCGCCGTCCGGGCACCTCGGCCCTCACGTACACCCTGCTCACCCTGGGCCTGATCGTGATGGCCGCGCCCTTCCTGTGGATGGCGGTGTCCGCCTTCAAGACCCCGCAGGACCTGGGCGCCAGCCCGCCGGTGTGGATCCCCACCGAGTGGACCCTCGCGAACTTCCGCGAACTGCTCGACCTGATGGACATCGCGCGGAACTTCCTGAACTCCGCGGTGGTCGCCGTCGCCGTGACCCTCTGCAACCTGGTGTTCTGCTCGATGCTGGGTTACGCGCTCGCCAAGCTCAACTTCTTCGGCAAGCGGGGCGTGCTCGCGATCGTGCTGGGTGCTCTGATGGTGCCGGGCAACCTGATGCTGCTGCCGCAGTTCGTGATGATGAGCAAGATGGGGCTGCTCGACAGCTACGCGGGGCTCATCCTGCCCTTCGCGGCCGGCGCGTTCGGGGTCTTCCTCATGCGGCAGTTCATGGCGGCGATTCCCGACGAGCTCCTCGAAGCGGCCCGCATCGACGGCGCCGGCGAGTGGTACATCTTCTGGCGGATCGTGATCCCGCTGGTCAAGCCGGCCCTCGCCACGCTGACGATCTTCGTGTTCCTCGGCTCGTGGAACAACTTCCTGTGGCCGCTCGTCGCGACCAACGACCCCGACAAGTACACCCTGCCCGTCGCCCTCGCCACCTTCGCCACCGACCCCACCAAGGCCGCCGGGTCCAACGGTGTGCTGATGGCCGGCGCCCTGCTCGTGGTGCTCCCGGTCGTCGCCGTCTTCATCGCCCTCCAGCGGCACTTCACCCAGGGCATCGCGACCTCCGGCCTGAAGTGAACGGGCGCCCCGGCCTCGCCCCGGCGGGCGTACTGCCCCCGCCCGCCACGGCCCTGCTCTCCACGGACGGCATCGGCCATGTGCTGCTCGACTGGGTGCCGGCGCCGGGGACGGCCGGTTACGTCGTACACCGTTCCGATCATTACGAGGGACCGTACGCGCCCCTCCACACCGGCCCCGTCCTCCCGCCCTACGCGGACACGCACGCCGAGCCCGGCCGCGGCTACTGGTACCGGATCGCGCCCAGGACGGCCGAGGGCCCCGAGCCACCGCTCCCCGGCCCCGTGCGCGGCTGCGCGCTCGCCCCGGGCAGCGCACCCGCCGGCGTCCGGGTCCGGATCGACGCGGGCGCCCCGCACCGCCCCGCGCACCTCACGGGCGACGGAGCCCGCGCCCTGGTGACCGCCACCGTCACCGCGCGCGACGGCACGGTCGAGGTGCGCGTGGTCAACGCCGCCGCCGACCGGCCCTGCGTGATACCGGTACCGGCGCTGGGCCGCCGCGTCACCGTGGAGGTCGCCGGCCTCGAACCGGGCGCCCGCTACCGGCTGCGCCCCGCCGGTGACACCGGCCCCGAAGCCCTCGCGCACACCGGCCCGGACGGTCTCGTACGCACCACGCTCGACCTGCCCATGCCGGCCAGCCGCACGCTGCGGCTGGCCCCCGACCGGCCCCGCCCGCACCCCGCACCAGCCAAGGAGGACCCCGGGCCATGAGCACCACCGGCACCGAGCGCCCCAGCCTCGTGTTCTTCATGACCGACGACCACGCCGTGCCCGCGATCGGCGCCTACGGCAGCGTCATCAACAGGACGCCCGCCGTCGACCGGCTGGCCGCCGAGGGCATGCGCTTCGACAACGCCTTCTGCACCAACTCGATCTGCTCGCCCGCCCGCGCGTCCCTGCTGACCGGCACCTACAGCCACGTCAACGGCATGACGACGCTCGAACAGGAGGGCCAGAAGTTCGACGCCACCCAGCCCTCCTTCCCGCGCATGCTCCAGGAGGCCGGCTACCAGACCGCGATCATCGGCAAATGGCACCTGGGCCACGGCGGCTGCTCCGACCCGGTCGGCTTCGACCACTGGGAGGTGCTGCCGGAACACGGCGTCTACCACGACCCGACGTTCGTCACCCGCGACGGGGAACGGCAGCACACCGGTTACGTCACCGACCTCATCACCGACCTCGCGCTCAACTGGCTCGACCGCCGCGACCGCGACAAGCCCTTCGCGCTGTTCATCCAGCACAAGGCCCCGCACCGCGCCTTCGAACCCGCCGAACGCCACCGGCACTTGTACGAGGACGTGGACATCCCGGCACCCCGCACGCTCCACGACGACTACAGCCACCGGGCGGGCGCGGCCGCCGAGGCGGAGATGCGGATGCGCGACCTGCTCCCGCAGGACCTCAAGGCACCCGTCCCCGAAGGCCTGGACGAGCGCGAGGAACGCGAGTGGCGCTACCACCGCTACATCAAGGAGTACCTACGGGTCATCGCGGCCCTCGACGAGAACGTCGGCCGGGTCCTCCACTACCTGGACGTCAGCGGACTCGACCGGAGCACGGCGGTCGCGTACACCTCCGACCACGGCTTCTACCTGGGCGAACACGGCTGGTTCGACAAGCGGTTCATGTACGAACCGTCGCTGCGCATCCCGCTGGTGGTGCGGTGGCCGGGTGTCACCCCGCCGGGCAGCAGCCGCGACGAGCTCGTGATCAACGTCGACTACGCCCAGACGATCCTGGACCTCGCCGGAGTGGAAGCGCATCCACGGATGCAGGGCCGCAGTCTCGTCCCGCTGCTCAGGGGCGAACGGCCGGACGACTGGCGGCAGTCGGTGTACTACCGCTACTTCGAGCACCTGGACGTCTGCCACAACGTCCAGGCCAGCTACGGCGTCCGTACGCACACCCACAAGCTGATCCACTACCCGGGCCACGGCTCCGGCCAGCCGGGCGCCAAGGACGAGACCCGCGCTCCCGAGTGGGAGCTGTTCGACCTGGTGGCCGACCCGGACGAGCTGCACAACCGGTACGAGGACCCGGCCTACCAGGACCTCGTCGCGGAGCTGACCGCCGAACTGGCAGCGCTGCAACGGCAGTACGGTGACACCCCCGGCTGACGTACGGCCTTCGCCCCCGCCCGGCGGACCGGGCGGGGGCGGAACCGGTCAGCCCGCGTCGAGCGCGAAGACGCCGAAGCCGAAGCCCTCGGCCCGGATACGGCCGTCCGCGACGGTGACCCCGCGTGCCTCCACGGCGGTCGCCCGGCCGGCCGGCGCGGCGGTCTCGGCGGCCTCGGAGCGCGGGTTGACCACGACCAGGTAGCGCCCGCCCCGGACGTACACCAGCGGATACCCGTCGTGCAGCACCTCCGTGGAGCCCCCGCCGCTCAGCTCCGGGGTGGCCTTGCGGAGCGCGATCAGGCGCCTGACCAGGTGGAGGAGGGAGCCCTCGTCGGCGCGCTGGGCGGCGACCGTCGGACGGGCCGGGTCCGGGTCGAGCGGCAGGTACAGGGCGTCGGCGGGTGCGGTGGAGAAGCCGGCGTTCGGCGAGTCGTCCCACTGCATGGGCGTACGGGACCCGGCGCGGTCGTACCGCGGACCCAGTCGGCTGCCCTCGCGGGTGGGCGTGCCGGGCACGTACCGCATGCCGATCTCGTCCCCGTAGTAGATCGCGGGGAGCGTCGGCCAGGTCAGCTGGAACGCGAAGGCGGCGGGCAGCTGTTCGGCCGTACGCGGGCCCGTGGCGAGGCGCGAGAAGTCGTGGTTGGACGTGGGCAGCGAGATGAACCCCGCGCCACCGATGACCTCCGTCGCCTCGCGCCAGGCGTCGAGGAAGGTGGCGAACCCGCCCTCGCCCCCGGCACCGAAATACGGCTCCAGCGGCTCCCACGGCTCGCTGACCGTGCCCTCCCAGTTGTTCCAGAGCGACCGCAGCGGCAGCCCGTCACCGCGCGGACCGAACTGCAGGAAGAAGTCCGCGTGGAACCCGGCCGGGACCGAGACCTGCGGGTCGCCCCACTCGGAGAGCAGCGCCGCCCTCGGGTGCGCCCGGTCCAGCCAGCCGCGCAGCTCGGTCCAGAGCTTCGCGGTCTCGGCCTGCCCCGGGTCGTCCTTGACCAGCGAGGCGGCCATGTCGACCCGGAAGCCGGACAGGCCGAGGGACAGCCAGTGGTCCATGATCTCGCGCAGCGCCTGCCGGTTGGCGCGGGGCCCCTCGGCGTCGACGGGCAGCCGCCAGGGCTCCGCCGGGTCCATGCGCGCGTGGCCGAAGTTGAGCGCCGGCTGCGATTCGAAGAAGTTCGGCTGGTAGAACCCGGACCGGCTGCCGGGCGAGGCGACGAAACCGGGCGGCGCAACCTCGGTGTCCGCCCAGATGAACCGCTGGTCGGCCGGGTCGTTCGCGGACGCCCGGAACCAGGGGTGCTGGTCGGAGGTGTGCCCGGCGACCAGGTCGAGCAGCACCCGGATGCCGCGTCGGCCGGCGGCCTCGGTGAGCCGGGCCAGGTCCTCGTTGGTGCCGTAGCGCGGGGCGACGTTGAGGTAGTCGGCCACGTCGTAACCGGCGTCGTCGAACGGCGACACGAAGCACGGGTTGAACCACACGGTGTTCACCCCGAGCCACTGGAGATGGTCGAGCCGCGCCTCGATCCCCGCGAAGTCGCCGATCCCGTCGCCGTTGGAGTCGGCGAAGGACTGCGGATAGATCTGATAGAGCACGGCGTCGGCGAGCCATTCGGTCGCCGGGCGGGGGGATGACATGCGGGTTCCTCCGGTGAGGGTGTGCGGGGTGGTTTACGGGAGTGCGGGTTCAGCGCGCCACGGGCGCCGGCGGCAGCTCGATCAGGGCGCGCACGGGAAGATGGTCGCTCGGCGCCACCGCGTCCGGCAGCACCGCCGACGCCTCCCGCACCCGCGTACCGCGCGAGGCGAGGATCCAGTCGATGCGGGGGCCGTCCGCGACCGGCGCGCGGTAGTCGTGGAAGGTGCCGTACGCGGGCCCGCGCTCCTCGGCGCGGTCCCAGGTGTCATCGAGGCCGCCTTCCCCGAGCAGCGTCCCGTGCACCTCGGGTTCCCCGGCCGGGGTGTTGAAGTCGCCGGTGACGACGACCGGCAGACCGGGCGCGAGCGCGGCGGACCGCTCCACGAGCAGCCCGGCCGCCCGGGCGCGCGCGTAAGCGCTCACATGGTCCAGGTGGGTGTTCACGGCGAGGAAGTCGCCCCCGGTGGCCAGGTCCCGGAAGCGGACCCAGGTGGCCATGCGCGGGCAGGCGCCGCCCCAGGTCTCGGAGGCGGGCACCTCGGGCGTGTCCGAGAGCCAGAAGTCGCCGTGGTCCAGGGCGTCGAGGCGTGCGCGGTCGTGGAAGACGGCCGTGTGCTCGCCGGTCCCGTCACCGTCGCGGTCCCGGCCGGTCCTCGCGTAACCGGGACCGAGGGCGGCGAGCACATCGGCGATCTGGTGCGGGCGGCCCTCCTGGGTGCCGAGCAGCTGGGGCCGTTCCGCCCGCAGCACGCCTGCCACCGCGTCCCGGCGCCCGGACCAGGGACGGGGCGAACCGTCCCAGTCCACATGGAGGTTGAAGCTCATGACGCGCAGGGCCGACGCGCTGTTGGCCATGGATGTCTCCCGTGCTGACTCATCGATTCCGTCACGAGGGACCAGGATTCCTTGCCCCTGCGCCTGAATGCGCTTACATTCTGCTGCGAGCGACGTTAGCCCGCCGTTGTTCCGTCCGGCAAGGCTCCCGCCCGGGAGTCCGCTCGCCCCCGCTATCCGGTTACGAAGGACCCGACATGCTCCGATCGCACGACGACAAGGTCAAGGAACTCCTCGGCCGGATGACGACCGAGGAGAAGCTCGGCCAGGTCCAGCAGCTGACCTGGACCGGGGACACGGGGCCGGGCGGCGGCCAGACGAAGGAGATCGAGGCGCTGGCCCGGGCCGGTCGGCTCGGCTCCGTGCTGAACCTGCACGGTGCGAAGTGGACCAACGACCTCCAGCGCCTGGCCGTGGAGGAGTCCCGGCTCGGCATCCCGCTGCTCTTCGGCTTCGACGTCATCCACGGCTTCTGGACGACCTTCCCGATCCCGCTCGCGCAGGCGTCCGCCTTCGACCCGGCCGTGGCCGAGACCGACGCCCGGGTGTCCGCCGCCGAGACCCGCTCGCAGGGCGTGCGCTGGACGTTCTCGCCGATGATGGACGTGACGAACGAGCCGCGCTGGGGCCGGATCGCCGAATCGAGCGGCGAGGACCCCTACCTGAACGCCGTCCTGGCCGTGGCGAAGGTACGCGGCTACCAGGGGCCCGCCGACGGCTCGGGGCTCCGGTCCGGGGAACACGTCGCGGCCTGCGCCAAGCACTTCGTGGCCTACGGCGGCGCCGAGGGCGGCCGGGACTACAACACCGTGGACCTCTCCGAGCAGCGGCTGCGCAACCACTACCTGCCGCCGTTCAAGGCCGCGCTGGACGCGGGCGCGGCGACGGTGATGGCCGCGTTCAACACCGTGGGCGGCGTCCCCGCGCACGCCAACAGCCACACCATGAACAGCATCCTCAAGGGCGAGTGGGACTTCGACGGCTTCGTGGTCAGCGACTACACGGGCGTCATGGAGCTGGTCGCGCACGGTTACGCCGAGGACGCGGCGCACGCGGCGGAGCTCGCGCTCATGCACGGCCTGGACATGGAGATGGTGTCCACGCACATCGCGGACCACGGCACCGAGCTGCTCGACGCGGGCCGCATCAGCATGGAACGCCTGGACGACGCCGTCACCCGCATCCTGCGCCTGAAGTACGCCCTCGGCCTCTTCGACGACCCGTACACCGACGCGGCGGCCGAGATCGCCGGCCCCACCGCCGAGGCGCGGGCCGCCGCGCGGGAGGCCGCCGCCCGGTCGATGGTGCTCCTGAAGAACGAGGGCGGTGTCCTGCCGCTGAAGCCGGGCGGCACGATCGCCGTGGTCGGCCCGCACGCCGACTCCACGGACCAGCACGGCACCTGGGCGGGCCCCGGCCGGCTGGTGTTCGACACGGTCAGCGTGCTCGACGCGATCCGCGCGGCCGCGCCGGGCGCCGATGTCCGGCACTCCGGTGGCGGCGACCCGTCGATGGCCGCGGCAGCCGCCTGGGCGGCCGACGTCACCCTCGTCGTGGTCGGCGAGGACTCCGCGATCAGCGGCGAGGCCGCGTCGCGCAGCGAGATCGACCTCCCCGCCGGCCAACAGCAGCTGATCGAGGCCGTCGCGGCGACCGGCAAGCCCTTCGTGGTCGTCCTCGTCAACGGCCGCCCGCTCACCATCGGCGGCTGGGCGGACCGCGCACCGGCCGTCCTGGAGGCGTGGCACGCGGGCATCGAGGCGGGGAACGCGGTCGCGGACATCCTGTTCGGCGCGGTCAACCCGGGCGGCAAGCTGCCGGTGTCCTTCCCCCGGACGGTCGGCCAGATCCCGGTCTACTACAACCGCGAGTCGACGGGCCGCCCGTACGACGAGGCCGAGAAGTACGTCTCCAAGTACCTGGACCTGCCGGACGGCCCGCAGTTCGTCTTCGGCCACGGGCTGAGCTACACCACCTTCACGACCGGCGAACCGGAGCTCAGCCGCACCGAGATCGCGGTGGACGCCCTGGAACGCGGCGAGACCGTCGAGGTCACCGTCTCCGTCGCCAACACCGGCGACCGCACCGGCGACGAGGTCGTCCAGCTGTACATCCACGACGTCGCGGCGTCCGTCGTCCAGCCGGTCCGCAGGCTGCGCGCCTTCGAACGCGTCACCCTCGCCCCGGGCGAGGAACGCCGACTGCGTTTCACGCTGGGCGCGGAGGACCTCGGCTTCTGGACCAACGACCCCTCGGGCACGTACGTCCTGGAACGCGGCCGTATCGACGTCTACACGGGCACGAGCTCGGCGGCGACCGCTCGCACCGGGCTGCGCCTGGTCTGACGCGCGCACGGGGAACCGTCGGCCGGGCACCTCAACCCCGGCCGACGGTGGCTCTGCGGACGGCCACTCGGGTGGCGGCGCGGTGTCAGCCGCGCCGTCCGGCGGCCAGGCGGGCCCCCACGACGCCCGTCAGCGTGACGGCTCCGGCCGCCGCGGCCCAGTTCAGCCACCCGGCGGAGGAGTTCGGCGCGATGCCGGCGTGCGACGCGCCGCTCTCCATCTTCGTGGTGTCGAGGGTCTGGGTGGCAAGGGCGAGGTTCTTGTCCTGGGCGCTGCCCCAGGCGTAGACGACGTTGCTCGTGCCCTCCTTGAGGTTCAGGTCGGCCGGTCCGATGGCCACGGTGTCCGTCCCGGCCAGGACGACATCGGCGTTCACCGTGCCGGCCTTGACGGAGGTGGTGTCCTCCTTGGGGTTCGTCAGGTCCTTGAAGACGGGCTGGCCTCCGGCGCGTACGTCCACGGCGGGAGCGGCCGCGACATGGCGGACCGTCAGACGCGCTTCGCCGGACTTCACGGCGGAGACGTCGTTGGCGTCCGCCGTGAGCTGGGGGTCGCCGTCGGCGGAGAGGTGGGCGGCCACCGTGGCGTTGCCGCCTTCGGTCACCTTCACCTGCTTCTCCAGGGCGGGTTTGCCGTCCGGTCCTTGGCCGGCCTCGAAGACCTTGATGTCGTACGTCCCGGCGTCGAGCGCCTGCGGTTCGGTCACCGTGCCGGGCTTGAAGTCGCTGAGCAACGGGTCGCCGTCGGCGTACACGTCGACCGTCATTCCGGGGATGCCGTGGAACACGGACACCATTCCCTTGTCCTGCGCCCGTTCGGGAGCGGCCATGGCGGCCGGGGCGGCGGCTCCGAGGACCAGGGCGCAGGCCCCGGCCGAAGCGGCGGCGGCGATGGTGGTCCGGTACGTCATGTGGATCATCCCTTCGGGGGAGTCCGGATGTGCGGGGTCTCTCACTCCTGCTTCGCGGGGCGGCGGCGCGGCGGATGCACCCGGGCCGCGCCTTCCCGGTCCGCTCAGCCGCCCGGGTGGTGCGCGCCGCCCAGGTCGACCACCGTGCGCAACCGGTGCAGGCCCCGGCGTGTGTGGCTCTTGACCGTGCCCAGGGGGACTCCGGTGCGCTCCGCGATCTGGGCCTGCGTCAGGTCCTCGTAGAACGCCATGCACAGCACCTCGCGCTGGGCGTGCGGCAGCCGGGACAGGGCCTCGACGAGCAGGACCCGGTCGAGCACCTCCTCCGGTGCCTGCCGGGCGGGCCGGGCGGGGGCGGCGTCCCGGGCGGCCGACTCGACCAGGGCAAGCCGCCGGCCCCGGGCGGCCAGCGCGTCCACGATCTTGCGGCGGGTGATGCCCACCAGCCAGGCACTGAGGGTGCCGCGCTCGGGCCGGAAGCCGTGCCGACCGCGCCAGACGCCGATGAACACCTGCTGGGTGACGTCCTCCGCCTCGTGCGTGTCACCGAGGGACCGGGTCGCCATGGTGTGCACCAGGGAGCCCCAGCGCCGGTAGATGGCCGCGAACGTCTCCTCGTCGGCGCGCCGGAGACCGTCGGCCAGATCCTCCTCGTACCGCGTCTCCCGCACGGGCGGGACGACGGTGGTGGTCGGTCGCGCATAGGTGTCCATGGCCGTTCCTCCTGCCTGGACTCCAGTCTTGGACGCACAAACGACGCAGGCAACATGCGTCGTTAGTGCGTCGTACGGTGGGATATGTGAGCGCACGCGGACGAAATGGTGAAGACCGGGAGAGCTCCGGCGGCCCCCCGGCCGCAGGGCTGACGACCGGCGATGTGGCCCGGCGCCTCGGGGTCGCCCCCACCACGGTCCGCACCTGGGACCGCCGGTACGGACTCGGTCCGGAGGCGCACACGGACGGCCGGCACCGGCGCTGGACACCGGCCGACGTGGCGAAGCTGGAGCGGATGTGCGCCCTGACCGCGACCGGGCTGCCGCCGGCCGAGGCGGCCCGCCTCGCGCGCGGCGCCGGGCCACCGGGGGCGGGCCCCGTACGCGCGACCGGCCCCGGACCCGCTCCGGCCGGGCGCCGCAGCCGGGCGGGGAGCGGCCTGCGGCTCGGCGACGTACGGCAGGAGTGCCGGGGAGTGGCCCGAGCCGCTTTGCGGCTGGACGCGGCGGCCCTGGACGACCTGCTGACGGCCGCGATCGCCGAACACGGGCTGGTGGCCGCCTGGACCGAGGTGATCGTGCCGACGCTCCAGGCCGTGGGCCGCAAATGGGAGACCTCGGGCGAGAAGTACATCGAGGTGGAGCACTTCCTGTCCTGGCACGTCTCCGGGGCGCTGCGGCAGGCCGCGCCCCGGACCGTCCCGGACCGGCCCGGGTCCACCGTGGTGCTCGCCTGCACACCGGGGGAGACCCACACGCTGCCGCTGGAGGTGCTGTCCGCCGCGCTGACGGAGCGGGGCGTCCCGGTACGCATGTTCGGCGGCGCCCTGCCCGTCGATCCGCTGCTCGCGGCGGTGCGCAGGACCGGACCGGCCGCCGTCGCCCTGTGGGCGCAGTCCCGCGCCACCGCCAGCCGGCCGCTGGCCCAGCACGTGGCCGCCATGGAGTGGGGGGTGCGCGGAGCCCGCCGCAGTCCGGCCGTCCTGACCCTGGGCCCGGGCTGGGCGGGGCAGGCGGTGACCGGTCTCGCGCGGCCGCCGGGGCTGGCCGAGGCGGTCGCCGCGCTGGCACCGGACGCCCCGTGACGCGCTACGGCGGTGAGTCGCCCCGGGCGCGCTCCTGTGCGCGGACGTCCGCGAGGTCGGCGAGCCGGTCCAGCTGCCGGACCGGCCGGGCGACGCGCTGGTTGCCCGCCAGCCGTTCCCGGTGCCGGTCGAGGAAGGCCCAGTAGCCCGCCGTGTACGGGCACGCGTGCTCCCCGGTGCGGTCGCCCGGCCGGTAGGCGCAGGGGCCGCACAAGTCGCTCATCCGGTTGATGTAGGCGCCGCCCGAGGTGTACGGCTTGGTCGTCATGCGCCCGCCGTCGGCGTACTGGGACATGCCGATGACGTTGGGGAGCATCACCCAGTCGTAGCCGTCCACGAAGCAGCGGTGGAACCAGTCCGTGACGGCGGCGGGGTCCCAGCCGCGCTGGAGCGCGTGGCTGCCGAGGACCATCAGCCGGGGGATGTGGTGCGTCCACCCCGTGTCGCGTACCTGGGCCAGGACCGTACGCAGGCAGTTGGCCCGGACCGCGTCCGCGTCCAGGTCGTTCCACCAGTCGGGCAGGGGCGCGGTGTGCCGCAGCTCGTTGGAGCGCCGGTAGCCCTCGCCGAAGTACCAGTAGAGCTGCCAGACGTACTCGCGCCAGCCGGCGATCTGCCGTACGAAGCCCTCCACGCTGTTGAGGGGGGCCCGCCCCGCGCGCCACGCCTTCTCCGCCTCCTCGACGCACTCGGCGGGATCGAGCAGACCGAGGTTGAGCGAGGAGGAGAGCAGGCTGTGGCTCATGACCGGGTCGGCGGCCAGCATCGCGTCCTCGTACGGGCCGAACGCGGCGAGCCGGTGCTCGACGAAGCGCCGCAGGGCCCGCAGCGCCTCCGCCCGGGTCGCGGGGAACAGGCGGGGCCCGTCCCGGCCGACGAAGGAGACGTCCCCGTCGCGTTCCCAGCGGTCGAGGTCGCGGCGGACCTCCGCGTCGATGTCGTCCTCGCGCGGCCGGTACGGACGGCCGACCCGGAGGGCGGGGGTGTCGCGGGGCGGGGCCTCCCGGTTGTCGTGGTCCAGGTTCCAGCGGTCACCCGCCGGCCGGTCGCCGTCCATCAGGAGGTCGTGGCCGCGGCGGACCCAGCGGTAGAAGTCCTCCTGCCGCAGCTTCTTCCCGCCGTGGCCGTCCGCCCATTCGGTGAACTCGGCCATCGGCACCAGAAACCCCCGCGCCGGGCCCACCGTCACCCCCGGCAGGTCCCGCACCAGGCGGAGCGCGGCGTGCGAGGTGGGGTGGTGGACACCGACGGCACGCCCGTGCGCGGCCCGGTCCAGGCCGTCGCGGTAGGTGTCGGCACGCACATAGGTGACCCGGTCGCCGAGCTCGGCCGCGCGGTGGCGCATCGCGGACAGGACGAGATGGGCCTTGGCCCGGTGGAACCGGCGCCGCCGGAACACGGAACGGGCCTCGATCATGAGCAGCGGCGCGTCACGCGCGGGCCCGTCCCCGCTCGCGTCCGGGGTGAGGAAGTGTCGGCCGAGCTGGTCGCCGAAGAGCCAGTGCACAGCGGTGTCCCCTCAGTCGCGACGGCGGGCGGGCCAAGGCGGGTGGGCCCGAGCGGGCGTGCCCGCCCCTCTACCGACCGATCATGGCGCCCCTGGCGCCACCGCGCTCGTCGCGCCCCGATTCATCCCGTATGCATCCAAAGCGGGCGGACGGGCCGAATCACTGTCATGAACCTCAAGGACGAACTGCCTCTCGACCACCATCTGGCCACCGTCTACCGCTACGGCGCGGGCTTCTGCGGCCTCATCCTGCTGGCGTTCGCGGGGCTCGGCTTCGCCGACGCGCTGAGCCCCCTCGACACGGCCGGCGACACGATCGCGGGCATGACCACCAACGTGGCCCTCAGCGTCATCTCCACGGTCGTCGGCCTCGCGCTGCTCGCCGGCGCGGTGATCGGCGGCAACTTCGCCTCCGTCCTCAACATGACGGTCGGCGGGCTCTTCGTCCTCAGCGGCTTCGCGCACATCTTCGTGCTGGACCGCTCCGCCAACATCCTCGACTTCGGTATGACCAACGTGATCTTCAGCTTCGTCATGGGGCTGGTCATCGCCACGTTCGGTATGTACGGCCGGGTGTCCAGCAAGCTCTCCCACGACAACCCCTACTGGCGGCGCCGCCACCCCGAGCAGGCGGCCCGCGAACGCGCGACGGCCACCGGCGCGTCGCGCGTCGCCCTGGAACAGCACAGGCCCTAATCGCCCACGTCACGGCCTCGCAGGTCCTGTAGCGTCTCGCGCCGCACCAGCAGGCGTGCCGTTCCCCCGCGCACCGCGACGACCGGCGGCCGGCCGACGAGGTTGTAGCCCGAAGCCATGGACAGCTGATAGGCGCCTGCCACGGGTACGGCGAGCAGATCGCCGGGGCGTACGTCGCCGGGCAGCGGGACAGCGGCCGCGAGGACGTCGCCGGCTTCGCAGTGCCGGCCCACGACCGTGGCCACCACGGGCTCGGCGGCCGGGCGGCGGCCGATCAGGCGTGGTGCGTAGCGAGCCCCGTACAGAGCGGGCCGGGGGTTGTCGCTCATGCCGCCGTCGACGGCCACGAACACCGTCTCCCCGGTGTGCTTGACGGCCAGCACGCGGTACAGCGCCACACCGGCCGGACCCGCGATCGCCCGCCCCGGTTCGATGACGAGCCGGGGCACGGGCAGCCCCGCCGCCGCGCAGCTCGCGGTGAGTTCGGCGCGCAGCCGGCGAGCCAGGGAGGGCAGGTCCAGCGCGGGGTCGCCGGGCCGGTACGCGACGCCGTGGCCGCCGCCCATGTCGAGCTCGGCGAGCGTGACACCGTGGCTGTCCCTGATCCGGGCCATCAGTCCCACCATCCGGCGGACGGCCACCAGGTACGGCTTCACATCCGATATCTGGGAGCCGATGTGGCAGTGCAGGCCCGTCAGTTCGAGCTGCGACTGACCGAGCAGGCGGGCGACGGCGTGCTGGGCGGACCCGTCGGTCAAAGACAGGCCGAACTTCTGGTCGTCCGTACCGGTCCGGATCTTCTCGTGACCACCGGCGGAGACGCCCGGGACCACCCGGACCATGACCTTCTGCCGCCCCTCGGGCCCGACCAGGGCGGCGATCCGCGCTACCTCCGAGGAGCTGTCGACGACGATCCGCCCGACCCCGAGCCGCAGCGCGGTCTCCAGGTCGCGCGGGGACTTCGCGTTGCCGTGCAGAACCACGCGCGCCGGCGGGAACCCGGCGGCGTGGGCGAGTTCCAGTTCACCGGCCGAGCAGACGTCGAGCCCGAGCCCCTCTTCTTCGATCCAGCGCACCATGCCCCGGGAGAGGAACGCCTTGGCCGCGTACAGCACATCGGCGTCGGGGAACGCCGCACGGTAGGTCCGGCAGCGCGTCCGCACCTCGTCCTCGTCCAGGACGTACGCCGGGGTGTCGAACCGGTCGGCGATGTCGGCGAGCGGAACCCCGCCCACGGCCAGTCGCCCCTGCGGAAGGCGGGTGGTGGAGGCGGGCCAGACCGAGAGGTCGTCCAGGCCCGCCGGGCGGGTGGGGGAGGGAGCGGACATGGGGGCGTCTCCTCGACGGGCGGGGGACGGCGGGCGGGTCACAGCGTGCCGACGGCCGCTTCGGCACGCACCGGCTCCGCGGTGACGGCCGGCGCCGAGAGGACGGGGTCGAGCACGAGCCGGCCGATGCCGAGAGGCGACGCGAGGGAACGCAGGGCGGGCTCGGCGAGCCTGATGGAGGGCTGACCGGCGCCGAGGACCCGGGCCAGCCGGGCGCGGCCGGTGAAGGCGACCGCGGTGCGTTCACCCAGCGGGGTGCGGAAGGTCCGCAGCACGAAGCCTGTCGCCGTCCGGCGGACGGGCACGTGAAGGAGCCCGGCCGGGGCCTGTTCGTCGGGGTCGGGGTCGTCGTCGTACAGGAAGAGGCACATGGGGTTTCCTCCGGAAGGTTCGCGACCGGCGCTCTCGCCGACGCATGACGCCGAAGCTATGCCCGTCCCCCCGGCGGAAGCCCTGCCGCCTGACGCAACCTTGACGGCCGGCGCCCAGTCCATACGGAAAATGCCGTGCGGCGGCGCGGGAGGAGTCGTGCGCGGCCCTGGCCACCGGTGGCCCGGTACTGCCTGGGACCCTGCGTCAGGCCGGCGTCAAAGGGGTCACGCTTTTCGTATGGACCTCGTCAAGGCGACTTAACCCCGGGGTGAAGCCGAGGTTTGCTCGTATCGACCAAACGGTCGATTCCTCATCCCCACGTCAATCAGGAGTTCGCGATGGCCGATCTGGCCTTCGTCGTCACCACGGTCGCGCTCTTCGCGCTGGTGGCTCTCATCGCCCGGGGGGTGACCAAGCTGTGACCGCCGAAAACATCGTCGGCCTCGTCGTGGCCGTGGCCCTGCTCGGATATCTCATCCTCGCTCTCCTGTATCCGGAGAGGTTCTGAGTTCTGATATGAGTCCCCAGATCGCTGGTGTGCTCCAGTTCGTAGCGCTGATCGCCGCGCTCGCCCTGTCCTACCGTCCGCTGGGCGATTACATGGCCAAGGTCTACTCCTCCGAGCGGCATTACAGGCCGGAGAAGTGGATATACAAAATCATCGGCGCCAATCCGGCCACCGAAATGCGCTGGCCCGCCTATATGCGCGGAGTGCTCGCATTTTCGGCGGTGAGCGTTCTCTTTCTGTATCTGATGCAACGGATGCAGGGGTCGCTGCCCGGCTCGCTCGGCTTTTCCTCGATCGACCCCGACCAGGCGTTCAACACCGCCGCTTCCTTCGTCGCCAATACCAACTGGCAGTCGTATTACGGCGAACAGGCCATGGGCCACGTCGTGCAGACCGGCGGCCTCGCGGTGCAGAACTTCCTGTCCGCGGCGGTCGGCATGGCCGTGGCGGTGGCCCTCGTACGGGGCTTCGCCCGCTCCCGTACCGGCGAACTCGGCAACTTCTGGACCGACCTCGTCCGCGGCACCGTCCGCATCCTCGTCCCGATCGCGGTGATCGGCGCGCTCGTCCTGGTCGCCTGCGGGGCGATCCAGAACTTCTCCGGCATCCACCAGGTCGGCCAGTTCATGGGCGGCACCCAGGAGTGGAACGGCGGCGCGGTCGCCTCCCAGGAGGCCATCAAGGAGCTGGGCACCAACGGCGGCGGCTACTTCAACGCCAACTCCGCCCACCCCTTCGAGAACCCGAACCCCCTCTCCAACCTCTTCGAGGTCTTCCTCATCCTGCTGATCCCGTTCGCGCTGACGCGGACCTTCGGCCGCATGGTCGGATCGCTGCGGCAGGGGTACGCGATCCTCGGCACGATGGCCGTCATCTGGATCGGCTTCACGGCCCTGATGATGTGGACCGAGTTCGCCCACCGGGGTCCGGCGTTCGAGATCGCGGGCGGCGCCATGGAGGGCAAGGAGACCCGCTTCGGGATCGCCGGCTCGTCGATCTTCGCGGTCGCCACGACACTGACCTCGACCGGCGCGGTGAACTCCTTCCACTCCTCGTACACCGGCTTCGGCGGCGGCATCGCGATGCTCGGCATGCAGCTCGGCGAGATCGCCCCCGGCGGCGTCGGCTCCGGCCTCTACGGCATGCTGATCATGGCGGTCATCGCGGTGTTCATCGCCGGGCTGATGGTCGGCCGCACCCCCGAGTACCTCGGCAAGAAGATCGGCACCCGCCAGATCAAGCTCGCCGCCTGCTACATCCTCGTCACCCCCGCGCTCGTGCTCGGCTTCACCGCGGTCGCCATGGCGCTGCCGACCCCCGCCCACTCGATGACGAACTCCGGCGCGCACGGCTTCTCCGAGATCCTGTACGCCTACACCTCCGGTGCCAACAACAACGGCTCCGCCTTCGCCGGGCTCAACGCGGACACCCAGTGGTTCAACACCACGATCGGCATCGCGATGCTGCTCGGCCGGTTCGTGCCGATGGTGTTCGTCCTCGCCCTGGCCGGTTCGCTCGCCGAGCAGAAACCCGTACCCGAGACCGCGGGCACGCTGCGCACCGACAAACCCCTCTACGCGGGGCTGCTCGTCGGAACGATCCTCATCATCACCGGACTCACCTACTTCCCAGCCCTGGCGCTGGGCCCGCTCGCCGAAGGGCTCGCCTCATGAGCACCGCCACCCCTGCCCGAGCTCCGCACGGAGACGTCCCGCCGGCCGGCGGCCATGGGACCGCCGGCCGGGTCGGCAGCGGTCTCTTCGACCCGAAGCAGCTCCTCACGTCGTTCCCGGACGCGCTGCGCAAGCTGGACCCGCGCGTGATGATCAAGTCGCCGGTCATGTTCGTCGTGCTGGTCGGCTCGGTGGTCACCACCGTGCTGGCGCTCACCGACCCGGCCGACTGGTTCGGCTGGGCGATCACCGCCTGGCTCTGGCTGACCACGATCTTCGCCAACCTCGCCGAGGCGGTCGCCGAGGGCCGGGGCAAGGCGCAGGCCGACACCCTGCGCAAGGCCAAGACCGACACCGTCGCCCGTCGCCTCGTCGGCGGCAAGGAGGAACGGGCCGCCGGAACGGACCTGCGCATCGGCGACCTGGTGGTCTGCGAGGCCGGCGACGTCGTCCCCGGCGACGGGGACGTGGTCGAGGGCGTCGCCTCCGTCGACGAGTCCGCGATCACCGGTGAGTCCGCCCCGGTCATCCGCGAGTCCGGCGGCGACCGCTCGGCCGTCACCGGCGGTACGAAGGTGCTGTCCGACCGCGTCGTCATCAGGATCACCACCAAACCGGGCGAGACGTTCATCGACCGGATGATCAACCTGGTCGAGGGCGCCGCCCGGCAGAAGACCCCCAACGAGATCGCCCTGAACATCCTCCTGGCGTCCCTCACGATCGTCTTCCTGCTCGCCGTCGTCACCCTGAAGCCGTTCGCGGTCTACGCGGGCGCCGACGACCAGACCTCGCTGATCGTGCTCGCGGCCCTGCTGGTCTGCCTGATCCCCACCACGATCGGGGCGCTGCTGTCCGCGATCGGGATCGCCGGGATGGACCGGCTCGTCCAGCGCAACGTCCTGGCCATGTCGGGCCGCGCCGTGGAAGCGGCCGGTGACGTGTCCACGCTGCTCCTCGACAAGACCGGCACGATCACCCTCGGCAACCGCCAGGCGGCCGCGTTCGTCCCGGTCGAGGGTGTGGGAGAGCCGGATCTCGCCGACGCCGCCCAGCTCTCCTCGCTCGCCGACGAGACGCCCGAGGGCCGGTCGATCGTGGTGCTGGCCAAGGAGAAGTACGGGCTGCGGGAGCGGGACCAGGGCGAGCTCACGGGTGCCGCGTGGGTGGAGTTCACCGCGCAGACCCGGATGTCCGGCGTCGACCTGGCGGGGCGCAAGGTCCGCAAGGGGGCGACCGGTGCCGTGGAGGCGTGGGTGAAGGAGCGGGGCGGCAGTGCCTCCGAGGACGCGCGGGCGCTCGGCGAGCGGATTGCCCAGGCCGGCGGTACGCCGCTGCTGGTGGCTGTGGAAGATGCTCGCGGCGCGCGGGTCCTGGGGCTGATCCATCTCAAGGACGTGGTGAAGGAGGGCATGCGGGAGCGGTTCGACGAGCTGCGCCGGATGGGTATCAGGACGGTCATGATCACGGGCGACAACCCGCTGACCGCGAAGGCGATCGCCGAGGAGGCCGGGGTCGACGACTTCCTGGCCGAGGCGACACCCGAGGACAAGATGGCCCTCATCAAGCGGGAGCAGGCCGGCGGCAAGCTGGTCGCTATGACCGGCGACGGCACCAACGACGCCCCCGCCCTCGCCCAGGCCGACGTAGGCGTCGCCATGAACACCGGAACCTCGGCCGCCAAGGAGGCCGGGAACATGGTGGACCTCGACTCCAACCCCACCAAACTCATCGAGATCGTCGAGATCGGCAAACAGCTCCTCATCACCCGAGGAGCGCTCACCACCTTCTCCATCGCCAACGACGTCGCGAAGTACTTCGCGATCATCCCCGCCATGTTCGCGGTGGCGTACCCGTCGCTGGACAAGCTGAACATCATGGGCCTGACCTCGCCCGAGTCCGCGATCCTCTCCGCGGTCATCTTCAACGCGCTGATCATCGTGGCCCTGGTGCCGCTCGCCCTCAAGGGCGTCGGCTACCGGCCCGCCGGCGCGGACAGAATGCTGCGCCGCAACCTCGCGGTCTACGGACTCGGCGGCATCGTCGCCCCGTTCATCGGCATCAAGCTCATCGACCTACTCCTCTCCCTCATCCCCGGAATCGGCTGATCCGCCATGACCAACAACACCGTCAGCAGCACAGCGCGCGTGCTCGGGGCCGGACTGCGGGCCCTGCTCGCCCTCACCCTGGTCTGCGGGGTCATCTACCCCCTCGCCGTCACAGGCGTCGCGCAGGTGCTCTTCAGCGACCGGGCCAACGGCTCCGAGATCAAGGATGAGAGGGGGCAGGTCGTCGGCTCCTCCCTCATCGGACAGCGCTACGACCTCCCCCTGAAGAAGGGCGAGGAGTCACCCGCCGCGGACCTGAAGTGGTTCCAGCCCCGCCCCTCCAACGGCCTCGGGACCAACAGCGTCAACACCCAGTACTCCCTGATCCTCTCCGGCGCCACCAACCGCTCCGGTGACAACGCCGAGCTGATCCGGTGGGTGAAGGACGCCAAGGCGGCCGTGGTCAAGGACAACTCCACGCCCACGTACAAGGTGACGCCTCAGGACGTACCCGCCGACGCCGTCACGTCCTCCGGCTCCGGCCTGGACCCGGACATCTCACCGGCGTACGCGAAGCTCCAGGTCCACCGGGTCGCGGAGAGGAACGGACTCGACGTCAAGAAGGTCGAGGACCTCGTCCGGGCCCACACCACCGGCCGGCTCCTCGGCTTCATGGGCGAACCCCGCGTGAACGTCCTGGAACTCAACACCGCGCTCAGGAACCTGACCCAGCCCTGAACCACCTGCGCCGGCGCACCCCTCGTGGAGGGGTGCGCCGGCGTCGATGTATCAAATGTCCCGGAACTCATGCACAAAGCTTCTGACCTGGGCAAATGACCCCTCTTGAAGATCATCTTGCACGGTTGTTGCACAAGCCGAATGGAGCAGGAGTCACGCCGCCCTGGTGTAGGCGCTCCGGACCGCGATGCGGACCTTGGAACCGGCTCCCGCGACCCGGTGCACGTATTTACGCAGGGTGAACGCGGGATCGGCGTGTCCGAGGCGGTCCGCAAGCGTGTACACGTCTACCCCGCCGTTGATCATCATCGACGCGTACAGGTGTCGGAGCGCGTGCATCATCACGTCGCGGGACTTCTCCCAGCGTCGTCCCTTCGCGTCGGGCTCAAGGGGCTTGATGAGGCCGGCCGACGCCAGGGCGGGCTTCCAGCGGTAGGAGTTGAACCAGTTCGACTGAACGGCGGTCTTCTCCCGGGTGTAGAAGATCAGCCGCACCGTGACCGGGTCGCCGCCTTTGCTGCCCCACGGTCGGGTCACCTCGACCGGCGGGTACTTCTCCATGTGCTCGCGCAGGGGGATGGCCACGTCGTCGGTCAGCTCGACCCACCGGTCCTTCGGGTCCTCGTCGTCTCCGCCCTTGGGGAGGGCGTATACGAGGAACGAGCCGTCGTGGACTACTTGCCGTTGCACGTGCACCATGGCGCCGTCCGGATGTGCCCAGTCGATATCTTCTGGTGACAGGCCGAATATCTCTCCTTGCCGAAGACCCAGGCCGCGACCACAGTCGACGAGTGCTTTATAGCGGCCGGGAAGTTCGGCACGGATCTTCTCGGTGTTCTCCCATGTCAGGGTCAGCTCTGCCCGGCCGCCACCTCCTCGCTTCGGCTTGGCGTCCTGCACCGATTTGGCGAGGCATGGATTTTTGTGTATCAGGCTGTCGTCCACGGCCAGGTCAAAGACAGCCCGAA
Organism: Streptomyces sp. NPDC097595; assembly: GCF_044761525.1. Taxonomy (NCBI): domain Bacteria; kingdom Bacillati; phylum Actinomycetota; class Actinomycetes; order Kitasatosporales; family Streptomycetaceae; genus Streptomyces; species Streptomyces sp. NPDC097595. The sequence goes on along the minus strand of NZ_JBIWCN010000028.1, from coordinate 73,826 downwards.
GATTGTCGAAGACCAGGCGCAGCGTGGAACTTTCGAGCAGCCTGCGACGGTCGTGCAGCCAGTCCAGCAAAGATGAGGCGTTCACGTCCTTTACGCGCATCTTCCCAACTGCGGTAGGAACGACGTGCAGGAGAATCCGCTCCTTGTGGCGTCGGTAAGTCCGTGGATTCTTGTGTTCGTGCCCCTTGAGCCACGTAAGGGCGAGTTCACCGACCCTGACCTCGCCGGCACGAGGGTTGATGTACGAGCCGTCGTCCACTCCGGACCGCATCTTGGTCTCGTGCTTGCGGGCTTCGACCTCGGTGCGGAACAGCTCCGTCTGCTGGACATCTTCCCGGTTGCGCCATCGGGCCTGCCACCGCTTCCCCGTCCCGTGATCCCGCGTCGGGACTTTGCCGTGTTCCTTGCAGGTCGACTCCCCGTCTTTCGGGCGCGACTTGTGCCAGCGGTCGTACGGCATCGACTCAACTCCTAGTTTCCAACGGCCCTTTGAGGCTATTTGTGGACTCCTTTTAATCAGGGCCATCGTCGACGGCGAGATTGTCTGCCCGTTCACCGCGCCCTGAGTGAATTGGATGTTGATCCAGGCGAGCTGAAGATGTCAAATGCATTCTTGGGGTCTTCGTGACAAAGGGTGCAGAGTGGTAGAGAAGATTTCACCTAGGCGAATGCTCGCTGAGGGTTCGACGAGGGCTCGCCGAACCCTCAGCGAAGATTCTCCGGTGTCCTTCGAGAGTTCGCGAGTGTCGTAGGCATTTCGTCGAAAGGCCCTCTGTTTGGTCCGGCCGGAATTTAATGCCAACGTTCCGTGCACCACCACGGCGGAATACCGCTCATGTGGTTCTTTCCTGCCCGCTTCGAACCGTTCTGGAGTGCCCATGCGTCGAACCACTGCCCGCGCGGAAGAAGCCGCTAGTGGCGCGGGGGCCCGTTGTCCCTTGATGAGCGCGGAGGAGCTGGCCGACTTCCTGGGCGTACCTCTGAATACGGTATACATATGGAATCACCGACACCAGGGTCCGCGAGCCCACAAGGTCGGGCGCTATTTGCGCTACCGCTGGTCGGAGGTAGAGGCATGGCTGGAAGCTCAAGCAGTGAATCGCGCGACCTGATCGGCCAAGGTTGGCTGGTGCCCTTGTCCTTGGTCGGGCGACAGAACCCGGCGTACAGCCCGACTCGTTTGCTCCCACCTGGGCCTTTGCCTCGGAAAGGGCCTCTGGCCTGCGTCGGAGCACTTTCCGGTCTTTCAGGGGCTTGCTGCGTTAGGCAGCGAAAAGTCCCTCGGACAGGGCTGAAAGTCCCTGAAAAATCCCTGGAGCGGAGGGGCGGATGACGCCTCTGAGCTGGTCGGGGGTGATGTGAAATCACGCTGTCGCTCCCTCCCGCAGTCTGTCACTGCCGTGAGGTGGGGGATGGCCTGCGGCGGAGTGACTGTGGTCTGGGCATGGTGCCGACCAGTCCCCCTGGGCACCTTCTGGTACCAGCAGACCGGAGACGAGGTCCCACGGTCGGTGATGGGCGAACTGCACGACGCGGTACTCGACGCACACCAGCAGAACCGGTGACAACCAACCGCGCTGTTCCCGTACCTCTGCGACGGAGGGCGGAATCAGACGGAAGCCGCCTGCGCTTTCACTGAAATGCGAAACACCGATCAAGCGAGTCGCGTTCGAAGCCAGATACGAGCAGCGGGTCCGTACGTGGCGGCAGAGGGAACGAGCATGCAGGTGATGCTCGTGCCAGCAGGTTCGTTCCACTGGGACGACGGTGAGGACGGGACGAGCGTTGCGCCGGCCGGTGCAGGCAAGCACTCTTTCAGCGCCGGAGGGCACGACCCAGGGAGGGAAGGTCGGGCGGGCGAGCTCATCGGCCGACTGAAAACGTCACGCCGATCCGACCGCGACTCGAACCGTGAGACCGCGTACACCCTCCCCGGGCCCAGCGCCTGGCTTGTGCTCGCCGATGAACTGAGCGCGGTTGGCGCACTGAGCACCTCCGAGACGATGCCTTCAACGGGCCGTTCCTCCTGTCCACGGCTGTTCGCCTGCAGCCCCAGGCCCAGCGCATTCTCTGTCGGTCAAGGGCGCGTGCACGAATTCGTCTGGGCGCACGGGGCGGTGTGACGTCTGGAGAAGACGGCGTGAGCCCGGTTTCGGAAAGAAGAAGATCTTCGGCGGCTTCTGATGAAGAATCGGCGGCAGGGACACCGCTACGGAGGAACCAGTCGTGAACGTGATGCGCTTCGACACTGGCGCCGGGGACTTCGCCCTCAGCATCCAAGAGGAGAGCGTGCAGCTTCTCCGGGGCATGGGCACGATCTGCCTCCAGATGGGCCTGAAGGTGAAGGCGCCGGATCCCACCACGGAGGGCCGCAGGCTCTTGGCGTTGCAGGTCGATCTCTACGGCACCGGACAGCCGTACCAGCGAACGCTCATCGGGCGGGTGACGGAGATGCTCCCGTTCAGCCCCAAGATCGGCGCCGCGAGCACGGTCCTGAAGTTCCTCCTCACCCCGGCCCAACTCCACGCCGTCAACGAGGCTCGCCTTGGTGGAGATCTACGGATGGAGCTGGAAATCACCGGCACGCTTCCTCAGGCTGCCGGCTACCCCGGGAGCACGACGGAGGTATTGCATTTCAGCGTTGCCAAGAGCCGCTGGATCGATCAGATCAACGCACTCGGTCCTTCCGTCGCCTTCGAGATGCAGGTCCCGTTCCCTCTTCAGGACGACCCCCGCGCGGAGCCGGCCCAGCGTCTGCGTGCCGCGCAGCGTCGTCTCCTGGAGGACGACATCGACGGCGCGATTCTGGAAGCCCGCAGGGCCCTGGAGTGGATCCGGCTTCACAGCGGATGGACCTGGCCTCTCAATAAAGATCCCCGCCAGCGCGGCAAGGACGAGCGGTGGGCGGCGATCCGCGTGGCCGTGGAGGACCAGAGCAGTGGATCGGTGCATGAGGACGAGGTCACGAAGACGTTCACGTACAGCCGGGACGAGGCCAAGGCGCTGATCGCCATTGCCGCCGCGCTGCTGACAGTGGTGGACAAGCCCGTCTGAGTCGTTGGACTCGGGGTGACAGTAGAGTCCGTACATGGTGACGCGACTGGGCAGGATCGAAGCCCTGCTGGGCCGGCGGCTCGATGAACTGGACTACCAAAGCATCGCTGAGCTTGTGGGCACTCCTGAAGCAGCCGAGGGCGAAGACCTCGACTACAAGCAGGCGCACTACAGCCAGGACGAGCGGGGTCGCGAGGAGCTGGCCAAGGACATCGCTGCTTTCGCCAATCACACAGGCGGGCTCCTCGTCATCGGGATGGCGGAGAGCAGAGGCGTGCCCAGTCGGGTGTTCGACGTTGACTTGGACGATGCTCGACTACGCCATATCCGACAGGTCATCGTGGCCAATACGGCGCCGCCTGTTCCCTACGAGCCCATCCCTGTCCACAACCCCGACGCACCGGGCAACGGCTTCCTGCTGCTGGCCGTGCCACGCAGTCCCGCTGGCCCGCACGCCGTGACAGCCCCCGCGAGCAAGTCGTCCAGAGACGTTCTGCGCTACCCCCGGCGCGGTGGCAGCAGAACCGAGTGGCTGACTGAAACCGATGTCGCCACCGCCTACCGCGCACGTTTCACCGCAGCGGCCGAGCGCGGACAGCGCCTCGCCGACATCGAAGAGGACCTGGTCGACGCCCTGGCGGCTCGCACCACACCGCATGTGATTGTCACTGTGGTTCCCGAGCAGCCCGGCGACATGGTGATCGATTCCGCGCGATTCACCCGCTACCAGCGAGAGCTCCTTGGCACTCAGCTCTACCTCGGGCAGCCAGCCAGCAACTTCGGTCGGGTGAACGTCGGTCCGCGGCGGCTGATCGTGACAGATGGGGGCGGCAGGTACTCCGCGCGCGCCGAGCTGCACCGCGACGGCAGCGCCACCATTGCGCTGCCCTTGAATGGGCGGATCCATGTGGGCGACTACGAGGAAGCCCAACTCCACACCGCGGAGCCCGGAGACGTCGTGTATCCGTTGCTGTGCGCCCTGCCTTCCTTGGCAGCCCACGCACGCGACCGGGCAGCCGCCAGTGGTCTCGCACAAGCCAACGTCACCCTGGTGGCTGACATGGCCGCACATCCGACGCAGGCCCGGGTTATCGATCTCGATCGGCCAGACATCGTGCCTTTCCGTGTTGACCGGGTCGATCCGGCGACAGGGCGGCCGCGGCCACTGACGGCTGAGTACTACCCGCACGCTACGGCAGAAGCCGGCGTCCTCCTTGACGACCTCGCTGACTGCGAGCGCGGTCTCCTGCAAGCCACCGCCGTCCTCGCCGACGAACTTTTGCAGACCTATGGCTATCCCGAGACCGGGCTCATTACCCGCGCAGGGGAGCTCAACCCCACCGGCTTCTCAGAGCGCACCTCAGGGGCCGTCACCGAATGGGCACAGCAGCGCGGTTTGCTGTGACCAACAAAAGTTGGAGCCCCAGTCAGCTTCGCTCTGACCGGGGCTCTTTTTCCGTTCACCGTCAGGCGGAACGATGCTGCTGTGATGGGTCGTTTCTGTGCGGCGGCGCCATCCTCGGCAGCAGAGGAGGCGTGTCTGCCTTCGGCGCTAACATCACGGACAGCCGCCAGGGGATTGCGGGCGTGCGGTACGAGCTGCACGACCTTCTCGGCGACGTTGCGAGCGAGGTCGTCGAGGACGGACTGGTAGATGGCTCGCGTGATCCGGGTATCGGAGTGGCCGAGAGTCTCCGAGACGACCTTGATGTCGACGGGACTCGCCAAACAGGGCGAGTACCCGGTCAAGGTGCTGCGCCTCGGCAACGCCTACCGGGTGGTGACGGCTGACCTGTTGAAGCTGCTTGGTCTGGAGCGCCGGCAGCCCGGCGGAGACTAGGTGCATTTCCAGCGGTGCCTCTCCAGGGTGAGGACCGCCTTGGCGGTTGACGTCATGTGGCTGGGCCTAATTCGGGAGCTGCGGGAGACGCGCCAGGACGGATCTTGAGCAGGCCGGAGGCCTGCGCGGTCAGGAGGCCGATCACCGCGGTGGTGTAGGCGTGTGCCGTGCCGACCGAGATCTCGACGCCAGCGGCTACCTGAGTCGGGGTGTCGTGCTTACGCAGGTGCACCAGAGCGACGAGCGCGCGTTGGTGCGGCGGGAGCTTGCAGCGGCGATCACCCTCGCGGGCGACGATGGGGGCTTAATTAACCCCGATCTCGAATGACCGTCAAAGCAGATCAAGCCCAGACCCTGGAGGTTCCCTGAATCCGAGGATCAGAGGAGGTGCCGGTTCGGCGCCTGTGCTGCGTTTGCGTACTCCGGCAGTGCAAGAACTGTGACGCCGGCGTCTTCGAGGGTCTCGGTGCCATCGGCGCCGACGACGAACGTATCGGGTTCGCTCCATGCGGTGACGACGCGGCGGAGGCCCACGTCGCGGATGAGCTGGGCGCAGGGGCGAGGTCGGGATGCCCGCCTGGCGCACGGCTCCAGGGAGCTGTAGATCGTGGCGGTGGCGAGCCGGGCGTCCTCGGCGGGGAGCTTGGCGAGGGCCCCTTCCTCGGCATGGTCGTGGGGGTCGCTCTCACGGGAGTAGCCGCGGGCGAGTTCGGTCCCGTCGGCCGCGACGACGACTGCCCCCACGCTGAAGGCGGTCTCCGAAGGTGGGCAGAGAGCGGCCAGCTCACAGGCGAGGATGAGCCAGTTCCGGTCTGCAGTGTTGGGCTCGCGGCCGGTGCCGGGGGCGCCGGCTGAAGAGGTGGCGTTCATCGGGGCTCCGTCGAGGTGTCCTTAGGGGCGTACGTCAGGAGTACCACGTCGCCGATCTGGCGGGTCTCCAGGAGCCGGAGGCGGGCGGCGGGGCCGCCAGGGTAGCTCGCGGGGCCGAGCATCCTTACCGCATCGAACTGGCCGACCAGGAGCGGGGCGATGACTAGTTGGAGTTCGTCGGCAAGAGCGGCTTCGAGGAGCTGTGTGTGAACGGTGCCACCACCTTCGACCATGAGCCGCTTGACGGCGTACTCGTCACCGAGGATGTCGAGCGCGGTCGGCCATACGGCCTCCTCGGGGACGCTCTGAACGGTAGCCAGGTCACCGAGGTTGCCGCGAGCCTTCGCGGTGGCCTCGTGGCCCACGGCGAGGACGAGCTTGTCTCCGCCGTGGTGCCAGAACTTCCAGCCGGGATCGAGGTTGCCCGTGCCAGTGATGGTGACCTTCAGCGGGTATTCGGGCTCACCGGCGGCGACCCGGGACGCCCTGCGTTCCGCCGAGTTGACGAGGAGGCGCGGGTTGTCGGCGCGGAGTGTGCCAGCGCCGACAAGGATCGCGTCGACACTGGCGCGTACGGAGTCGACGCGTTCGAAGTCCTCCTTGTTGGAGAGCAGGAGCCGGTTCTCGCCCGGGCGGGTGTCGAGGTGGCCGTCGATTGATACAGCTGCGGACAGCAGGACGTACGGGCGGGGCACGGTATCTCCAGGCGGTGTGCGCGGGTGGGTCAGGCGGGATGCAGGACGATGCGGTCGAGTGAGGCGCGGAACTCGGCGACGCCGTCCTCGCCGGTTGCGGGGGCCAGTGCCTGGTCGAGCCGGTCGAGCTGTCCGAAGATGCGGGCAGACCCGGTCTCGGCGGCGATCCCGACGGCCTGCCCGCCGATTCGGGCAGCAAGGCTCACGTTGCCTGTGCCCGCATGGGCACGTGCAGCGCGAGCGAGGTAGACACCGCGGTCCCGGCGATATGCGGACGGGAGCACTGCGAGGGCGCTGTCAAAGCCTGCCGCGGCCTGCTCATACTCGCCGAGTGCGGCGAGGGAGCGAGCTCGGGCGGTGCTGATGTACGCCGCATCGAGCCAGGAACCCCAGACACCGTCGGAGCCCGCGCGCCCGAGAAGAGCAAGCGCGGTGTCGTAAGCCCTGTGGGCTTCGCTGCCTTCACCGAGTACGGCACGCGCGTGGGCCTCGTGCAGAACGGCGATGACTTCGAGGCGGCTCCCGGGGCGGGCGGTGCGTCGGGCGGCTGCGGCGAGGCCGAGAGCGTCGACAGGATGACCGGTGTCGACAGCGAGCTGTGCCTTACGGCCGAGGATGTACGCGGTGAGATCGGTGTCGCCGGTGATGTGGGAAGCGTCCAGTGCTTTCGCGGTGTGGCCGTGGGCGGTGCGCTCGTCGCCGATGTCCTGGGCGAACCAGCCTGCCAGCTCTTCGTATCGCGTTTCCAGGGCGAGAAGCTTGATGGCGTCGGTGCCACGAGCGGATCGACGTCTTGTGGCAAGGGAGACGAGGTGTTGTTGCAGGGCGGGCAACACGTGCCGGGGGCCGATGAGGTTGTCGGTCTGGATCATGACCCGGCGGAGTTGCGCGAAGTGCTCGAAGGGAGACCCCATGTCGGCGAGTTCGGTGGCAGCCGCCGGCGTCGCGGCCGGCATGGCTGTCGCAGCCAGGCCGGCGATCCCTGAGGCGAGAACGACGCGGCGGGGCACGGGCACGAAGAGGATCCTTCCGTGGATGCGGGCGGGGACGACGACCGTGTCCGTGTCGTCTCCAAGCGAGCCTGCCCGCACGACCGCGTTCATGGCCAGGGCCTCCGGGGCGCTGGCCCCATGGCTCCGTGGACTGGCCCCATGAGTCGCTGTCCCGGCTCTGGACACCGGGACAGAGCAATCCTGGGGGGCCTCGCGCTCCGCGCTGTCCCAGCCACGAACCAATGCACCGGCGGCATCGAGGATGTCGTCGAGAGTGGTGGCCGCATGTTTCGGGACGGGACGTTCAGCGCGCTCGAAGCGCCCGAGGTGTGAACGGTCGATCAACGCCCTGCGAGCCAGAGCCTGCTGTGACAGCAGACGGGCCTCACGGAACTGGCGTAGCTCGTAACCCCAGCGGTGCCATGGGCCGGCGTCCGGAGTCAGCTCGTTCGGCTGCTGCCCCACGCTTCCTCCTCCACCGTGGACTTTCGTTCACCCGCGGTCGATGTCAGCGACAGGGGCGGCTCTCCATGGGGCCTGCGGAGCCAGCGTGTGAGGCTCCATCCAGGGCCTGCCCACCGGGGTTCCGTACCGCTTTCATCGTCGGTACGAGCTGATCACACGGTATCCGAACGGCGCCTGGCACGGACCTGATTCACGTCAGTAGCGAACGTAGTGGTCGGTCGGACCGAACGCATTGCGCAACCGTCGGATGAGCCCTGCGCGGGCTGTGCGCGATCTAGGGGAAGGCGACCATGAAGACACGTAGAAGCCTGGGCGAGATGATCGCCGTCTCCAGTCCGAGGGTCAGCCTGATGGGATCCCGGAACGGGACGGACGCCGAGACTGCTCGAACCCAGGAGTGGCACCGCAAACCCGCCCCGCTGGAGCGTCCGGCGCGCAGCGGCGAGCTCGTCCGGCTCCGTCAGCAGTTCCGTCGCAAGGCGAACGAAAGGTGCGACCCCCGCTCCGGTGATCGCCGTCTCCGGGTGTTGGCGTACAGCTTGGTGCTGAGCAGGAGTGCCAGGCCGGATGAGGACTGGAACACTCTCCAGACCGAGGCTGAGCAGCGTGGCTACGCAATGGGGGCGAGGTTTCACGACGTAGCCGTTCCCGTGACCACGACGTGCCTCCCCGGCTCGGGTGCCGGCTGTGGCGTCTACACGCCGCCCTGGAAGCGCCCTGGCTGGGGGGAGGTCGAGCGACTGATCCGAGGCGGCTTCGCGGACGGCGTGATCGTCCTCGACCGGCACAACATCAGCTCCGATGACGACGAGTATCGCGCTGTGATCAAGGAGCTGGGTGAGCGGTACCAGGCATTCATTCACCTCGTGATCCCCGAGGAGCTGTCCGGTCCGACTTGAAGGCGACCGTTGCGGTGGATGGATGCGAAGGGCTGGGGCTGGAGACAGGCCAGCGCTCAGGTTCTCCTCGTCGTCACCGTGTTCGCAGTGCTCGTCACCGTCTACCAATCCGCCTGATCGGAGGGCCGTTTTGACGTTCGAGGGATACACCGACCAGGCAATACGTTTCCTGCCGCTCTGTGAGGTGGGACTCGACCTTCGCATTGTGCCTGCAGGTGACCCGCAGGGCGCGGCATGACCGCGATTGAAGAGACCTGCGCGTGCAGTGGTCGTCTCACCCGGATCCCTGCTTCGTCGTCGAGTTAAGGAGAGACCACTCACGCTCGAGGGCGACCGCACTGCCACCACCCTGGGGCGCTTCTACGGCTACGGCGAAGCAGAAATAGCGGCCTTCATGGGGCGGTGCCACAAGTCCCCCTCTTCGGCCGTGCCCGAACCGTGTTCCCCCACGGCACCGTAGCTGGCCGAAGAGGGCCCAACTTCCCACCCGAGAGGACGAGCACCATGTGTGCGCACAACCCGCCGTGCCCCACGGCCATGGCTCCCGACAGGGAGGCCGCGCGCCCCGTCGCGCACCGCCCTGAGCAGGGCTGGAGCCTGCTGTGCAACGGAGTGCTTGTCTTCGAGGTTATGTCGATCTCAGGCGCGGCTTACGGACCTGAGCTGCTCGCTTGCGAGTTGGACATGTCTTCTCAGCAGTCCGTGAGGGACGGCGGCACGAGCTCACTCTGCGCCGAGGTGCTTCTCCAGCAACGTGACGCCGTAGCTCTTCCCCCCGTCGCCGTTCTTCGAGGGTTGCTCGCCGACCACCGTGTACCCCGCGTCCTCGTAGTACCGGCGCAACCGCGTGTTGTTGGCCAGGCAATCCAGTCGGCAGATCGCCCGGCCGGCCACGAAGATCCGCCGCTCGGCTTCAGCCAGCATGATGAGTCCGGCACCGGACGGCGCCGTCACGCGGTCGACCATCAGCCGGTGCACGTAGCCGGCGACCGGTGGTTGCTCTCCCCATGCGGGGAGGTCGTCCCACCACAGCTCCCATGCCCCAGCGGTCGGACCTTCCGGCCCAAGCGTGGCGATCCACACTTCCCCGTCGTGCAGGCGTGTGCGGAAGTGCGATCGTCCCAGCTCGCCCGGCTTCCATTGATCGATGCCGCGCTCGATCTGCCAGTGTGCAGCAGCATCTCGAAGGCGAACGAGTTCGGAGAGGTCACTCTCATCGGCCTGTCGGAAGGACATGGGCAGGCTCGAAATGGTGTTCGTCATGAGACTGATCTTGCCTCACGCCTGCTGAAGCAGGGGTTGCTCCTCTGGTTCGGTCTCTGTGCCCGTGTATGTGGTCGGGTTCAGCAGGGTCCAATCACGGCGCTCGATGGCTTACCAGCCAGGGTGCGGAGGCGGCGGATCTCGCCGTGGGCGGTCTCCAGTTTTCGGGTGAGGTCGGCGACCTGGTCGCGTAGTTGCCGGTTGCGTTCGAGCGCGGTCTCCAGCCTGCGTTGCAGGGAGGCGTCGCTGGCCGCGTTCCGGGGGCTGCGGTGGAGGGCCGGGGCTCGCTGCTGGAGCTGGTTGATCGCGGTGATGAGGTCGGTCTGCGTGTATAGCCAGGACCTGGAGACACCGGCCGCGTTCGCGATGCCGACGACGGTGGGCCGTTCGTTGCGGCGGGCGGCTGCCTTGATGGCTTCTTCGGCGGCCTCGCGTGTTTGTCTGCTGCGTGCTTTCGACGCTTCGACGAGGAAGCGGGCGTTGTCAGCCGGTGGCATTGAGATCGGTCACCTTTCCGCCGGCCAAGATCTGTTGCGGTCCGGCCTGTTCCAGGGCGTCGATGATCGTGTCGAGCTTGCCGAGCGTGCGGGTGTTCTTCTCGACGATGCGCGACAGGCCGGCTTGTTCGGCGTCGCCGATGAGCTTGCGGGTCTCTTCCCGCTGACGTCGGTGTTGGTCGAGGAAGTCACCGGTGGTGATGAAGAAGCGGCAGTCCAGGCAGGGGTTCGCGTACTCGCAGTCTGTCTGGATGGGAGCCCCGCAGTAGCCGTTGGGGAGGCTGACTTTGGCGCGGACCAGGGACAAGCGCATCCAGGTCGCATCGGCAAGCGGATGGTTTACCGGCAGCGCGACGGCTTCGCCTTCGGCGTTGACCTTGAGGGACTTCTCCCAGTGCTCGCGCAGGGTCTTCTGGTGCAGCCGGGCGTAGATGGCCGTCATCTGCGGCGACATGTGGTCGAGCAGTTGCTGGACGATGTGCTGCGGGACGTTGGCGTTGATCAGTCGGGTGCCCAGCGTGTGGCGGAACTGGTGGAAGGTCACGCGAGCTGGGAGGCCGTGCTCGTCGATGAGGCGGATGCGCTCCAGCCAGGTCTCCATCTGTTCGCGGCACCAGGTGTCCGAGACGGCCTTGCTGCCGTTGAGGTTGGCCATCCAGCCGGGGAACAGGAAGCGGCTTCCGGCGGGGAAGCGGGCCTGGACGCGCTTCTGTTGTGCGGCGATCTCGTCGGCCAGAGCCTGGCTGATCGGGAAGAACGCGATCCGGCCGTGGATCTTGTGGTTGACCCAGGTCAGGTAGGGGGCGCCGGTGTCATCGTGGGTGACGCAGTCGAACTTCAGCCGCCGAGCGTCTTTCATACGCAGGCCGCAGGAGATCAGCAGCGGGACCATGAGGCGGAGGTCGTCGGTGGAGATCAGCGCCAGGCTGGCGGGGTTCTCCATCTGCCGCATCAAGTGCTCGGAGATCCACCGGGGCTTGGCCGGCGGCGGAGGCGGAGCGTCGTTGTAGATGATGGCGTCTCGCGGCAGGACCGGCTGCCAGTCGTGGGCGCGGGCATCTGCGAGGAAACGGCCGAGCGCGTTGATCGTGGCCCGGCGGGTGAACACATCCGGGTAGTCGACGGCCAGGGCGGCGAGCCACGTCTCGATCCTGGCGCGCGTCAGGTCGGACGGCGCGGCGTTCGGCGGCAGATGCCGAGAGAGATGGTGCAGGGAGCGCAGGTTTCCCGCGACGGTATTGACGCTGATGTTCGTGCTGAGGCGCCAACGGCACCATCGTTTGACCAGCTCGCGCAGCCAGGGCTGGGATATGCCGCCGAAGCGCAGAAAGCGCGTCTCTCCTTCAGCCAGGGCGAAGTGCCGCAGGTCCCACACGTCGCGCGGATACTGGTCGGCCCACGGATCATCGGCGATGAGCAGGTGCTCCAAGGCGAAGCGGGTGTCCGCGATGAAGCGCAAGGCCACCACATTGTGGCCGTGGCGATTTCCGCCGGGTCCGAGCGGCGCGACGTGGTCACGCCAGGTGCTCTCGTCCCAGTCCAGCAGGCTGGTGATGGGTGCCTCGAAGGCCCAGGTGACCGCGCGCCGGACGTCGCGGGCCGGGGTGAAGCGCAGTCCCTCGTCGAGCCGGTGTTGCAGGCCGAACTGGAACTCCAGGCGCAGGGCGGGGGCCAGCTGTTCCAGGCGGATCTTCGGGTCTCCGCGGTGAGCGAGGTCGTCGGACCAGGTGTCGAGGGCCGGTCGGCCGTGCTTGCACCACCGGTTGTGGTGGGTGTGACACAGCGGAGCGTCGGTGCTGTCGGTCCACCGCGGGCAGTCGGGGAACTCGCAGGTCCGCTCGGCGGACCAGGGCTTGCGCGGCGGTTGATAAAGGGTCCGTCCCAGCCAGGTTCCAAGAGGTGGGCGTCCAGCGTGGTTCCACCGCGAGGCGTGGCGGTGACACAGACCGTGGGCGGCTCGGGCTCGGTTGCACCCGGCGACCAGGCAGGCCGACACCTGGCGTCGCTGGCGCAGTCGCGCGTCCTCCTGTGCGGACCAGCCGTCCAGGTCGACCGGGCGCCCTGCCGCCGCCCAGCGGTGATGGTGGGTGCGACACAGCTTCAGCCTGCCCATCGTCAGCGTCGTCGGACAGGACGGAATACGGCACTCGCCCGGGAAGAACACCGGGCTCTCCCGCGGCGGACAGAACACCTCGGCCCGGAACTCCGGGCGCACCGTCTCCATCAGCCTGGCCAGCAGGCCGGCGGCGCCTGCACTCGTGCGGGGCGTGTTCACCGGGCCGGTGCCCCGTCCTTGATGATCCCGGCCGAGAGGAGTACCAGGCGATGATCCTCGACATCGAGGTGACTGTAAATCTCGGCGGTGGTCTGCGTACTGGCGTGACCGAGGAGCTCGGCCACGACCTCGATCGGCACCTCGGCCCGCAGCAGCCGTGTGGCGTAGGTGTGCCGGCAGGCATGCGGCGAGAAGTGCGTGATGCCGGTCCGCTTCTTCAGGCGTTCCACCAGTTCGTTGACGTTCGCCCGGGTCATTGGCGAGCCGATCGGCGCGCGGAAGAGGTTGGCGAACACGAAGTCGCAGTCCAGCGTGCCGTACTCGCTCTCCATGTAGGCGGCGTAGCGGTCGAACAGCTCCGGCCGCACCGGGACGATCCGTCCCTTCATGCCCTTGACCCTGGCACGGTTGGCGTTGTTCTCGCGTGGAACGACGTGCACCTCGCCCTTGCGGAGGTTCAAGTCAGCGTGCCGCAGGCCCAATGCCTCGCTGATCCGCAGCCCCGAGTCGTCCAGGAGCGCGATCAGGAAACGGTCCCGGCGCCGGGAGCAGGCACTCATCAGCCGCTGGACCTCGTCATCGGTCAGCGTCCGGGGCGGCTTGCGGTGGGCGTGGATGCGGATCGGGCTGTACTCGACCTCACCTCCTCGCTGGGTATGCGCAAGCATCGGCGTGTAGGAGCCTGTCGGCCGCCTGGCCAGCAGATTTCCCAACAGCGCGGGCACTCTCTCATCTCGCCGGGCGTGAAACCGGTAGAAGGACGCGAGCGCGGCCCGCTTCCGCTGCAACGTGGTGTTCTCCAGCGCCTGGCCGACACCCGGCAGCACGAACACCTCCGGCGCGCGAGCCGGCTTCGGACGGCGCAGCCAGTCGAAGAACTGGGCGACCACCTCCAGCCGCAGGCGCCGGAAGTCCAAGCCCATCTGCCCCAGCCAGACGAAGAAATCGCGCAGGTCGTAGGCGTAGCCCTGAACCGTGTTCGGCGATGCACCCCTCGCCGTCAGGTACGCGAGGAAATCCTCCACGTCATCGACGGGCAAGCCGTCGTCCCCCACCACGGTGTACGAGACCGGACCGTCTTCGGACAACCGCAGCCTCTGCACTACGAACGACACACCGCACCCCAGGCCGACATGGACAGGCGAACAGAACCCGTCCATGTAGCACCGAAAGGCCCCTTCGTGGCAGCGATTTGGACATCAAAGACACCCACAAGACTGATGGACATAGTCGAGGACACCGGAGAACTCCTCCCCGACGGCCGAATCGTCGCCCCCCACCGGCCGCTCGCGCTCACGGTCGGAAGCGCGGCATGACGATCACCGCAGCCGACCTGGTCGTTCCGTACATCACCGCCCGTGAAGGCGAAGAGGCGGACTCCCTCCTCAACCTGAACGTACGCATCGGTCCTGACCGGCGCCCGCGGCTCGGGTACAAGGACGAGGCAGGGCCCGACCGAGATCTCCGCGGCGTGCTGTGGGCCCGGTACTCCATGTCACTCGGCTTCGCGGGACAGCCCACCGGGAACCCGAGGTGGCGGCTGGTGCACCCGCTCCGCCAGCGCATCACGATGGCGCTCCTGCGCTGCCAGGTGTGCACGGTCCCGCTGAAGCGTAGCGACGGCATCCTCTTCGTAGAGACGGCCGACGACGGCGACGACTACACCGGGCCGGTGAAGACCGCGCAGCCGCCGGTGTGTCTGGAGCACGCCCGGATGGCGGCCCGGCGGTGCCCCCGGCTCAGGAGCAAGGGACACGTCGCCCTGCTGGCCACGCGGTTCCCGCTCTACGGCGTCATCGGCACCCCATACCAGTACACCGCCGACGGCATCCAGCCCCTCGCCGCCTCGGACGCTCCCTTGCCCTACAACCACCCCCAGATCGGGTGGTTCCTCGCCTCTCAGCTCGTACGCGAACTGCGGGACTACGAGGTCGTCAGCCTGGACGATCTTGTGCCCGCCGCATAGACGGCTGCTCGACGGTCCTGGGCAAAGGACCGGACCGTCGAGCGGCACCCCAGGGCTTCCCGGCCGGACCATCGGACCGGGATGGCCAGAACCTGAACCCATGGCGCAGCCCCGTCGCTACGCCACGGTCCTCAGTGCGCTGGCAAGCACCACCTGTCCTACACACCAACGAATCACCTGGAGTCGTTATGATGCGAATCGTCCCCAAGAGCACCACCCAGGTCCAGGAGTCGGCGGCCGGCGGCCAGTCGGACGGGTTCGACCTGAACGTCTCCCTCCTGGAGGTGTCCGACGCGGCCGGGCTGACCGTCCTGACCGACGACGGGTGCGGCAGCTCCTGCGGTGCCTGCGTCACCTTCACCGACTGACCCTGACCGTCTGAACCCGGTCATCAGGTCATGAACCGCGGTCGGTGCTGTCGCGCTACTCGGCGCGTCGGCTCCGACCGCCCCTCCAGAGCACGAAGGGACACGTCACGTGGCTATATCCCCAGCGTTCAAGGCGGGCGCGACCGCCCTGGTGCGCGCAGCCGCTCGACCGTCGGTGACCCAGCTTCCCCTACCGGACTTCGACGACCGGTCCTTCCGAGCCGAGGAGTTGGAGGAAGTCACCACCGGACGCCTCGCCTGGATTCGCAGCATCTGGCACGACCCGGGCATCGCACAGGCCCTCCGCCATGCCAGCCCGGTTCTCGCCGCCGAAGTCGAGGTCCTGGAAAGTGCTAACTCCCCTTCTACCCGCGAAGTCCGCCGCGTTGGAGTGTCGGTGGCGCGCTACCTCCTGCGCGCGCTGCACCGACCCACACCGTTCGGACTGTTCGCCGGAGTCACCACGGCCACCTTCAACGCCGAGCCCCACTCTCGCTGGGGCCAGAACCACGTGGTCGTGGCCCGCGCCGGTGCGGAGTGGGTGGGGAGGCTGATCGAGCAGTTAGAAAGGAGCGGAGAGCTGCTGCCGCTCCTGTCGGTCGTCGTCAACAACACCACCTTCGAGCGCGACGGCAGTCTCGTCGTCCCCTACCAGGACGACGGGCCGACCGGGCAGCGGCGAGCGGTCGAGGCGTCCGTCGAGCTGTCGGCGCCGGTCCGGCTTATCCTCCGCGCGGCTGACGCGCCGATCCGGATCGGGGAACTCGCCGAGAAGCTGATGGCCGAGTTCCCGGCCGTGGCCCCGGAGCGCGGCAAGCGGCTCCTCGCGGGCCTGGTGCAGCGGCGCGTGCTGATCACCAACCTCCACGCGCCGGCGACCGAGACCGACGTGCTCGGTCACCTCGTCACCCAGCTCGACGCGGTCCGTGCCGAGGACATTCGTCTTCTGGCACCCGTCGTCCGGGAGCTACGCGCCGTCCACACCGGGCTGGAGCAGTGCGGCACCACAGAGGGCCGGGACGCCGTAGCGACCCGGATGCGCGATCTGGTGCCGGGCCTCCGCCGTCACCCGCTCGCCCTGGACCTGTGCCTGGACGCCACCGTGGTGCTCCCCGATCTGGTCGCCCGCGAGGTCGAGCGCGCCGCCACGATCCTCACCAGGATCTGCGCCCGCCCGTACGGCACCGAGCCGTGGAACGAGTACCACCAGCGGTTCTACGAACGGTTCGGCGTCGGCACGATGGTGCCGCTGCTGGAGGTGGTCGCGGACAGCGGCATCGGCTACCCCGACGGATACCCGGGCGGGCCGACCGGAGCGAGCCGCCGGCGCCTGTCGCCGCGGGACGACGTGCTGCTCGGCCTCGCCCAGGCCGCCGCGCTCGACGGCCGCGACGAAGTCGTACTGACCGACGAGATCGTGGCCGCCCTGGACCGAGGCCCGCAGGAGCCGCGGATACCGTCCCACCTGGAGGTGAGTGTGCGGCTGCACGCGGCCACCCTCGCCGAAGTCCGCCGTGGGCGGTTCACCGTGGAGTTGACCAGCGTTTCACGCGGAGCCGGGGTTACCGCCGGACGCTTCCTCAGCGTCCTCTCGGCCACACAACGCGAGTGCCTGCGCGCGGAGTTGGCTGACCTACCCACGGCTGACGAGGGCACGGTGGCGGCGCAGCTTTCCTTCCCCGCGCTGCTGCCCGACAGCACCCACGTCACCCGAACCCCGCGCGTGCTGCCGTTGGTGATCAGCCTGCAGGAGCACCGCGCCCCCGACGCCGCAGTGCTCTCGCCGGCGGATCTGGCGCTGGCGTGCGACGGCCGCCGGATGTACTTGGCGGCTCCGGACCGCGGGCTGCGCGTCGAGGCCGTCGGCATGCATGCACTGAACCTTGCCGAGCACACCCCGCCGCTGGCGCGGCTGATCACCGAGGTGTCCCGGGCGCAGAACGCCCAGGTCACCCGGTTCGACTGGGGCGCCGCCGCAGCGATGCCGTTCCTCCCTCGCCTGCGCTACGGCCGCATCGTGCTGGTCGCGGCCCGCTGGAGGTTGGAGGCCGGCGACCTCCCCGACCGTCACCGCCCCGGCGCGGACTGGGACGCGGCGCTGTCCGGCTGGCGGGAGCGCCGGCGCCTGCCGCAGCACGTGCACCTCGTCCAAGACGACCGGCGCCTGCCGCTCGACCTCGATGAGCCCGGCCACCGGAGCCTGCTGCGCCAGCACCTCGACCGCGCCGGTACGGCGCTGCTGACGGAAGCCGCTCTTCCCGGGGCGGACGGCTGGACCGGGGGCCGGGCCCACGAGATCGCGGTGCCCCTCAAAGCGGTCCGGTCTCCGGCCTGGCCTGCCCTTCCCACGCCGACCACCGCCCGCACGCTCTCCCCAGCCCAGATCCAGACCCCGGCCACCTCCCCAGTGCTCCTCGTAGCCCTGTACGGCGACCCGCGGCGTCAAGACGCCCTGCTGACCCGGCACGTGCCCGACCTGATGCGGCGCCTCGGCTTTCCTCGCTGGTGGTACGTCCGATTCCGCGACCCCCAGCAGCACCTTCGCCTGCGGATCGCGCTGCCGGACCCGGAGGACTTCGCCGACACCACCCACACGGTCAGCGTCTGGGCCGACGAGCTGCGGACCGCTGGGCTGTTGGCGGACCTGCGCTACCCCACCTCCTACCGCGAGACGGGCCGGTGGGGCTCCGGACCGGCATGGGACGCGGCCGAGGCCGTGTTCCGCGCGGACTCACTGGCCACGGTGGCGCAGCTCGCCCAGCCCGTCCGGCCCGCGCAGCGCACGCTCGTGGCCGCGCACTTCTTCGCCATCACCTCCGCCCTCCTCGGCAGCCCGGACGCCGGCGCGCGCTGGCTGATCGACCACATCGAGCCGACCGCACCAAACCCGGTACCCCGCTCGCAGTTCACCGCCGCCGTGCGGCTGGCAGACCCGCGCGGTGACTGGGCGGCCCTGCGGTCAGCGCCCGGCGGCGCCGCGATCGTGGACGCCTGGGCCGAGCGCACCGCTGCGCTCGCCGCGTACGGGCCGCACCTGTCCGGCCCCCACGCCGACGGCATCGCCGTGGACGGCGTGCTGGCCTCCCTGCTGCACGTCCACTTCGTGCGGCATGTCGCGGTGGACTTCCCCGAGGAAGAGGTCTGCCAGTACTTGGCCCGGGCCGCCGCCCTGGCCTTCACCGCCCGTGCCGGGAGGCGACCGTGACCCACACAGCAGCCGCGGTGGCCGCCGCCATCGCCGACCGGCTCGCCCACCCCGACCAGGCGCCGACGGCGGCCACTGACGACGCCAGCCGGCAACACCTCGCCTACGGCCCGACAGGCATCGCCCTGTTGCACATCGAACGCGCCGCGGCCGGGCTTGCCCCCTGGCAGCGCGCCCACGACTGGCTGGCCGCCGCGACCCGCGAGCCCTTCACCAGCGGACCCGACAGCCACCCCTTCTACGGCGCCCCGGCGCTCGCCCATGCCGTGGCGTGCGCCGCCGACCAGCTTCCGGACTCCTACCGGCGCGGCCTCGATGTGCTGGACCGGCAGGTGACGGCGGACGCCCGGAGGCGCCTTGACCTCGCGCACCGCCGGATCGACGCCTCGCAGCTTCCGGCGCTCGCCGAGTTCGACGCCATCCGGGGCCTGAGCGGGTACGGCGCCTACCTGCTGCGCCGCGACCCGGCGGGCCCGGTGACCCGGGCCGTTCTCGACTACTGCGTGCGCCTGACCGAGCCGGTCATCCACAGCCGCGAACGCCTGCCGGGCTGGTGGGTACTGACCGGGCCGTCCGGCCGTCCGGACGACCACTTCCCCGGCGGGCACGCCAACCACGGCATGGCGCACGGCATCGGCGCGGTCCTCGCGCTGCTGGCGCTCGCCGCCCGCCGCGGCACCACCGTCACCGGCCACCATCAGGCGATGCGCACCATCCTGGCCTGGCTGGAGCGGTGGAAGGTGCCCACCGGGCGCGGCACGGCTTGGCCGTACTGGATAACCCGCGAGGAACTGCGCAGCGGGCGGCCCGCGGCCTCGGCACCGCGGCGGCCGAGCTGGTGCTACGGCACCGCGGGCTTGGCCCGTGCCCAGCAGCTCGCCGCGCTCGCCCTCGGCGACAGCGATTTCCAGGTCGAGGCCGAGGCCGACTTGCTGGACGCGCTGAGCGACCGCGTGCAGCTTCGCGTCACGACGGACAACGGCCTGTGCCACGGCTTCGCCGGTTTGATCCACATCGCGGCGCGTGCCGCCGCCGATGCCGACCGGGCCACCGCCGGCCAGCTCCGCGCAGCCATCCCCGTCCTTCTCACCGTGCTGGTCCCGCCCGGCTCCGCCCCCGGCGACGCCGCCGCCCTGCTGCTGAAGGACGCGGCGGGCGCCGGTCTCCTCGACGGCGCCGCCGGAACCGCGCTGGGACTGCTCACCGCGGACAGCACGGACCCGCCCCGCACGGCCTGGGACGCCTGCCTACTCACCGCCTGAACCCGACCGAAGGACTTCTCGATGTGCCCCGACCGCTGGCAGCAGCACAACATCACCTTCCCCGACCAGGACACCGGGCGACGGGCTGTCACGGAACGCCTCGCCCCCGTTTTGCTCGCCGCCGAGGCCGACGGGCAGTTCAGCGGCTGGTGGTTCATGAACAAGCAGCCCTGGCGCCTCCGGTACGTCGCCGACCAGCCGTCACCGACCGTGCTGACTCTGCTGCACGAGTGGGTGGCCGACGGCACCGCACAGTCCTGCACGACCGGGAACTACGAGCCGGAGACCGAGGCGTTCGGCGGGGCGGACGCCATGACGTCCGCGCACGCCCTCTTCCACGAGGACAGCCGCCACCTGCTCACCTATCCCGTCAAGGACGGGCACCTGGGGCGGCGCGAGACCGCCATCCTGCTGATGAGCAGCCTGATGCGCGCCTCGGGTCTCGACTGGTTCGAGCAGGGCGACGTGTGGGCGAAGGTCTCCGCACTACGCCCCGGTACCGGCACGCCCGGGTCTCCGCGCCTTACCTCGGCAATGCGGACTCTGATGACCACCGAAGCCCGCAGCCTGTGCCGCGAGCGCGGGCCGCTGGACGGCCACGGCGACTGGGTCGCCGCCTTCGAGCGTGTCGGCACCACGCTCGCCTACCTTGCCGCCCAGGGCGACCTGACCCGCGGACTACGCGCCGTCATCGCGCACCACGCCATATTCCACGCCAACCGTGCCGGTCTGCCGTCCGCCGACCAGCACACCCTGTTCAACATCGCACGAGAGGCAATCATGGGTTCGAGTGAAAACACCGCGTCAGCAACAGAATCAGGCTTTGCGGCCCATAGCGTCAGCACGGTGAACACCGACACACTCACCGCCCCCGGGGCCAACGCCGAACAGCTCCGCAACGCCCTGGTCGACCAGATCAAGGCCGACGGCCACGCCCGCACCCCCGCGGTCGAGGCCGCCCTGCGCACCGTGCCCCGGCACCTGTTCGTCCCTGACACCTCGCTGGCCGACGCCTACGACAACAGCCCGGTCAACGTGAAGTACGACCCCGAGGGCACCTCGATCTCCTGCGCCTCCCAGCCAGCCGTCGTCGCCCTCATGCTGGACCAGCTCGAAGCCCACCCGGGCGAGCACATCCTCGAACTCGGCGCCGGTACCGGCTACAACGCCGCCCTGATCGGCCACCTCGTCGGCCCGAGCGGACACGTCACCACCATCGACGTCGATGACGACCTGGTCGAAGGCGCCCGAGCCCACCTCGCCGCCGCTGGAGCCACCAACGTCGAAGCCCTGACGCGCGACGGCGCCCTCGGCCATGCCGAAGGTGCCCCGTACGACCGGATCATCGCCACCGTCGGCGCGCACGGCATCCCCCACGCCTGGCTCGACCAGCTCGCCGAGGGCGGCCGACTCGTCACCCCGCAGCGACTCACGGGCAGCGTCTCGCGCTCCATCATCTACGTGGCGCGCGAAGGCCGGTGGCATTCGGTCGGCTCGGAGATGAACACCTTCATGCCGCTGCGCCGGGGCATCGCCGACGACGACCGCCGCGCCGTGCCGCTCAGCACGGACGGCGCCGTGCGCCTCCAGGCCCCGGCCGGCCTGGCGCTCGACGCCGACGCCCTTGCCGGTGTCCTTGACCAGCCGCGCGTCGAGGAGTGGACCGGGATGACGGTCTGCGCGGGGGAGTCCCCGGAATGGATGGAGCTGTTCGTCTCCTGCGTCGTGCCATCCGGGCTGATCCGGATGCTCTTCCCTCAGTCCGCCAAGGGCACGGTGCTGACCGATGACCCCTACCCCTCGGCCACGGCCGCCGTCGAGAAGGGCGCCGTCACCTATCTCGCACGGCGTCCCTCGGAGCAGAAGACCCCCGAGGGCGACAAGCTCTGGGAGTTCGGCGTCATCGGCCACGGCCCCGGGAGCGACGAGCTGGCCGCCAAGGTCGCCGAGGCCGTCCGCGCCTGGGACCGCGAGTACCGCGGCCGGGTCGCCACCTTCGAGATCCTGCCACTCGACGCGCCCGCGGACGAGCAGCCCGGTGTCTTCGTCCTCGGCACCCCGCTGAACCGCGTCCGCGTCACCTGGCAGTAGCTGATCCGCCTGCGTGGTGCCTGCCGACAGGCCGGCGGGCACCACGCGGCCCTTCCCCGCTCCTCGTCGTCTTCATCCCCGGGGGACCTCATGGACCTGAACGGACCCATAGCCCAGCGCTTTCCGCTTATCTACCGATTCCGACCCGCGTGCCTGCCCTTGCCCCGGCGCGTGCACGGCTTGGCCGAACTCGCCGACGCCGCAGCCGCAAAGGCTGACCAGGGCCTCGCCTCGGCCGTCTACAACCAGGCCGCCCTCATTGCCTCCGACCTAGGGCTGCCCGACCTCGCGCGGAAGATGTGCCACCAGCACGCCGCCGCCTACCTCCACGCCACCCCCCTGCCCGGCATGACCGCGATCCGCGCCCTCGAACCCGTGGTGAACCTCGCCCGCCTCCAGATCCGCGCGGGCGCCGCCGACGACGGGCGCCACCGTCTGCTGCACCTCTTCGACGCCGTCACCAAAGGCACCAGCGCTCAGTTCGAGGGGGTCCACGTCCCGGCCGACCTCACCCTCACCGACAGCGACCGCCACGAGGTGCGCACCTGGCTGTGGAAGGTAGTCCTGGCCGACGGCACCCGCACCCTGACCACGGCCGGCCGCTGGGCGGAGGCGCTGGCCCACATCGAGGAACACCGGGGCATCGGGCAGCGCATGCTGGACGGCCGCCAGGTCGCCGTCCTGGCCGCACTCAGCCACACCCCCACCGACGCCGCAGCGCTCATCACCATGACCACACCCGGAGAACGCTGGGAGAACGCCGTCACCGGCTGCCTCGACGTGATGTGCAGAAAGGCCCTTCGCGGCCCGGCCGTACCCCTCCTCGACACGCTGGTCGAGGACTACGTCGAGCACCAACCCGACCAGGGCATGACCGTCTTCGATACGCGCCTCGGCCTGACGATCCTGGGCCTGCTGGAGCCGCACCAGGAAGACGCAGCGCACCGGATGGTTGCAGAGCTCCACCGCCGGGCCGCCGCGGCGACCGACGGCTACGCCGCTCGCGAGTGTTTGGCTGACCACCGGTTCACCAGCCTCGCCGAGCCGCACCAGATCGAGGCGGCCCGACAGCTTGTCCGTGCATGCGCGCTGGGCAGCGGCAGCCTCCCCGAGCCCTGGCTCGCAAGGATGACAGAGGCATTGCGGGGCAGCGACGAGGTGATCCGCGCCAGCGTCGGACACTCCCGCCCACAGCAGGAGGGACTGGTGCACCGGGCTGAGGCGTAACGCCTGGGCAGCCAGAGCAGCCCACCCTGCCCGGCGTCGAGCACCAGGGGAGCCAGGGCGCGTAGCGACGCTCATCGTCGGTAGAGGGCTCTATGAGCGACGAACTGAACAGGTAGGAGAGAGGCCAGACACAGCACGTCCCGCGAGTCGGCTCGCCGATCACCTCAACCTCTCTACGCTGGAGCACCATGAGGAAGGTCGCCATCGTCGGCTGCGGAGGCAGTGGCAAGTCCCACGTGGCCCGTGAGCTCGGCAGGGTCCTCGACGCCCCGGTGACGCACCTCGACGCCGCGTTCTACGACGACCAGTGGAACGCGTTGCCCATGAACAAGTTCACCGACGTGCAGCGCGAGCTGGTCTCGCAGCCGCGGTGGGTGATCGACGGCAACTACAACTCGACGCTGCAGGTACGGCTCGAAGCCTGCGACACGGTGGTCCTGATGGACGTGTCGACCGTGGCGGCCCTGTACGGGATCTTCTCCCGGCAGATCCGGCACGGGGCCGGCCACAAGGGCAACGGAGTGCACAACCGTATCCACTGGGGCGTGATCAAGTACGTCGCCACGTACCGGCGCAAGATGCGACCCCGCGTGATGGCGAAGATCGAGGAGTTCGGCGCGGGCGCCGACGTGGTGTTGCTGGCCAACCGGCGCCAAACGCGCCGCTGGTTGCGGAAGGTGGCCGTCGAGCAGTCCTGACCGGCTCGCGCACCCCTGTCTGGGGGCGCGGGATGAACGAGCCCAATCCGTTTGTCGCGGACGATGGCATAGCGGTGGGGACTCCAGAAGATTTGGCGCGAGCCAGCATCCTGCTCGCCCCGAGGCAGAAACATGACTTCCGCGCGCACGGCAAGCAGACGGTCTGCTGAGGGCTTGGCGAGCGGCTACACCAGGACAGGGAGCGACGCGAGCCCGCGAACGAGACGGGTGTGCCGCCACGCCAGTCGATCAGACGGAACGGCAAGTCGAACCTCGGGGAACCGCGTCAGGATCATCCGTAGGGCGATCTCAG
Source organism: Streptomyces sp. NPDC097595 (assembly GCF_044761525.1). Taxonomy (NCBI): domain Bacteria; kingdom Bacillati; phylum Actinomycetota; class Actinomycetes; order Kitasatosporales; family Streptomycetaceae; genus Streptomyces; species Streptomyces sp. NPDC097595. Next base: position 49,846 of record NZ_JBIWCN010000028.1, on the reverse strand, counting down.
CCTCGGCCTTGGCGAGAGGAGCGCCGACGCAGCGGTGGATGCCGTGGCCGAAGCTGAGATGGGCAGCGGTGTCTCGCTCCAGGTCGAGAATGTCCGGCGAGGGGAACCGTTTCGGGTCCCGGTTGGCTGCTCCGAGAGCGACCAGCACCGGTACACCGGCCGGGATGTCCGTGGCGCCGAGCCTGACCGCTTCGGTGGTGAAGCGGAATGTGGCTGTACTGACAGGGGACTCGAACCGAAGCAGCTCGTCGAGCACAGCAGGGACGTCGTCTGGATTCTCCCGAAGACGATGCAGCTGTGCCGGGTGCTGAAGCAGCGCCAGGACGGCGTTGCCGAGGAAGTTGGTGGTGGTCTCGTGCCCGGCTACGAGCAGCAGCACCGCGAGAGAGACCAGTTCTTCCTCGCTCAGGTGATCGTCTCCGTCGCGAGCCGAGATGAGCCGGTCAAGCAAAGAGGTACCGGGGGACAGGCGCTTGGCGGCGATAAGGCTGGTCATGTAATCGGCCATCGAATGCGAGGCCGCGTCGACGACGTCAGGTCTTCCCGCCGCGAACAGTTCTGCGGACCACCGCTGGATGTCGGACCGGTCTCCCTCCGGTACTCCGAGTAGCTCGCAGATCACCAGGACCGGTAGGGGGACCGCGAGGCCGGCCACGAAGTCGAACTGCTCGCCGACGGGCCACTGATCCAGCAGCTCCTCGGTGACCTGGGCAATGAAGGGACGGAGCTTCGTGACGGCTCCGGTCGTGAACGCCTTGGTTACCAGCTTGCGCAGCCGGGTGTGCTGCGGTGGGTCGCTGGCGAGCATGGTGTGAGCCACAGCAGGGTGTAGCCGACGCTGTGTGCCCTTACCGGCGAAGAATGCGGCTGTGTCCTTCGACAGCCGAGCGTCGCCGAGGGCTTCCCGGGCTTCGGCGTAGCCGGTGACGAGGTAACTGGTACGCCCGCCGGAGCCCGCGGGCACGGGCTGTACCGGACACGTGGACCGCATGGCCGCGTACGTGGGGTAGGGGTCCTGGGCGAAGCGGGGGTCCTGCGTCGGGTCGGTCATGCTCTCAGGCTCCAACCAGTTCTGGCCGGCCATCGTCTCTGACACGCCCGACACGGTTGACGTAAGCGTCAGCTACCAGAAGGAGCCACTCCGTGGCTGCCCGCAGATCCTTCCGGGAGGCGGCACCCGCGGCTGGCGGGGCGACGTCGTCGGCGACGCGGCCTGTTTTCAAGCCGGCCAGCGCTGCCTTCACGACAGCCGCCTCGACTGCCGCAGCACGTTCCTCTGTCCCAGTGCCGAAAGCGTCCTGGGCCGCCTCCTGTACTGCCCGAGGTCGGAACGCCCGAAGGGCGAGGCTGCCGTCGCTGATCTCTATGACCCGCCGCTGGAGCAGGAAGTCCGAGTCATTCGAAGAGTTCTGGGCATCGTCTGCGGCGGTCAGGACGATCTCGGGCATCGCAGCTGAGAGGTCCTGCCAGAGGGAGCCGAGCGCCTCGAAGGACTGCGCCTCCCATCGGCGGCGGCGGGCCTGGCTGAGCGGGTAGACCACAGCAGGCAGAGTGAGGCCGAGGCAGATCAGGAGGACGGCAAGTGCTGGCGAGGTCACGCTGAAGACGCACGGCATGGTCACGAGTGACGAGCATTCCGGGTGGTCGGGTATGAGGTGGAGACCCAGACCCAGATCGAGGAGCCGCGTCAGCTTGTACGCCGTGTAGACGAGCGCGAATCCGCAGCCAACCGCTGCCAACCGGAGACCGATTCGTACGCTGCTGCGGCGCGTTGACTTCGACTGGCGCACGACTTGCACCAGGAAGTCGACGACGGCGAAGCTCAGGTAGGAGATGTACAGGAGCAGGTAGAGCGCGTACGCCTGCGGAGAGCGGTGGGCCATCTGCTCGTAGGCGAACAGGATGGTCATGCCGAAGGCCGACCCGGCGAGGAGGAAGAGGCGCAGTCGGATCCGGCGCTGTGCCTCCGCGGGCTCGAGGTTGAGCTGGAAGGAGACGGCCAGGACTGCCGTGGCGGCTGCCACCGAGGCGCAGTTGCTCAGCAACCGGGCGACGTGCGGTACTGCCGTCTCGGCAGCGTCCTCGAACAGCGGTGCGTAGGAGGCGAAGGCCAAGGCGAACGATGCGAGGAGCGCACCCATGGCCCACGTTCCGGTCGGACGTGGCGTGCCTCGCCCGAGCACCCAGTAGCCGGAAGCCGCAGCGAGCAGGGAGGCCATGCCGAGGAAGACGGTGTTCATCGTGAGCGGAACCGCCGCTTCCTGATGGGCTGGGCAAAGAGTGCGTCCCAGCTGTCCGGCCCCTTTTTCGGCCGCAGAGAGGGAGATTCACGCTCGCGGTAGATGCGCTGGCGGATGACCGTCGCCATCATCTCCGCTTCCCGTTCGTCGGCCGTCGAGTAGCTCGTGCGCCCGGACATGCGCGTCACCAGCGTGGGGTTCACACCGAGGATGCGGGCCATGTCCGTGTCGACCTCCAGACTCCCCGGGTGGTCGTAGTACACGTGGCACAGCTCGTGAGTCAGGATGTGTCTCTGGTGGTGGATAGACGTACCTTCCTCGTAGTAAAGGAGGTCGACCGTCGGGGTTTCGATCCTTATCCCACATGGCGCGTCGACTGCGCCGAGCGTATTCAGCGGCGCCATGACGATCGGCTTGCCGCGGAGATCTGCTATCGCGTCACGCAAATCACGCGTGCTGAAGCGGTGTGGCAGGGACAGTAGATCAACCTGCTCCTCACATGATGTGCGAAGTCGGCTCTCGTCGATTTCTGGCAAAGGCACGCAAGTCCCCCTCCTCGGCTTCGGCGGTGCGCCAACTCGCTAGTGAGTACCAGCGATGAGGATGCCAAGCGGAAGGCGGAACTCACACTTCCGGGAACCGAGAGTTCCGGTTACGAAGGGTGATCGCGAGGAGCGCTGGAGCTGTGGATGGCGAGTTTCCCGAGCGTGGTCCGAGCGGGTTTGTGCTCGCTATCTCGGGGTGGAGGGTGCGACGTCGCAAGTAATTGAAGGATCGACTACCCGTTATGTCTGACTACGCTGAATGACTGACTCATGATCATTCGTCAGGCATTTCATGCAGGTTGTGGTGTACGTCACTCAATAGCGGCCCCTAGTCTCGCGTTATGGATTCTCGGGGCGGGCGGGGTGAAAGTGGTGACCCCGTCGGCGAGTCCCTGCCTGAGCTGTTACGGGCGTGGCGTAGACGGGCGAATCCTCGACGAATCCCGGGCTTGGTGTCTACGGGGCGCCGGGGTGACGGGCTCACGCAGCGTGACGTGGCCCGCCTGACGGGCGTCAGTGAGCGTTGGTATCGCGAGCTGGAGCGCGGCAATGAAGCCCAGTACTCGTCCGACTTCCTCGATCGGATCTCATCGGTGCTCGGGCTGAGCCCCGCCGAGCGTCGCGCGCTGTACTTGAGGGCCGTCGGCCGCCCTCCAGCGCTTGCTGTCGTGCTGGAGGCGGACAGGTCTGCGGAAGTGGACGAGTTTCTACTCCAGCGGTTTTTGGACGGTCAGACTCCCAATCCGGCCTTCGCGACGGACCTCGCGTGGAACGTGATCGGCTATAACGGTCCGCTGGTGGATTGGTTCCCCTGGGTCACTTGCCGGGCCAATCAGATGAGATGGGCACTTCTGGACCCGGAGGCCCGCAAGCAACTCGTGAACTGGGAGCAGGACTGGGCGCGCCCATTTCTTGGGCAGATTCGCTATGAGCGCGCGCATCACCCGGAGAACGAGGCGCTGCGGCAACTGGAGCGCGACATTCTCGTGGAATCTCCGGCCGCACGGGAGATGTGGGAGCGTCGCGAGATGGCCGAGCATTCGCACGGTGACTTCCGCCGGCTCAGGCTTCCGTACCACCAGGGGCGGGAGGTCGCGATCCGCATCGTCGCATTGCGGCCGATGCGTAGTGATCACCTTCGGGTGGTCGTGCTGATGGAAGTCGACGAAGGCGGTGCCGGCTCCTGAGCGCCAGGAGGGGGCATACTCCGGAATAAAACGGAGATGTCCTCACTCGTCGTCGAGCAGCCCTGATTCGTCCGCCTCATCCGGCATGCCCTCAAGTCGACGGGCTTGGTCGATCACGGTGTTCAGCATGTTCAGGCTGGACGCGCTGAGTCCGTTAGCGCGCAAGGCGACCCGGCGCACCCCCTGGTCGAGCATGGCGGCAACCACCTGGATCTCCGCGCGCTGCCGCTCGGCCTCCGCCTCGTCGAAGAAGTAGCCCGCACTCACCCCGAAGAACCCGGCCAGAGCCCGGATGGTCTGCATCTTCGGGTTCGTGTTGGTCCCGGTTCGAAGTTGCTGGATGGCGCTTGCGGAGATGGTCACGCCTGATGTGTCGCGGATGCCCTGAGACACCTCCGCGTACGTGTACGGGCTGCGCCCCTTCGGGTGCACCTCCCGGAACAAGTAGTCGAGCAGCTCCGCAAAGGTGCGCTCGTTCCTCTCGGTCATCTCCAGCCCTTCGTCATGCCCACCATCGTATCCACTTCAGTGGTGATCATGACCAGGGTGCTATGTGTATCGCCACTACAGTTGACGGAAGTGCGCAACTGCGGTGTACGTTGAAGCTTGGAGTCATCCAGTGCAGTGTTCAGTGCCTGGTCAGGGCATATGGAGGGGCTGGACTTGTGTCAGGGCTCGCCATATGGTCCTGGTCCGCGCAAATGAATCACCGGTCGGGTGAGCCAGGAGGGGAGGGGTGATGTACGCACACGGGCCATGAGCCCGCAGGGGCGAAGGAGACCGGCGCCCGGGAGCTACCAACTCCCGAGGCGTCGGGCCGACAACCCCGAGGGGCATCGATTCACATCTCGCGGGCGGCGGGGCTTTTGCACGAGAACCGCCGCACCGCGTTCCTACGAACAACGGAGTATCACATGCTCGCCACGCCGAGCGTCAACCCGGCATGCCCGGATACCCAACGACAGCACCGTCTCGCTGCTCAGCTCGCAGAGATGATCCCGGGCGCGGCCACGATCCGAGTCAGCCTCACCGACCCGAGCCGGGCATGGCCACACCCGCGTGCCGCTATCCGGGACGAGGGCGGGAAGACCCTGGAGGTGAGCCGGACGACGGCGACGGTCGCTGCGCGCTGGATCCTGCGGGTCTGGCCGGAGGCGGACTGGACCCGGCCGCACACCTTCGACATCCAGCGCGCCGCCCTCACCTGCAGCGACCTGGCCGCTGCCGGTCGGAGCCGCTGACATGGCCCGGATACGCACCATCAAGCCGGAGGCGTTCTTCTCCGAGTCGCTCGCCGGAGTGAGCGTCGAGGCCGAGCGGACCTTCTTCGGCCTCCTCACGCAGGCCGACGACCACGGACGGCACCGCGACAACGCCGCGATCATCGCTGGGCTCCTGTGGCCCCTGCGCGCCGAGCACACCTCGGTCCACGTCGAGGACGATCTCCACCAGCTCGCGAGCGCCGGCCTGATCTGCCGTTACACCGGCTGCGACGGCCGTCGCTACCTCCACATCGTGACCTGGTCCGAGCACCAGAAGATCGACAAGCCGAGCCAGTCCCGCCTGCCCTCGTGCCCGCAGCACCAGGCTGCCGGCCGGTGCGGCCCCTGCAAGGGCAACTGCACAAAGCAGACCGAGGGCTCGCCCACCACTCCCGGAGGACTCGCCGAGACCTCGCCGAACTTTCCCCGACCCCTCGACCTGCCCGCCCAGGCCACCTCGACGTCTTCCGGGTGCGTGATCGTGTCCCCGGCCGACCGGCGGGCAGCCACCGATCACTTGGTCGGCGTCCCTGGCCGCTCCGGAGCGGAAACCCCAGGTCAGGAGGCATTCCCCGAGGACTCCTCGAACGTTCCCCGAAGCCTGCCCGAAGGCTCGGCGCCTGGATCTAGGATCTTGGATCCTGGATCTTCTCTCCCTACGGGGCGCACAGCGCCCGCAGTCGGCATCTCCGCCAAGGACCTGGTCGGGGAGTACGTCGCCGGGTGCGACCAGCGCCCCCCGAGCGACGTGATCGGGCACCTCGGGCGGATCATCAAGAAGCTCCTGGACGAGGGCATCGCACCGGCGCACATCCGAGCCGGGCTGGCGAATTTCACGGCCAACCCGAAGCACCCAAGCGTGCTGACCAGCATGGTCAACGAGGCGATGAACGCTCGCCCCGGCGGTTTGGCGCGGCTGGGAATCCGGCCTAACGTGCCCGCCCACCAGGCCTGGACCAACCCGGCCAATGCGTCTGCCGCCTACGCCGAGGAGCTGTGATGCACACCCGTCACCGCGAACCGCAGCTCCTCGGCAACGAAGCCACGCTGGAGCGCATGGCCCGGATTCTGGCCGCCCGCAACATCGACCCGGCCGACGCCGCGCTGACCGACGACGCCGAGCCCTTCTCGCCGCTGGATGCCCTGCTGGCCGGGATGCCCCCGCGCTATCAAGCGGCTGTCGCCGACCACCCCACGGTCCTGGAGTGGGTCCGGAAGGTCACCGACGCGGCCGTCGCACCCAGCCGAGGAGCCCGACGACAGATCACCACCGGACCTAGCCTGCTGATGGCCGGGGTCGTCGGCGCGGGTAAGACGCACCAGGCGTACGGCGCGGTGCGAGGGCTGGTGCAGAGCGGGGTCGGTGTTCGCTGGCGCGCGACCACCGCTGCCGACCTCTACGCCGATCTCCGTCCCCGGCCCGGGGTCGACAGTGAGCGGGAGCTGGCGGCCGTCAGCCGGTGCCCGCTGCTGATCATTGACGACCTCGGCGCGGCCAAGGCCAGCGAGTGGGTCGAGGAAGTGACGTACCGGCTGATCAACCGGCGGTACAACTACGAACTCCCCACGCTGATCACGACCAACCTGGCGATCAAGGACCTGCGTTCCTACCTCGGGGACCGAGTCGCCAGCAGGCTCGCGCAGATGACCACCCGAGTCGAGTTTGAGGCCGTCGACCGCAGACGCCACAGCGCCGCCGCCTGACCCTCCACAGGCCACCCCGCCGGACCGCGCCCTCGTACCGCCGTCCCCCCGGGCACCTACCGCCAGCGCACCTCTCCGCCGACGCCCCTGCGCGCGGAGAGCGATCGGAGCACCCCGCATGACCAGCACGATGAACCGCCCCGCCCAGCACCGTCAGCTGGGCGACCAGACCTGGCAGGCCGACGCTGTCTGCCAGAGCACCGAGTACAACCCGGTGGACCCCGAAGTCTTCTTCCCCGAACCCGACGAGACCGCCAAGATCGCAACGGCCAAGGCCCTGTGCGGCCAGTGCCCGGTCCGGCGCACCTGCCTGGACGCCGCTCTGGAAGGGGGTGACACCGACGGGATCCGTGGCGGCCTGACGGAAGAGGAGCGTGGGCCGCTGCACGACAAGCTTGCCAGCCGCCTCGACTACAGCCGCGTCAATGCCACCATCGCCGGGCGCGACGTGCACCTCACCCATGCGGAGCGCCGCGCGGTCGAGTACGCGGCCTACCGCCACGGGGTGAGCGAGCAGCGCCTGGCCTGGCTTCTGAAGGTCACCGAGGAGCACGCCAAGAAGCGGTACCGCGAGATCCGCCGGGCCGAGCGCAACCGAACCCTGAACCAGCTCACCACGAACACCCGACCCCGCGAGACCAGCGGCGAGCGCCTGATCCGCGACGACTTCGGGACGGCGGCATGAACATCGCAAGCGCGTCGAAGACGGCGCACATATCCGGGTGGGACCGCGCGGCTGTCGTGGCGCTCGGGGGCGCGGGGTGCGCGCTGTCGTACGACGCCCTGCAGCAGATGGCCGTGGCCATCCACATCCGAGGCTTCCTTACCTACCTGTTCCCCCTGGTGATCGACGGGTTCATCGCCTACGGCATCCGAGCCCTCCTGGTCCTGCGCAACGCACCACTGCGCGCCCGGCTCTACGTCTGGACGCTCTTCGGCACGGCCACCGCCGCCAGCATCTGGGCCAACGCACTCCACGCGGTGCGCATCAACCAGGACACGGTCGCCGGCACCGGCCTCCAACTCGGTGACGCGGTGGTCGCGGTGCTCTCCACCATCGCCCCGCTCGCACTGGCCGGAGCGGTCCACCTCTACATCCTCATTGCCCGGGGCCCGGTCGAGGACTCTGGCCGGCAGAACCTCGGTCAGCCCGGTCACCTCGGTGAGACCGACCGGAGCGACGCCACCGAGGTCACCCGGACCGACCGAGCCGGTCAGCAGCGGTCAGCGGCCGGTCAGGTCGAGTCCGGTCAGTCGGTCACCGCTCTGACCGACCGGCTGCCGCTGTCCCCGACCGACGAGGACACCGCCGCCCGGTCAGTGACCGGAGACTCGGCCCCGGCGACCAGCGGCCAGTCGGTCACCGACCACCACAACCGCAGCCACGGTGCTCCTGACCTGCCGGGACAGGCGGACAAGGGCCGGACGGTCACTGACCGCCCCAGCAGTGCGGCCCCGGTCGGTGATGACCAAGACAGCCCGGCGGCGGTCAGCGCCCCGCCAGTCACCTCGCCGCCGGTCACTGACCGGGTCGCTCGGCCGACTGGTGACCGGCGTCCTGACCCGGACACCGAGGAGCTGCTGGCGATCGCCCGGTCGGCGGTCAGGGCCGAGGACAAACTGACCCGCAAGGTGGTCGCCCAGGCGATCCGAGGTCAGCAGATCCCGCTCTCCAGCGACACCCTCACCGCGCTGATGGCTCAGCTGCGCGAGCAGCACCGCCAGCCGGTCACTTCCTCCCGTCCCTGACCGAACCTCCACGGAGGGGGTGACCGAACCGGTCACCCCGGCCGGTCACCCACTCCGCATGTCACCGACACACCCCGCCACAGCAGAAGTGGAGAGCACCCGATGCGCACTTACCCGGCCACGCCCGCCGAAGTCGACTCCTGGCTGACCGTCCTGCACCAGCACGGACACCTCCACCGCGCCCAGTCCGGCCCCGACTCCACCTGGATCGTGCAACGCGAGCAGCACGACCGGCCCTGGACCCTGCACCACCCCGTCCTGGCCATGGACTGGATCGAGGAACTCGTCCGCGAAATCCAGCAGCAGGACCCGGAGACGAGCCGGTGAACACCAACGACCCGGTGGCCACCGCCGCTGGACAGCAGCGTGACCCCACCACGGCTCCTGGCGGAGCAAGCTATCGCGTACGACGGTCCTACGGCCCGACGTACGCACTTGCCCCCGCCCAGGAGGGCGGGGGAAGCCCGGCTGGTCCCCGAGCGAGGGCGCACGGGGACCAGCCGGGCAACCGGCACCAGGGGGCGCCGGTCACCGGAGGAGAAGCCGACCGCGACGACCACCGCGAGCAGCCGCGCCCGAGCACGCCCGCCTACCCCGACCGCAAACCGCGCCGCCGCACCCGCAACCCCAGCGAGCGCACCCGCAAGACGACCACCCGCCTCTCCGACACCGAGAAGACCGAGATCGCCGAGGCCGCCACCAAGCGCGGCGTCACCGTCGCCCGCTTCCTCGCCGTCTCCGGCCTGAGCGCCGCCCGCGGATGCGCCGCCGTGCACAGCAACGACCAGCTCGACACCGCCATCGACGAACTCGCCGCTCTGCGCACCGCGCTGGCCCGCATCGGCAACAACATCAACCAGATCGCCTTCGTCCTCAACAGCGGTGGCCAGCCGCGCGCCGGTGAACTCGAACACGCGCTGGGCACGCTGACCGGACTTCTCGCCCGCGTCGATGACGCGGCGAACGACCTGGTGACCCGGCGGCTGTGATGGTTCCCGACATCGGACGCGGCTCCCGCACCCACGGCCTCCTCGTCTACCTGTACGGCCCCGGACGGCGCGAGGAGCACACCGACGCACACCTCGTCGGCTCCTGGGACGGCTTCGCCCCCGACCCCGGCCTCGACCCCGACCCGAAGGTCACCCTCGCCCGGCTCACCGCCGCCTTGGACCTGCGGGTCAAGCAGGCCGACGACCGCGCACCCGCCAAGCACGTCTGGCACTGCTCGGTCCGCACCGCCCCCGAGGACCGGCGCCTGGACGACGAGGAGTGGAACGCCGTCGCCCAGCGCATCGTTCACGCCACCGGCATCGCCCCGGCCGGAGACCCCGACGGCTGCCGGTGGATCGCCGTCCGCCACGCGGAGGACCACATCCACATCGTTGCCACCCTCGTACGCGGCGACCTGCGCAACCCGCGCCTGAACTACGACTTCAACAAGGCCCAGGCCGAATGCCGCCGCATCGAGAAGGAGATGGGCCTGCGGCGCCTGAACGCGGGCGACGGAACCGCAGCGAAGAATCCCAGCAGCGCCGAGAAGTTCAAGGCCGAGCGCACTGGCCGCCCGGAGACCTCGCGCGAGACGCTCCGCGAGGCCGTTCGTCGAGCCGTGGCGGGAGCGGATTCGGAAGAGGAGTTCTTCACGCGGCTCCGAGAAGCGGGGGTACGGGTGAAGCTGCGGCACGCACCGTCCGGTGACGCGCTCGGCTACAACGTGGCCCTGCCCGGCGACCGCAACCGCGACGGAGACCCGGTCTGGTACCCCGGCTCCAAACTGGCCCCCGACCTCTCTCTGCCAAAGATCCGCCTACGCCTCACCGACGGGGTCGCCGAGCCGAGCGCACCCTCCGTCGCCGCTGACCGGACGAACTGGTCACCGCCCGCCCGCGAACGACGCAACGCCACCGTCATCGCCGAGCGCTCGGCCACGCTCCTGGAACACGACGAGGACGGCCAAGCCGCCGCCCAGCTCGTCGGCGTCGGAGAACTCCTCGACGCGGTGGCCCAAACCTCACCAACCACCACCCGCGCCGAGCTGGCCGCCGCAGCTCGCGCCTTCGAGCGGGCAACTCGCAGCCACGTCCGCGCCGAACGCGCCGACACCCGCGCCCTGCGCTCGGCCGCCCGGGGCATCGTCCAGGCCGGCGGGGCGCTCGGCCGAGGCGAGGACGGCGGCACCACCGCCATGCTCGTCTCCACCCTCGTCCTGGTCACCCTCGCCGCCGCCCGCTGGCACTCCGCCCGCGGACACGCCCAGCAGGCCCACGCCTCCCGACAAGCCGCCGCGCACCTACGCACCGCCTACCGGCAGGCCGCCGCCACCCCGATGCGCATGCTGCACGACCAAGGCCGCGCCCTTCCAGAAGCCCAGCGCCGCGCGCACGAAGCCACCCTTCGCGCCGTCCTGCCGGAGAAGGTCGTACGGGCAGGGGGCATGGAAGCGAGGACCGACGCCTTGGTCGCCACCCTCGCCCAGGCCGAGCAGGCGGGCCACGACTCCGAAGCCCTCCTGTGCCAGGCCATCGACATGCGCGAACTCGAAAGCGCCGATGACGTGAGCGACGTCCTGGTCTGGCGCCTGCGGCGCATCGCCCAGCTCCCGGCACACCCGGGTGACGTTGCCCATCGTCCGCAGGCCGCCACCCGCCAGGCCACCACGCCGAGCAACCGCACCAGTGAACGAAACACAACGGCAGCCGCATCGCTCGGGACTGTTCAAGACCCAAACCGCCGCTCGTCACGTCGCTGACCAGGTCGAACCGGGAGTCGACCACCGACCGAGCGGACGCTGCGAAATGAATGGACAGCTGGTTCCACCGGCTGTTACGGATGAAGACAGGACCGACAACCGGGAGATGACGCTCGTGCTCAGAAGCACCACCCGCACCACGGATCCAGCACTCGCGCTGCCCGTCCTCCCCACTGGTACCGACCCTCTGCTGCAGCTCCAGGCCGAGACGCGGCCGGCCGACGGCCCCGGGGCGATTCGCTGCGTCGGCCACTCGCGCGAACTCGCTCTCGGGGGCATCCCCGTGATGTGCTCCGCCTGCCGTGCCCGACGCGACTGGCTGCTCATCAACCACGGGCGCAACGTCTGGGTCCGCTGCCGGTGTGGCAACCAGTGGCTCGAGCCCGAGATCAGCCGCGCCGACTTCGACGCCCTGGTCGGCGGCCCTCACGGGACGACCTACCCGAGTGTCGAGGCGGGCTTGGCCGCACTCGGATTCGACGGTGTTTTCGCCGGCACCTACCTGGAGTAGGACTTGCCAGGGCGAATTACGGCGAACACGAGACAGGTACCGCGGACGTCGACAGACGCATCCTCACCCACCCAGAGTGCGCTCCGCGGTCGCTGCATTGCGCTGGGATGGGTGTTCCCAGCCCGTTCGGCTGTAGGGCCGCGACCCTGATCGACTACCCGACATCGCGCGTCTTGGCCCCGGATCCAGTCGGCCCTGTGGACCTCATACCGCTGCTATCGCCGCTTTCCCCTCCCTCGATGGGGATGTGGCGCCCGCGTTGAAGCGCGTCGCGTTCAACGTCCGGGATCGTCATCGACTCGGCGAGCACGGCGGCGAGCGCCTCCACCTGGACTTTTTCGACGCCTGCGTGGAAGAGCCAACGGATGTTCTCGTCGCGCGTGATGAGGTCGATCGCCGAACGCGCGCTCTTGTCCGGTGCGGCCGCTGCCCGGACGTACCGCACCTGATTGATCGGGATGTCCTGGCGAATCTCACCCTGTTCGAGAAATGCGTTTGTCTTGGCGGTGATGATGCGGCAGTCCGTAACGGCGACCAGCGTCCTCGCCGGCGTCTTGTCCCGCGCCGCTGAAAGCTTGTCCTTTGCCCCGCCGAAGATCGCGGAGACCGGGCCGAGGGAGTCGAGTTGATCGGGGAAGCCGAGGGCGCGCAGGGTCTCGTCGTCGTCGAAGAGCCATCGCAGGATGCGGAGGTACGGATCGAGGGCCAGCGACTCGGGTGCGCAGACGACGTCCGGGGCATCGAGTGGAGGGGCCGGCGGACGGAGGGCGTCGGCGAGGGGTTCGATCGCCTCCAGGAGACGGGCGGATATCTCGCGGGCCGCCTTCGCGTCCTTCCGCTTCCCCGGCAGCGACTGCGACAGGGGCTCGCGCCCGGGGAGCAGGGCGGCGAATCGCAGCTCTTGCGCCAGTGAGCCGACGAGGCTCGTCGTTCCGGCGAGAACGGAGTCGAACTCCTCGCGGGTGTTGCGCATGATGACGTCGACGAGCCGGGCCTCGGCGGCATCATCGCGGCCGACGTCTCTCGCCCTCCCGGCCTGGAGCGCCTTGTATCCGACCCATGCCTTGAGACAGTCCAGGAGAGCGAAGGCGTCAAAGGCGATGGCCTCGGCGTTCGTCTGGAGGTACTCGCGGCGGCGACGGGGATCGGACCGGTCGATCTGCTCGATGTGGCCGGCGACGTTCCCGCGGTACAGCTCAAGCTGCTTACGCAGAGCCGCCTCGCTGCCCGCGACGTTCTCCCACAGGGTGACGGGGACCGATTCGAGCTCTCGTGCCTGCTCGACCGCGCGGGTGATGGTCTCGACGAGCCCCGCCAGTTCAGACCGCTGCTCCTTGCGGACGGTGGCGAGCACCTGCCTCGTCAATTCGATGTTGGTCCTGACGAGGCCGGTGATCTCGCTCAGCTGCATCTGGAGAGCGACCATGGCCAGCGCCGGCCCGAGCGCGGCGGCGGTCTGCGCCGCGCTGACCGTGGTCACGGGGATGAAGCGGGCCTGGGCGATGAAGCGGCCTGGGACCATCACTGTTCCGAGGTTCGCGCCGTCCTTGACGGCGAGGGTTGCGCCGGTCTTCAGCAGGGACTGCGTCGCGCTGCTGAGCCGGTAGAGCCCTTGTGCGCTGGCGAACGCGTTTGCGAGGCCGCCGACGGCGGTCGACGCGTTCCCGATCGAGGCGAGGACGGTAGAGATCTGCAGGCGGTCAGTGGCCGGTACGATTCCGAAGTCGATGAGATCGGGCCCGAGTTCCGCGGGGACCTCGCCGAAGAGGACGGCAACCCCCGGAAGGACCTCCACAAGGGCGGTCGACGCCGCCGACGGGTCGGGCTCCGGGCAGGGTGCCGGATCGCCCGCGGTGAGCGAGCCGCCGGTACCGCTCCGGTCGCCCTCCTCAGGCTCGACGGTTTCCATCGAGTCCGAAGGGTCTTGCATGCGATCTCCTCCTCGAAGGGGCGCGCGACGGAAGGCCGACGTCGGCGCTCACCGCCGCAGTGTACGTCTCGACGCCCTGCGGTTCAGCCGGAATGCACCGAGCCGATCCCGGATCGGCCAGGACCGGCACGGGTACATCCGGCGGCATGGAGTGGCTCCCAGGGAAGTTTGCTGGCACTTCTCGGCGCGGCTGCCGACAACCGGAACACCGCTGTCAGTTACCGCCGTTCTGCGGGTAGAGAGGGCGGAGCGCCACCAATGTCGGCTGCGATGGATACGCTTCCCATCGGTGTGGCCGTGTTGCCACATTCTTCGAACCGACTGAAGTCGGCTGGCTCAGGGGTGGGCGGCGGCGCGATGAGAACAGGGGGTAGCCATGTCCTTGGCCATGTGTCCACTGTGCAGTGACGACGAGGACATCGAGGTGCGCGCGACGCTCGACGGCGGACGCCGGGTGCTCAGACATCGATGCGGCTTCGAGTGGGAGCACGGCGAGCCCGCCTCAGCGCAGCGGCAAGTGGCCCGCTCTTTCGAGGCTCTCAGGGCGAGCTTCCCGAAGCCCGAGGACGTCGATCCCGAGCGGTTGGAGCGCGTGGCCCGGCTCAAGGCGCGCTATCTCGCCGTCAAGCCGGACTTCGACTCGCGCGTGGCTGCTTACTGGTCGAAGTACCAAGGGGTTTTCACGCCTGAAGGGCTGCGGGCATGTAACCCGCAGATACTCAAGGACTTCGCCAACTCCGAGATCGGCGCGCGACCCGGGAACCAGGCCACGTTCAATTCCGCCTGGAACGACATGGGCGATGCCGCGGCGGCCGAGTCGACCCGCTCGACGATCGAGTACCTTCTGCACGGACCTGACGAGGTGCCGCTGGAGGAACGGCTCCAGCAATTGCTGGAGGGCACGAAGCGGTTCGCCATGACAGGCTTCAAGGAAGCCCTCCTCACGAAGGTCCTGTGCGTGATGCGTCCCGAACGGTTCCTCACGATCCTCAAGTACATGACGGATGCGGGCGGCAAGCGCGAGATCGCGCGGCTGGTCTACGGCCTGGAGCTTCCGGCACCCGAATCGGTGAGCTGGACCCGCGGTCGCCTCATTCTCTGGAGCAACGACCTCCTGCGCACCCTCGTCGGAGACGGCTTCGCCAACCAGCAGCACTCGGCCGCGTTCCTGTGGTGGGCCAAGGACAAAGTCGAGCGGAGCGGGTGACCGAGGAGCAGGCCCCGAGCGTCGCCGCGCGTGGAGCGGGCACCGCGCCGCTTGACGAGCTCGAGAGTCGTTTTCGTCTCTGGGGGAAGATGGGCGAGTGCAACTGCTGGCCGCGCGAGAATGTCGTTCCCCCTGCGCATCGGTGTCCCGTGCGAAGGCTGTCAATATCAAGACTACGACGACTGCGCCTGTTGAGCAGGAGTGCACATTCGTCCGGGACGTGCGTACGTGGCACGCGGCTGGACGCAGAGCGAGGCCGCCCCTGTTGGCGAGGGGCGGCCTGCTGCGGTTCTCAGTCAGACCTCGGCGAGACGGGGCGAGAGGTTGAGGGCGTCGGTCGCGAACGCGAGAGCGGCGCAGAGGCCGGTCACCTCGTGGAGGGTCGGGCGAATCAGACTTGGCCAGCCGTCCGGGGCGGAGGGCCAAGAGGCGAGGTGTACCTCGGTGGTGGCCAGGCCCAGGTGGGCTGTGACGTCCCAGAACGTTGGGGAGGCGGGCTCCCAGCGGAGGAGGATGCGGCCGAAGAGGAGTCTCGGGGCTCCGGTGGTGCGCCAGGTGACGTCGAGGGGCCCGTCGGGTGCTGCGGAGACGCGCTGGACCAGCGCGCCACGCACGCCGTCCGGCATGGGACGTACGGCGAGACCGTGCAGCGGGAGTACGTACGACGAGATGGGAGCCTCCGGAGTGTATGGGGAAGGGGTCAGGACCAGTTGAGGGCGTTGCGTGCCGACGTGGGGAGGTAGTCCTCTTGGCCGTCGTCGGGGATGAACGCCCTGCCGTCCTGGACGACGACCTCGGTCCCCACGTAGTGGGTGAAGGGGAAGTCGGGGTTGACGGCCAAGCGCACCGGCAGGTTGGGGTCGAGGTCCTGGAGCTGGCGGAGTAGGTGGCCGACGGTCAGGTATTGGGGCAAGGGAGTCTCCGGAAACGGCGGGTACGGGCGGGGCCGGTCGGCCCGACGGCACGAGAGCCGTCAGGCCAGCCGATGAGAAGGGGGAGGGCCTGATCGAAGGTCAGCACGAGTGGTGGGTTACCAGGGCGGCGAGGAACCCGGCGACGGCCTCGGAGGGGGTGTAGAGACCGAACTCCTGGACCCAGGCGTCGCCGTCGGCGGGCCGTACCCGGACGTGCCAGACGATGTCGCGCTTCCAGGCGGCCGGGTCTTCGGGGAGCCAGCCGACGTAGTCGCGGCCGTCGGGGCTGATGGCGTGGACGTTGGCCTCCGGGGTGTCGACGACCGCCCACCCGAGATCGCCCAGGAGGTCTAGCACCGGACCCGCGCAGTGATCGGAGGAAAGCCAGTGAGGGGTGTTCGCCTCGGGGCGGACTACGGCGGGCAGGAGGGCGGCAGAGGTGCTCACGGTTGGGCGATCCCTTCGTTGACCTGCGGTTTTCCCGACATCCGTACGTTGGCATGCGTCATGCCGAAGTGCGTAGTCGTTTCCCCGGGAGTGACGTCTGCCGTGGGCGAACTCGGGGTCGTCGGCAGGTGACGGGAGACCGGGGAATGGACAGGTCACCGCAGTTGTCCTACATGGGTTGCGGTGACGGGCCGCAGGCGAGAGAAGTGGGGACAGCGATGGCCGAGACGAGCAGACACTGGGACGACGCCGGGTTGGAGCGCAAGATCCGCGCGGCCGTGGACCGTAGGCGACATCGCGAAGGTCGCTGACTGCCAGTGGGGAGTCGGCGCACAGCCCGACCAGAGGCCGGACGAGGAGACGGTGGAGCGCCGGGTCGCCGAAGGCCGGCGCGTGGAGCTGACAGTGGAGGAGCTGGCCCGCGCGGTGGGCCCCCGGGCCGAAGAGGGCCACCGCGACGGGAATCAGAGCTAAGCGTTCAACGTCGGGGCCCCGTGGTGGGCACTGACGGCCCTACGACCGCCGCCGGAGAGGACGGTTCGGGCACGGCCCCCGGGGCGTGCCGCGTCTGCCCGGAGCGGGCGATAGCGGCCTGAGCCAGCCGAACCGCCGGTGCCTCAACCTCGGGTGCGGCGGCCTCCCGAGCCTCCACCACGCGCCGGATCGCCTGGAGGTACGCACGGCTCTCCGCAGGGGCGACGCGGACTTGACCGCCGTTTCGGTGATCCGGTCGAGTTCGTAGAAGTCAGGCACGTACCCATGCCGGGACAGGGCGTGAAGACGGTCCTGGTGAACGGTTACCGCGCTGTCCGTGATAGCCAGGGCCGCGCGGGTGTGCATGGCGCAGCGCAGGAGCGGATCCTCTGCTGGGGCGGCGGGCCCCTAGGACCTCAAGAGCTTCGATGGGCTGGCCCCAGGCGTTCTCGATCATGGCCGTGGCCTGGTCGAGCATGGTGGAACTCCTGTTGCGCGGGGACGGTCGCGAGTGGAGTGCGGCCTGGGGTGGGAGTCAGCGTCCGCGCCGGGGCGTCGGCGAGCTGGCCGGCAGCTGGGCAGAGGTAGCGGGCGCGGGGTGTCCCGTCCGTTTCTGCGCCGCCCCCGTGGAGCGGCTCTGCGCGGCCATCACCCGGAGGTCGGCTGCTGTGCGTGGTGCCCGCGCGGCACGGTGTACGGCCTGGGTGACCGCGGTGCGGCGTACGTCCAGCGGAGTCGGAGCGCGCGGGACCTGAGCCTCGGCGATCGGCGTGGCCGAAGCGACAGGGGTCATGGTGACCAAGTGCTGCATCCGCCTGTCGACTTGGTGGCGCTCGCGGACCACCGGGGTCGACTTCGCCATCACAGCGGCGGTTGCGGCGATCAAGTGGGACGGGGTGCGGGCCGTGAACGTCGCTTCGGCACGAGTGCTCCAGCCCGGCGGGCCAGCCCACAGCTCGACGGTCGTGCGGTCGGAGCCGTAGCCGCGCCGATCGATCAGGATGCCCGCTTGGTCGTCAGGAGCGATGATCTCGACGGTGCCGAGTTCAGCAGCTCCGTCAACGTTCCAGCCGGCATCGGTCAGCGGCCGGACGGTGTCCCTCCAGGGGACGGTTGGCCCTGTCAAGAAGCGGCCGGGGGTGTCGGAGGCGAGGGCTTCGTCGTAGTCCTGGACCAGTGCGGCGGTGAGACCGGCGACCATCTCGGCCGGGGTGACGTGGTTGAACGTCGCCGTCCAGCGAGGCGCCGAGAAGGCGTCCTCGGCTGCGCTGATCTTCCACAGTTCGAAGTCGTCGCCGAACCAGCCGATCCGAATCCGTTGGTCGGGAGAGGTCACGAGGAGCTGGCAGGGGCCCTCATCGAGGTACTGATGAGGCCAGTGGGCGACGGGCGCGAAGCCAGACTCGCCGGTCCCGTTGGAACCAGCCAGATACATGGGGCTGACCAATACCTCTTGGTACCGGGTCGGGTCATCAGGGGCGTACATGGTCGAGTCTCCGGAAGCGAAGGAGGAGAACGGATCCGCGTGTGCAGCGGCGGGAGCCGCCGGAGCGCACGCGGATGCCGTAGCGGCGGCGAGTGGCCTTAGTTCTCACCCCCGTCACCGGCCCCGGCCCGGTGCCGACTGAGCGGTCACGGCCGCCGGCACCCGCGGTTCCGGCTGAGGCGCGTGGCTGAACATGACGTTCGACGCGGCGGCGCTCCGCCGTAGGGCCGCCGCGGTCCGGGCGCTGTCGGCCCCCGCCCCCAGCGGAATACCGACGTGGGAGCGCGTTGCTGCCACTGGCGCTGTTCCACTTCGCAGGGCGAAGGGCTGGCTCCAGTGCTCGATACTCGCGTAGACGGCCCCCAACGCCTGGCCGGCATCGGTGAGCACGTACGGGTCTCCGTGCCGGGAGCCCGTCCGCGTGACCAGGCCATCGGTCTGAAGCCGGACAAGTCGCTGCCGTGCGAGGCCGTTGTCCAGACCGGCCGCCTCGGCGATGTGAACGAACCGCATCTGGCCGTCAGCCGAGTCGAGGGCCTGAATCACGGCAGTCGAATGCCGAAGATGCAAGCGGCGCAGCGCGTCCTCGACACGTTCGGCTTCGGCCATCGGTTCCTGTGTCAGGTGGGTGCGGGACCAGTCCGACACCGTGCGGAGGACGGGGGCCAGAGACGTGCCGAGCGCGCTGAGTCGGTACGGCGCGCCCCGCCGGTCGTCATCGCGGATCACCAGTCCGTCAGCGTGCATCGTGGCCAGCCGTTTGCCGACGAACTGCTCACTGAAGAAGGGGAGCTGCGCAGCAACGTCGCGGACGCGCACGGGTCGTTCACCTGGGCCAGGGTCATCGCGGTCCAGGATGTCCACTTGGGCCCGATCCGGGCGAGAGCCTCCTCGACGCGCTGGGCGTCGATGGAAGCGATGGAGAAGGTGGGAGGCAGGCCGGGGGTAGGCATGGTGGGTCCTTACCGGGATGAGGTCAGCGTGAGCGTGGGGTCGCGAGGGAGGTCCTGGCGACGGGCGCGGCGGCCGAGTCGGCGAGCGCGCCTGACGTGGTCTGCGTGGTGGTGCGGCCGAGGGCGGCGGACACCCGTGAGGTCGTCGCGCGACCATCACGCAGGGCGGCTTCCCCCTGCGAAGTGAGCGAGAGAAGCTGGCCGGGCCGGTACACGTTCTCGGTGATGTCCTGATGCAGTAGCCCGTCGGCGACCAGCCGCTGCACGGTCTGCGGGAAGACCGCCGGGTCCTGCCGCTGGGCCTTCTCCCGCGAGGTGTACGGGTCCTCGCCGATCGCGTTGCGACGAAAGCGAACGCCTCCGGCCGTAACGGCTTCGAGGGCTACCAACCCGCGCTCCCCGGCGACGGCCCAGTCGTCGTCCCGGTCGGGCCTCGTCTTCTGGCCCTGCCCATGGCTCTTGTTGGTCGCGCGTTGTGCAGGCTCGGGCGAGGAAGGAAGCCGGCGGTAGGCGGACAGGGACTCGACGAGCTGGCTGTACGCCCGGTCTTGCTGCGCCAGAATGTCTCCGAGTTCGGGGAGTGCGGTCCGCAGCAGCGCGTACGACACCTGGGCGCGGCCGACTTCACCGCGACCAGCACCTCCGAGCAGCCGCTGCGACCGCCGGACCGCGGCGAGCACGCTCTCGTGTCGCTCGTCCAACGCCGCCGCGGCTTCGATGACGCGCGTAGCGGCCTGGTGCAGCGGCTCCCCCGGACCGGGCGCGAGGGCGGGCACGCTGACATCCCCGACACCGAGCACTTCGACGACGAGATAAGGCCCAGGGTGTGTGTCTGCGTCGTACGGGTTCACTCCGTCGCCTCCATTCGGGCGAGCAAGGAGCGGACCAGAGCGGGCAGGCTCCCGGGGTCGTCGCCGAGCCGAGGGCGGTCGCTCGCTTCGCGAAGGAGATCGGCGTCATCGAGCAGACCGCTGGAGATCTCCATGCAGGCGTCGGTGATCCGGGCGGCGGCGAGCAGCGACTGGGAGAGAACCTCGACGTAGTCGTCCGGCGCGAGGCCGGCGGCGTCGGCTGCGTTGCGGACCGCCTCCAACTCAAGGACGCTGAAAGCGAAGTCGAACTCGTCGTCCCGCTCGGTCCCGCCGGATGCGGCGATGATCGGGGCGCAAGGCTCCGTAGGGATGCCCACGCGGGTACAGATCTCGTCGACCGAGGAGGTCAGCTCGGCGAACGACTCGGTGAGCCACCCCAGCGCGGAGGCGTATGAGGCCAGAGCGAACAGGCCCGCCGAACCAGCGGGGCGTGGCTCGGCGGCCATGAAGCCCTCGAACCGGTCGTTCAGCCCGGTGATCACACGGGGCCCAGCGGCCAGAGGACCCAAGACGGGGTGCAGGTAGGAGCGGGCGGCAGCCGTCGGGTACTCGGCGGCAGGGATGGCGGCGACGTTCTGAGCGGCCTCGGTGAGGAGATCCGCCAGCTCTGAACGGGTCAGCGCAGTACGGTCGTTGATCATCGCTGGGCGGCCTTTCGGGAAGCAGTGGCCGAGGGCGGCGCTGTTGGCGGGGCAGTCGCGCGGCCCGTGGTCGGCCGTTCGGCGGTGAGCGTCGAGCGAGACCGGGCGGCCTGCACGCGGGCCTCCGTGGCGGAGTCCGGGCCGACCCCTTGCTGGGGGCCGGTCCGCAGGTGGGCCGCGCGGTAGACCGCGTAGTCCTTCCGGCTGCCAGCCGCCACGAGGTAGATCTCGCGCTTGTGGGTCGAGGTCGGTGGGGCCTGGCGGAACTGGATGACCAGCCGGTAAGAGACCTCCGGGTCGACGTACACCTTGTGGAAGCCAGCGAGACGGCCCTTCAACGGCAAGCAGTCGTCGCTTCCGTGGACCAGGTTCTGCAGCTCCAGCAAAGCCAAATCGCGTATTACAGCAGGGAGTACCCGCAGGTCGGCGATGGCGTCAGGGTGCGCGGCGAAGGCGAAGCGGGCGCGGCTCACAGCAGCCTCCCCTGGGCCGCGCGCTGAACCGGTACCGCCGCTGTCGCTCGGGGCGCGCCGAGCCCGGTCTGCGGTGTCGGAGAGGTACCGGCGGACCGAGAGAGAGCGATGCGGGCGATGTGGGCCCGGACGACAGCACCGTTGTGGTCGCTGTATTCCGGAGGCTCGGGCAGCGGTTCGCTGCGCTCGTCCAGCCAGGTCTGGGCGACGCCGACGTCGGGGAAGGCGCCCTCGCGCATCGTGTACGTGCCGGCATCGTGGTTCCACTCCTCGTAGAAGAGGCGAACCGGTGCCTGGGTGGCCTGGGAGTCGTTGACGAGTGTCCACGCTTCGCTGGGATTGTCGTCAGAGGTATAGGTGTCGAGGACCTCGTAGCGGGTGCCCGACTTCTGGATCTGCTGTTCCACCTGGACGGTGAGGTCGTCGGCGGGCTCGACGTAGTCGCCACCGCGCAGTGCGATCCGTTCGAGCGGGCAGCCGCGTTCTGCCAGCCAGTTCTGCGCGAAGGACGCCGTGGCGTGGTGACTCGTCTCGAACGTGAACGCGGACTGCCGCAGATCCCTTACGACCGCGATCGCAACGAGCTGTGGCTCGCCGGGTACCCCCCAGGTGACCGAACGGTCGTGGGCGAGGACGAAGCTGTGCGAACTGTTGGGCGTGGTGTGGTGTTGGGACAGCACCGTCAAGTCGCCAGCCCAGAGAGCCTCCATCGCTTCCTCGGAGTCGTCGTCGACCGGCGAGAGATCGTCGAGGTCGAAGTCGAGGATGCCGTTCACGCCGCCACCCCCGCCTGCTCGGGCGCCGGGGTGGCTAGCACCCGGTGATTGGGGCGAGTTGCGCTGGTCGTGCAGGCCGCGAAGGGTCCGTCGGGTGCACGCAAGTGCGCCAGGGTTTGGTCCAGGTGGTCGCGGTGCCAGGTCGACGGGCCGGACAGGCCGGCCTCCGTGTCGGTGAACTGCTGCCAGGCGAGCCAGAGTGCGTGGAGCCGGGCGACGGCCTCGGGGTGTTCGTGCCAGTGCGCGCACCAGGGACGGCTCGTGCTGACCTCTCGGCCGTACACCGGCAGGAAGAGGCAGTTCACCCAGTCGCTGAGGGCAGCGAGTTCGACGGCGTAGGCCTCGCCGCCCAGGGCGAGGATGAACACCGAGGCGGGGCCGTCGGGCTTCTTGCCGTCAGCTGCCTCGGCTTCCGGAGCGCCGTCCGGCGTCTGGATGGCGCCGGATTCGGGCTCGGAGCCGAGGCGGTCGAGGATGACGCCGTGCTGCCTGACCTCGGCCATGGTCTTGGCGAGGGTGCTGGCGAGGTCGTCGAGGTCTGCGTCGGGGACGCGGTACGGCTCGGGGCCGGGGGAGGTCGGGCTGGTGTCGGCCATGGGGGTGTGCTCCATCTGTGAGACGGCGACATGCCCGAGAGGATCCGGAGAATCAGCGGTTTGGTCCGGCCGGAAGAACGCGGTAGTGGAGCGCTATCGGTCGGCGCAGCGGGGACAGCGGGGACAGCGGGGAAAGGGGGGTGCCAGCAACTGCAAGGCACGCGCAGCCTGTTGTGGGACAACGCCGTTGCCGAGCGCGGTGAGTTGCGCTGGACGGCCGAGCCCCGGAGTCGCGGTGACCCAGCCGGCGTCGAGGCCCTGCATCCACTCCACGAAGTCCGCGCGGAGCCGACCGGCCGCGTCCGTGGGGGCCGGGGCTGGGCGGGTGAGGCTCTCCCATCGGGTGATGGCGGATCCGTACGCTCCCCATCGCCGGTCCGCGCCCCCGCCTCCGGCGTCTCCTCCGCCCAGAGGGGCAGGACCACCGCCGACAAGGGAGGCCGCCATCCCTGCCCGGGGCGGCGGCCCGGGGTGCCCGTGTCGCTGGCCCTCGGGGTCGGCAACAGAGACGCAGCGGCACTGGGCAGGGTCATGTCGCCATTGCCGTGCCGCTGGTTCGGCGAGCCCTTGATTCCGTCCGACGCCTTCGGGGTCGGCAGTAGCAGCCACTCGACCTCGTCGGCCAGGTTCGGGCCGTGCCCCCCGCTCTTCCGCTTCGATGGATGCTGGCTGCCGCCGTTCTTCCCGATGTTGCTGGTCGGCGTCTTCAGCAGGGTGCCCGGCGGACCATGCGACGAAGTTATCTGGACGATTCGCCTGATTCAGCGACTGTGCACGCTGTGCGGTGTGCGTAGGGTTCCGGCCGTGCGAGTGGTGAAGGTGCCCGATGCCGTGGCCGGTCAGCCGCAGGTGCGGCTGGTGGACGCGGCTGGTGAGCCGGTGGCTGAAGTCGGCGAGTTCTTGCAGTTGTTGACGGTGCGTGCGTACTCGACGAACACGGTCCGTGCGTACGCGTACGATTTGTTGAAGCTGTACCTGTTCTGCGAGGAACACGGGATCGCAGCTGGCGAGTTCACACCGGCGCGGGCGGTGGAGTTCCTGGAGTGGCTGCGGCTGGTGTCGTCGTCGCGGCGCACGCAGCGCCTGGAACTCGGTGTCGTGACCGGCGAGGGGCGGTTGCTGTCGCCGAAGACGTGCAATCGGGTGCTCGCCGCGGTGTCGTCGTTCTACGAGTTCCTCATCGTCAGCGAGCAGTACGCCGGCCGGGATAACCCGATCGTCAAGAACGTCGACCAGGCCGCGGCGCGAGTGCCGGACCGCTACCGGCCACCGCTCATGAACGCTCGCCGGCAGCAGCCGGTGCGCCGGGTGTTGCGGGTTAAGACAGTGGAGCCGGTGCCGCGGCCGATGCCCAACGACGTCTACCGGGCCCTGCTCGATGAGCTGCGTACCCGCCGCGACCTGGCGCTGCTGGAGGTTATGTGGGAGGGCGGGCTGCGCCCAGGGGAAGTGCTCGGACTGCAACTGGAGGACATCTCCTACGGCCAGCGCCGGGTGACGGTCCGCAAGCGGGACGATCATCCGCGCGGAGTGCGGCAGAAGTCGCGCCGCGACCGTGTGGTCGATCTGTGGGAGGGGCGGGCGCTGGCGGCGCTGAACGCCTACGTGATGCGCGAGCGTCCGTCCGACGTGGACACACCGTGGGTGTTCCTGGTCGGAGGCCGAGGTACGCGTCGGGGCGAGCCGCTGGGCTACGACGCGCTGGTGCGGATGTTCGCCCGGGCCGCCCAGCGGGCCGGGGTGCGGGACGCGTGGCTGACCCCGCACAGCCTTCGGCACACCCACGCCACCAGGATGTTCGAGGGCGGTATGCGGGAGCTGACGCTGATGACCCGGCTCGGCCACGCGACGCCCGACTCGATGAAGGTCTATACCCGGGTAAGCGATCCCGAGGTCGTCAAGGACTACCGCCGGGCGATCGGAGAACGGGACACGTGAACGCGAACGCACCTCTGCGGGCGGCATCATCACCGGACACCCCCGCACGCTGGGCTCCCCGGCACTGCCCGGAGGCTGAGTACGCGGCCTTCGTTGCCTCGTTGCCGATGAGCGACCAGTGGCGGCGCAAGCACGCCCAGTTCCACCTGCGCTTCCGCCAGACCTACCCGGACCTGCAAACCTGGTTCACGCAGCCGCTGCGGGTCCGGCTGGGCTGGCGCAACGGCGAGGGCCAGAACCGGCGCCTGGCCCCTGAGCCCGGCTTCGACGCGACTGCGGGATGGATCAACTTCAACGCCCGCCACTACCTGACCTACCTCGCTCTCACCAGCCGACTGCGCATGGACTGGGGCTGGCTGCTGGGCATCGGCGTGCTCAAGCCGTTCCACGTCGCCGATCAACTCGGGCTGCCGCTGCGCGAACACAGCGAGCGGCTGCGCGGGAGCCTGCTGGCGCTCGGCCACGTCCGCGACGATGAGGGATTCCGGGTTCCCTGGGGCCTGATCCGGCTGGCCCTGCACCGCGGCGATGCCGACCTGAACACGCTCACCGGTGACGACGTCGAGGAGATGCGGCACGCCATCCGCCACTGCGAACGCATCCCCGGCCTGCTCCAGGTCGTCGGCGCAGACCACTGCCCCACCCTCAAGCTGGCCTGGGCGACCAACGCCTTCCGCACCGGCCTTGCGCTGTTCCACACCGGCATCACGGACCGGCCGCCCCTGCGGGAGGAGACGATTCCGCCGCCGCGGCTGTGCTCCAAACCGCGGATCGACGCCGTCTTCGAACGCTTCCTCGTCGAACGTGCTTTGGTGCTGCGGCCGGAGAGCATGTCCAGCACCCGGGGCGGGCTGCGCCGCTTTGGCCTGTGGCTGGACACCGAGCGCCCGCACATCGACAGCCTCGACCAGCTGGGCCGCGCCGACCTGGTCGCGTTCATGGAGTCGGTCCACCGGCTGCGCAAGATCAAGCATCCCGACGAGCCGCTCAGCCGGGCCTACCGGGCCGGCATCATCTCGACTGTCGCCGTGTTCTTCCGCCATGCCGCCGTCGCAGAATGGGACGACGTCCCGGCCCGCCCTCTGATCACGCACGCCGACATGCCCCGCGTCGTCGAGCGCGTCCCCCGATTCATCCCCGAAGACCAGCTCGCGCCGGTCATGGACCGCGTCCGGCAACTGGACTGTCTGTTGCAGCGGTGCGCGCTGCTGGTCGCCCGGTGGAGCGGCGCACGCCGCACCGAGATCCGCAAACTCCACCTCGACTGCCTCGACGCCTACCCGGACGGCACCCCACGGCTGCGGCTCGCGGCCGGCAAGGCCCTCAAGGAACGCACCGTTCCGCTCCACGAGGAAGCAGCCGATGCCATCCGCGCGCTGGTCGCACTGCGGCAGACCCAGCACGACCGCGGCATCCACGACCCCGATCTCGGACGCCCGGTGCGCTACCTGTTCCTTCGCAACGGCCGCCTCGCGGGTCCCGACTACCTCTTCGCCAACCCGCTCCGCTCCATCTGCCAGGAGCTCGGCATCCTCAACGGCGTCGGCAAACCAGCGATCCATCCGCACCGTTTCCGGCACACCCTGGGCACCCAACTCGCGGAGAAGGGTGCCCGGATGCAGACCATCATGAAGGTCCTTGGCCACAAGAGCCCTGGCATGTCGATGACCTACACGCACATCTCCGACCCCACGGTCCTGGCCGACTACCAGGCGGTGCTCAAGCCCGGCGCGGTTATCGCCGGGCCGCTCGCCGACACTCTGCGCTCCGGGCAGCTGGACCAGGACGCGCTGGACTGGCTCAAGACCAACTTCTACAAGACCGAGCTCGAACTCGGCCGCTGCCTGCGTCTGCCCCAGGAAGGTCCCTGCGAGTGCGACCTCTACCTGAGCTGCGCGAAGTTCGTCACCACACCTCAGTACGCACCCCGGCTGCGCGAACGCCTCTGCGTCGAACGGCAACTGATCGCCGATGCCCAGGACCGAGGCTGGGATCGCGAGATCGAACGCCACCAGCGGGTCGCCGACCGCATCACGAGCCTCCTCGACGACCTCGGCGAATCCCACGACGAGCCGACCGGCTGAGTCGGCAACCCAGCCAGATCGCTGGTCGAACAGCCTCGTCCGCGACAGGATGCCGCCATGCACCATGCTGACGAAGAATCCGAGCTGCTCAAGCTGATCCGCCGCTACGTCACACCCGACCGGCGGTACCTCAAACTCGGTGGCAGCCTTCTCGGCATGAGCGGGCGCGAACGCGCCAAATTCACGCGGAAGCTGGGTAAGGCCGCCAGTGAGATCAGCCCCCGCGAACTGGACGTCCTGCTCGACGGAGGATGGCGCGAGCGCAAGACGGCAGTCTGGCTCATCGCCGTTTCCGGCAGGACCGAGTTCCGCGAACGCCTCGGCGAACTCCTGCTCGCCAGCGAAGGACCCTACGCGGGGCAGGCCTACTGCGTCGCCCTCGCCACCTTCGGCACCCCTGCCGACGCCGACCTCTTGGTCGCTTACCTCGACCGCTACCTGCGCCGCCCCGACCTCTACTACGACCAGACAGCCGCCCTCGGCGCGCTCCTGTTGCTTGACACCCGGCCCGGTGCCGGCCAGGCGGCCCGGTTCCTCACCCCGGACGGACTCTGGCAGCAGTGGATCGATGGACCGCCCAGCAAGGACCGCGACGCCCCCGACAGCTACCGCGAGTTCATCGGCCAGCTCTGTGTTGTCGCTGATGAGAGCGCCAGACACTGCACGGCAAGGAGATGACGACCCCCCACTCGGCAGGGTGACACCCGATCGAAGGAAGCCACCGCCACAGAACCCCAAACTGTCCAGATAAGCGAGGAAGGTCCGCTCGCGGCGGTGCGGGGCCCCGACGTCGGAGGCGCGAAGCACGAGCCACTTCGCGTCGTACCCGAGGTCGGCCAGGGATCCGAGTACGGCACCGAGTGCCCGCAGAGCAGGCTGACCTGCGGTGTCTCCCAGACACCACGGGCAGGGTTCCACGTCGCCAGGGGAACCGGCGGGGGAGGTGAGGAGGCCGCGCACATTCTCGATCACAACCAGGCAGGGTCGGAGGGCTGCGACCGCACGGGCGACGTGCAGCCAGAGCCCGGAGCGGGTCTGGGCGTTGAGTCCGGCCCGGCGGCCGGCGACCGAGACGTCTTTGACAGGGGAAGCCGGCCGTCAGGACGCACACCCGGGGGACGGTGGACCAGTCGACGGCGGTGATATCGCCCAGGTTCGGGACGCCGGGCCAGTGGCGGGCCAGGATGCGTGAGGCGTTCGGGTCGACCTCGGCATGCCAGGCGAGCGTGCCGCCGAGCGCGGACTGCACACCCAGGTCGAGGCCGCCGTACCCCGAGCAGAGAGACCCGATCAACGGGGCCGCGAGGCTCGGGGCCGAGGCGCGCAGGTCCAGCGCGGGCGCGGAGATGGGGTAGATCAAGACGAGTTCCAGAGGCAGAAGAGGCTGGTGGGGAGGGGGCCTCACGGGTGGCCGCGCGAGGGTGGTCGGGCCGTCGACAGCGTGGGGAGACGGCTGGCCGGGGCTGGGGGTGACGCGCCTGGGCGTGGTGTGCTGCGGGCGCGGGCGGCCTTAATTCGGTCGGACGGCGGCTCGGCCGCCGACGGAGCGGATGCCGTGGCCTTCGGAGCCGGACTGCTGTTCGCGGTGGCCCAGCGGGCACGTACTTCGTCGAGCGGACCGAGTTCGTGCAGGGCGTGGTTGATCAGCCGGCCGGGCCCCAGAACCTCGTCCTGGGCCAGGGTCCGGATGGATCGCGCGGAGGCGGCGGCGGTGCGGGTGACGGAGGAGCGCATCACCCGCTGTCCGAACCAGTCAGCGCTTCCGGGGACCGTGCCTTCGCAGACGGCGGTCAGCTGCTCGCTCGACACAGTGCCGTCGGCCAGCAGACCGCGTCGCTGGGCCTCCCAGAGCAGGGTGATCCGGTCGATGGGTTCGCCCCGGTGGTGCAGCGCGCCCAGGCACCGGTAGAGCTGCCCGTGGGTCGGGTCGGCAAAGTCTCCCGGCCGCAGCCAGGCCACCACCTCGCCCATGGCCCCCGGCTGTTCGGCGAGTACGGCGAGAAGGAACCGCTCGTCTTCGGCGACCTGGCCGCTCTGTGCGGGAGGCAGGGTGTTGGTGGCGGCGGAGGGCCCAGCGGTGGGTGGGACCGGTCGAGGGTCGGCTCCCCAGCGACGCGCAAGATCGGTGAGTACGCCGGTCAAGACGTCCGCCGTGCGCAACGCTCCCTCGACCTCGCCCTGAACGGCGTCGGCCCGAGCCGCCTGGTGGAGACGGATCGCGTGCTGGGCGACGGTGCGGTGAATCGCCCCCTCCAGCACCATGCGGCCGTACACCGGGGCGTGCTCGGTTCGGGGACACGCCTGGATCAGGGTGTGGGCGTACACCGCGGTCAGCCCGCGCACGTGCTGTCCGGCCTCCTCGACCGCGTCGGTCACCCACGACAGCGGCAACGGACCATCGACCGAGAGCGCGGGATGCCCGTCGTTGCGCAGCTTGCGGAGGGCGGCGAACAGCGCCTGGTGGAAGGGCCGATAGAAGTGGTCCGCAGCGAGCCACTCCAGGTGCGTGAGCTGCTCGGGGTCGAGGAGTGCGGCACCGAGGACCGCCTGCTCTGCACTCATCAGCGGGTTCACCACCGGCCTCCGGGATCAACGCAGGACGCCTCGTCCTGCCGGATGAGGAGGTCGGCGACTGCCTGGTCGGCAGCGGCCATCGACAGCGCGAAGTTGTCTAGGACAGTGGTGAAGGCGGGATCGGAGGCGGGAACCGAGCCTGCCCCGCCGTCAAGCCACCACCGTCCACCGCGCAGGACGACCGGAGCGTGGGCCAACCGCCCCTGCTGTGGTGCGGGCGCGCTCATGCCGACAGTCCAAGATCGTCCTGGTCGATGCTCTTCGCGAGGGCACGCTCGGTGATGGCCTTCGTGGCGCGAGCGGAAGCCGGTCCGACCACCTTGGCGGAGGGCTCCTTGTACCAGGGCTTGAGGTTGAGCATGGCGACCCGGATGCCGGTGGCCAGTAGCAGCACCTTGCCCTTGGGTAGGGCGCGGATGGCGTCCGGCGGAAGGATCCGCTCGGTGCGCATGCTCACCGAGGTGGACTTGCCGCCCTCGCTGGTCGACACCGAGGTGGTCTGGACGTCGTGATCGCCGACCTGACGGCTGAGCCGGTCGGCGAAGTCCGCGTCGTCGATGCCCGATCCGATGATCTTGATGGTGGCGGCGGAGTACAGGGCGTCCATACCGGCCTCGCCCCAGCACCGCTGGCCCTGACGGTAGGACTGCAGGATCGTCATCGGGATGATGCCCCGGCTGCCCAGGTGGCTGTAGAGATCAGGGAGGTCCGAGATGCGGCAGACGTTCGCCGCCTCGTCGAGGACGCACAGGGCGGGCGGGTCGAGTCGCCCGCCGGAGCGCTCGGCCACCATCACGGCCGCGCGCATCACGGCGTCGGCCGCCGCCGCGATGATCGCCGACGCGCTGCCGCCGCCGTCCTTGCTCAGCAGGTACAAGGTGTCGCGGGACGTGGCGAAGGCGAACGGCTGAAACTCGGGAAGGTCGTCGTTGGGGGTGACCCAGGCGGCGACGTCCTGGTCGAGCAGGCAGCTCGCGTACTGCCTCGCGGTCTCATAGATGCCGTCGCGCGTTTCGGTCGCGCCGGAGACGGTGCCCTGGAGCTGGGCGGCGACCGCATGGTGGCCGGCGTCGGTGAGCAGGTCCACCGGGGTGCGGTCGGCCGGCATTGCGAGCCAGGCCAGGACGTCGGTGATCGGCCGCCGGTGGGACGCGGCGGCGAGGAAGAGGGCACCGAGGGTGTTGCTCGCGGCGGTCGACCAGAAGTCGGAGCCGCTGGACTCGTCCACGCTCGCGGTCACGAAGTGCCCCGCCAACCTCTTAGCCCCGGCAAGATCGCGGGCGTCAGCGAGGATGTCCCACCACATCTCGCGCGGGTGGTGGGCGATCTGCTGCGGATCGAGGGTCCAGATCGTGCCGACCTCGGCACGGGCGTCCACCGTGGTGGTGAAGGCGTCGTTCGCGGCTTTGTTACTGGTGAGCAGGACTGGACCCGGTGTCGAGAGGATCGCGGGGATCGCCAGCCCGGACGTCTTGCCGGAACGCGGGGCCATGATCGCGACGATCACGTCCTCCCAGGACGCGCGGATCTCCGCACGACCGGGGTCGAGGGTGCCGAGCAGGATGCCGCGGTCAGCGGGCAGGACCTCTTTTACTCTCCCGGCCGCCCAGGCTCGGGCGCAGGCTCTTCGCCTTGGCGACGATCTCCTTGTCCAGCAGCGGCGCCAAGTCCGCCTTGCGGGCGAGGCCGGACTTGGACCCGGCACGCCAGCGAATCCACAACACGGCAGCGGTGACGACCAGGGCAACGGTGAACAGGGCGGGGACGACGCGGGCGCTGACCATCAGCATGCTGGTGCTCAAGGCCGGCCACATCACCTCCGGGTGCAGCAGCGCGTCCGTTATGCGGAAGGGGGCCCATGTCCCGCTCCCGACCAAGGTGTTGGTGAGATTTCCGGTCAGCCAGACCAGGGAGCCGAAGGCCATGGCGGCGCCGAGGATGCCGAACAGGAGGTAGAGGAGCGCATCCGACCCGGTGGTGGTCGAGGGCGCGCTGGTGCGCGGGGAAGGCACGGCGTTCCTTGGGTGTGCGAGCGGGCAGGGGCGGGGCGCACTCGGCTCTCGTGCAGATCATGGGGGTACTCCTGGACGTCTGAGGCGGAACGTTTCAGCGGGGTCGGCCGGCAGAACGAGGCGCGGGCGGAGGTGCTGCGGTGGCCGGCGGACTGCCGGTCGAGGGCGATGTTCCGGCACGCGGCGAGGAGGCGCGGGCCGCCCGCTGCCGGTCTGAATCGACGTTCTGGGCAGCGGACGGCACAGGAGCAGCCTCGGCACCGAGGACATCGTCGAGCAACTCCCGGCTGCGCAAGACGTTGACCATCTGGTGGTGCCGGGGGTCCGTGCGCTCTGCGGGACAGGCAGCGAGACCGTCCTCGGCGACTTCCAACTGCTCACGAACGTCCTGGAGCATCCCGTACGCGGCTGCCAGTCGGGTCCACGTCTCGAAAGTCGGATTGTGATGCGGGTCGTCGAAGTCGAGACGGGCGCGAGTCCAGTCGGCGGCAGAGGCGACGAGTTCGGTCAGCTCGGGCAGAGCCCCGACCAGCGCGCCGTTGACCTCCTCGATGATGCCCGCCACCTCATCGGGCGAGGCGTCCTCGTGGAGGCGAGAAATCATCCCGCGAACCGAGTACGGATCGGCGGAAGCGCTGGGCAGGTGCCTGACCTGCAGCGGCTTGTCGGACCCCGGTGCCACGCTGCGGTGGGCGAGCCGGATGTTGTGCTGCATGGCCGCACCGACGGCCTCGCCGATGCTGGAGTAGTACTCGGGCACGTTTGCCTCTTCGGGTGAGTGGTCCTTGACGGGTGAGTCGAGCGGGGGCGCGCGACGTACTGGAGGCCGACGGCGGAGAGGGCGGCCGGGGTCACCGTCGGGGGGTTGAGGCGCGCGGTGGGTGACCCGTCGCAGAGCAAGGCGCCGTCTGGGAACTGGACGCCGAGGAGACCTTGGCCTGGTTCGCCGCAGGAGAAGTGGCGAGAGCGGCACCACGGTGATCACGGACGGTCCGTGCTGGGGAGTAGCTCGTCGAAGCGTCGCCGACGCGGCGTAGCTCGGCCTCGGAGTCGACGAGTTCGGACTGGGCCGAGCTGACGAACTCCGAGGCGAAGCCGAACCGGTCGGCGAGCGCATACGCGTCGTCGTCCAAGTCGTTGACCTGTTCTCCCGCTGCTTCCAGCGCCTCCCGGACACGCTCCAGCGCACCGTGCTCGGGGTGAAGGAGGTGGTCAACTGCTCGTTGAAGGCTGGCCCCGTCTTCGGCCGCCCGGATCTGCTCCGTGATGCTGAGAAGTTCGGCTCCGGCGGCGTAGGGCCCGAGCGCATGCACTGGAGGGCTCATCCGTGCCGTGTCGAGAGAGGGCGGAAGGGTGACGTCGTAGCGAGCGGCTCGGAGCATCTCGGCCGCATGAGTGGCGATGGCGACCTGGTCGGCGAGCGGAGTGGTGGTGGGCAGGCGATGGCGTCGGCCGTGCCAGTCGTCGATCTGCTTAAAGCCGGCGTGGCGGAGGAGCTGTGCGGAGAGGTCATCGGCAGCGCCCTTGGCAACGACGCTGCCGCTGAACTCGGACGTGATGGTGATCGAGGTAGGCACGGGAGTCTCCGGGGCAGAGGGAGCGAAGGACCCGTTGGAGGTGGGCCAGTGGGCAGAGCGTCCGGCAAATCTGGGTTTTGGCCCGGCCGAGGATCGCTGGTATGGGCCGTGCGGTGGCAGCCAGAGAAGGCCAGGGCGCCGCCCTAGCCCGGCACCCGATCGGGCATAAGAAGGGGTTCTCCGTCGGCTGGTCGGACCCGCTCGGCATCGCTTGGACCGCAGGGAGTATTTTCAGCGTTGCCTTTACAGGGCGAAGACCGCCTTGGCGACTGACATCATGCGGTTTGGGCTGATCCGGGATCTTCAGAAGATCCGTCAAACTTCAGCAGACATAACCCGTTCGACGGGTGCCCGGGACGCGGCCAGGGCCCGATTGACCGTCTGTTGGCTGGGTAAGTGTCCGCCGGGTGGCCGTCTGTGCGTGGTGGTGGCCTAGGGACCGGCGCCCTGATATGCACGGTCGGCCAGGACGGGATACCCTGGCGTTCGCAGATCCGGATGATGCGGTGAGCGCGGGCCGCGGTCAGGTCGTGGCGCCGGCCTGGCGGGGCCGGGGAGATCCACAGTGCCTGCCCGATCGAATCGGCTACGACCTGCACATTCACGCCATGGCGACGATGTTTGTGCGAGTAGTCGGCGCGGCCGTCGCCCACACGGTCGCACTCGGCGAGCGTCCCGTCGAGCAGTACGTACTCCGGTTCGTGCTCGCGTAGGACCTTTAGACCGTGTCCTATGTGGTGAGTCGGCGGAGTCGTTTGTAGCAGCAGAGGGCGGCGGCGAGGCCGAGAAAGGCCAGGTAGTTGCGGGGTTGGCGTTCGTAGCGGTGGTTGAGTCTGCGGTAGCCGGTGAGCCAGGACATGGTGCGTTCGATGACCCATCTTCGGCGCCCTAAGCGTTCGCTGGACTCGACTCCCTTGCGGGCGATGCGCACGCCGATGTGCTTGCCCCATAACCACTTCCGCAGGTGGGGGACGTCGTATGCTTTGTCCGCATGCAGGCGCTGGGGCTTGAAGTAGCGGCCGCGGTGGGGGTCGTGTCTCGTTTGGTGACCTGTGATCATGGGCTTCAGGGCGAGGCTGTCGTGGGTGTTCGCCGCGGAGAGGCCGACGAGGAGGGGCAGTCCGTTCGCGTCCGACAGGACGTGCATCTTGGAACCCGGCTTGCCCCGGTCCACGGGGCTCGGACCTGTGAGTTCGCCCCCCTTTTAGCCCTCACATGCGCGGAGTCGAGCACGGCCCGGGACAGGTCGAGCAGGCCGGCGTCGTCCAGGCGGTGCAGGATCTCTTCGTGTAGTCGGCCCCAGACACCGGCTCTCGACCAGATCAGGAACCTGCGGTGGGCTGTCGACTTCGATATCCCAAAGCACGGCGGCAAGGCCCGCCAGGCGCATCCGCTGACCAGGACGTAGATGATCGCGGCGAACAGCGTCTCATCAGGCGTGTCCTGCGTCCCGCCGCCCTGCGGCCGCACCTTCGACGGTGGGATCAGCGGCTCGGCGATCTCCCATAGCCCGTCCGGAACAATCCAACTCCACGTACCCCGCCCCATGACGAGCCCAACGAGCCCGCCCCACGTAGGACACGGTCTTAGACATCGCTTCTTATGGCGTGAAGGCTCATTGGTCTGTGCATGGCGGATCTGAGTGAACGGTTGGTGCCGGATGAGTTGTGGGTGTTGTTCCGGCGGTGGTGCCGCCCACGGAGGTGAGGCGTCCGCAGGGTGAAGGGCGGCGTTGGGCTGGCGACCGTGCGGTTCTGGCGACGGTCATCTTCGTGGCTACCTCTGGCTGTACGTGGCGCCAGCTTCCGCGTGCGTTTGCAGAGGCGATGTGTTGCCTGCAGGCGGCCCGCATCGCGCTCACCTCGGCGTGTACCGTCGGGTCCAGGGTGGCGGTGACCTGGATTTCTTCTGATCGCGACGATCGCGCCGACCGAAGGGTTCCGACGGTCGTGACGGGGCAGGGCTCTGTAGGCGGTCACTCTTCCGGCTCGGTGGGCGGAACCTCGAGATCGGTCCGTTCGCCGGCGACGAGGGCTCCAGGGAGTTCGACACCCTCCATGAAGGTGACGTCGCTGAACTCCGCACCCTCGCGGAACGTGACCCTGCGGAAACCGGCGTGCCCGTGAAAGAACAGGCTTCTGCAGAGGAGGGGGCGCAGGAAGGTGGAGAAGTCGAAGGACGCCGTGCTTCTGAACTTCCCACCGGCCAGCAGGACCGGGCCGTTGAAGGTCGCGTAGGCAAAGGAGGCGCGGTCCTCAAACAACGCCTCGAGGGACTCCAGGCCATCATCGAACGTGCTGTAGTCGAACGAGACCCGCTCGAGGAAGTGGACACTGTCGAAGCCGGTGCGCCGCTGGAACGTCGCGTATTCGAACGCGGCTCGGCGGCCGAACTCGGCCCGGGTGAAGAACGAACGCCTCTGGAACGTGGCGTAGTCGAAGGAGAGAGGGCCCCGGAAAACAGCCTCTTGGAATGTGGCATCGCCGCCAAAAGTGGCGTGGTGATACGTGACCTCCCCTTCCGCCGTGAGGTCACCCATGTCCACGTCACCGACGAAGGTCGCGTACTCGAAGGAGGCACCGCCCTCGAACCGTGCGCCGCTGAACAGGGCACTGCTGAGGAATGTCGCGTGGCCGAAATGCGCACCCGACCGGAACACCGCCTCGTCAAAGAGGGCCCGGCCACCGAACGTGGCCCCCTTGAACGACGCCTCGTCGAAGAGGGCCTGCTGCAGGGGCATCCCGGGCAGTACCGCCTCGTTGAAGATCGCACGGCCCAGGCGGACTCGGCCCCCTTCGGCCTCCCGGACCGCCGACACAACCTCGTTCAGCAGCTGGGACGTGAACGTCGTCCCCGAGAAGTCGACCGACGCGCCCGGCGCGAGTGTGGCCAAGAACGCGGCCCGCTCGGAGTCGGACACGTGGGCCAGGCACTTCTCGCACCCAGGAAGCTTGATTCCGGTGCAGCCGTCCGGATCCTCCGCCGTCGCCCCGGTGCCGCAGCGCACCCAGGAGGGTCCCGGCCCCGTCGGGCCGCCCTCAGCCGCCGCGGCGGCGCCGATCGCCCGCCCCAGTGCCTCGACGGGACCCTCGTATAGCCAGCCGCCCCCGGGCTCCGCTTCCGAACGCCCCCCGAGCGGCACGAGTCGGTCTTCCCAGGCGGGACCCAGCGTTACGGCGATCCGGTCGCGCATAGCGTCGGAGACGGCGAGGTACACGGGCGAATCGACGAAGCGCGCCGCCTGGCGCAGCTGGGCGTTCAAGAACGGGTCGCCGACGAGCCGGGCGGCGTCCGACACCGCGCCACCGACGAGCCCCAGGCGAGTGTCCGTCACCTCACCGAGAGAGACCGCGACCGCGACCGTCATATAAGGGCGCCCAGCCACAACGGTCTGCAGTTCGGCCAGCACGCGGCCCACATCCTGCACGGCCGTCGGGCCGTCCAGCATCATCAACAGATCTGGTGCCGCACCGTTTCCGGCCACTTCGGTGACGACACCGTCGATGCCTGTCCGCCGCATGATCGCAGTAAGGGACTCCCTGATGTCATGCCGTGCCTCCGGAGTTGTGTAGGGCGCGTCGGTGTCGCCGCTGACTTCCTTTATCTCGATGGCCAGGCACACGGCAGGGCTTTCCGGCGACGGATGCGGGGCCGGCTCGCCGCCCAGGTCCTCGATCTCGTACGGGGTCGTCATGTGCGTCGCCAGCGCTCGGCGGAAGCCCGTGTCCTCGAGCAGCTCGGCAGCGGACACCGCCTCGATCTGGGGACGCTGTGTGTGTCGCCGGGCGACCGTTCCCACGAAGAAGCCGTCACGGGACACGAGGGCGCCGGACAGCCCCATCAGATCGCCGCTCTCGAAGGGTGCCATGAGTTCGATGGTGATCGTCCGCGTCTTGGGCAGCGTCGTCCCCAGCAGTTCCCTCTGTTCACCCGACCGTCCGAAGCCGCTGACACGCACGGGTATCGGACCGCTGTCAGGCAGGCGCCCCCACCTGAGCCGTGAAGGAAGGAGACGTTCCCACTCCTCGCCTTCGAGAATGCTCTCCTCCGCATGTACCAGGGCGGCGTCCAGCGACCCCTGCCCCGTCCACACGGTGGTGCAGGCGATCTCCCGGCCGTCCCTGCCCACGGCCCACATCTCTGTGCCCGCGTTCACCACGTGGGCGCAGGTCAGCACGAGACGGGGTGTCAAGAGAACACCGGCACCGGAATTCATGCCCGAGCCGTGCCCTGTTCTCAGCGCGACGAGACGAGCGGACGGTTCGAAGTCCGTGCTCTGCCCGGTCCCTTGGAATCCGGATGCCGCCTCGGTGTCCGTCGGTGGGGCAGCCACCGGCAGCGCCGGCCGCTCCGCGAACGGCTGCTGTCCCGCATCCACGCGGCGGCTGCCGACTGTCGCTCCGGTCACCCGCGTCGCGGAGAACTCCCGGCCGCTGGAACGACTGCGGGCGATGTACTCCCACACACCGCGCCGGACCAACTCACGCACCGCGGCGACGTCCCCGCGGAGTTGGGAGCCGAGCAGAGCCTCGCGGACACCGGGCAGGAAGTCGAAGTGCAGGTCGTCCGGCCCCGTGCCGACGGGCTGCGCGCTCCAAGGCTCGAGCAGCCCTCCGAGGGCGACCTCTGCCAGGTGGCCGTGGTCGGAGTCCGTCAGCAGGGAGCGGCGGACAAGCGTCATGATGGGCAGAGTCAGCGGCACGGCCGCCAGGTGCGCCGCGAGCTGCTGGGCCGTGGGGGACGCGGCGGCCTTAAAGCGCTCGACCGCGTCCAGCCCGACGGCC
This sequence comes from Streptomyces sp. NPDC097595, assembly GCF_044761525.1. NCBI lineage: Bacteria > Bacillati > Actinomycetota > Actinomycetes > Kitasatosporales > Streptomycetaceae > Streptomyces > Streptomyces sp. NPDC097595. The sequence goes on along the minus strand of NZ_JBIWCN010000028.1, from coordinate 12,161 downwards.
GTAGGGCCAGGGGCAGCCACCGGCTGCTCCGGCGGGGCGGCGGCGTCGAGCCGGAGGCAATGCATGTTCCACCACCGGCCGTCCCCCGAAACCAGGTGAGCCAGCCGGGCGAGGCTGTCCGGGGACGCTGAGACGACGGGTGCGACCGCCGGGGCGGCGGCCACCGCCCGTTTTCCGCGCCGGTGCGGGCGCCGCGCGGTGGCCCCGAGCTGCCAGGTCCGGCCCGCTGCGGCGGGCTGGTCGGCCCGGACCGCGAAGGTGTCGGGCCGGACGGCGCCCCGAGTCCACAGCCGTTCAGGGAGTACGTTCAGCACGGCCACGGCGTTGTGCCTGCCCCACTGGCGGAGCACGCTCTGCACACCGGACTCCCGCCAGCCGCCTGCCACCAGGTCCGTGCACACGAGGATCAGCCGGCGCCCGGACGGGTCGGCGAGCTCCTGCGGATGGCGCGGTGCCGCTTCGCGCCGGTGGGCGACCATGGGCGTCCCACCGGCCGCCGTGCCCGTCAGGAACCACGTGCGGACGTCGCGGAACACACCGCTGCGCGTGAAGGCCCGGCGCAGCTCCTCGGTGAGGTCATCCCACAGCAGCATGGAATGGTGCGCGTCCACGACGAGCGTGAGGTCCGACCCCCGTGTCCGGGCGGGACGCAGTACCGGCGAGGGCATCAGCTGCTCGATGCTCTGTTCCACGGTGAGTTGTTCGTCGAGCTCCTCCCCCGTTCCGCCGTCGGAGTGCCTGCCGACCCGGCGCAGGGAACGCATCACGGCCAGGGGCTCGTGCAGCATCTCGGCGCGGGCCAAGCGCAGCGGGACGCCGCGGAGCCCGTCCTCTGCTCCGGGACCGCCGTCGCCGTAGCCGTCGGAACGCTCGCGCACGGCGGGCGGGAACAGTTGGTCAGTAGGCTGCGTCGACATCGTCGGTGTGCCGTGACGCGTGCCCTCCCGCCGTGCCGCCGCGTCGCGGCCGTGGGCCCCCGGGCCGTGCAGTCTTGGGACCGGACGCCTGTGGGCGGCGTCCACCCGGGCGGCCAGCCACAGGATGTCTGCGATCTCGTCCGGTCCTGCGTCCGGACCGCCGTCGGCGAAGGCGGCGAGCAGTTCCTCGATCACCGGGCGGCACGGGGCATGCGGACGGAGCTCATGCCGACGGCCCGGTGAGGTGGTGCATTACGGTGGCGAGGAAGCGTTCGCGGTCCTCCTCGCCGGTCCATGCCCTGCTAAGCCTGAGCTGGATCGCGTTGAGGAGCTGGTCGGTGGCCAGGTCGCCGTCCGCGCTGCGGTCGATGAAGGACCGGACTAGCTGCTGGTACTCGTCGTGCTCGGCGATGTCCACGCCGAGCCGGCCACGGATGATGCGGGCCAGCTTCTCCGCGTCCGGCACCTCCAGATGGAGGCGGACACAGCGGCGCAGGAAGGCCGGCGGGAAGTCCCGTTCACCGTTGCTGGTCAGGACGACGACGGGGAAGTACCGGCACTGGACCCGACCGCTGTCGATCGATACCCAGTCGCCTCCGGCATCGTCGGTCGCGATCTTCACCGTGGGCTCCTCGCCCCCCAGGCGGGCGAGTTCGGGGATGGTGAAGCCGCCTTCCTCGAAGACGGTGAGCAGGTCGCCGGGCAGGTCGATGTCGCTCTTGTCGATCTCGTCCACCAGCAGCACCCTGGGCCGGTCCTGCGGCAGCAGGGCCGTTCCGAGCGGTCCGAGCCGCAGGAAGCGGGAGATGGACGCGGCACTCGGCGGCGCGACGTGGCTCGCGCGGGACCACCGCGGGCCGCCGTCGGACGCGGGCGTGCGCAACTGCTCCAGGTTCGCCTCCTGGAGGCGACCGATGGCGTCGTACAGGTAGAGGCCGTCACGCAGGGCGCTGCGGCTGGTGACGGGCCAGTGCAACACCGGCCCGAGGCCGAAGTTGGAGGCGATGCTGTGGGCGAGGGTCGACTTCCCGACACCCGGTTTGCCGGTGATCAGCAGCGGCCTGCGCAGGTAGAGAGCGGTGTTGACGACGTCCTTCCCCAGCTCGTCGGGCACATAGCCCTCCCCGCGGTCGACCGTCCGCTGCCAGGCCGCTCCAGAGCAACCGGGCGGGGTGTAACCGGGGTCGGGAGTACCGGAGAAGTTACGCCAGGGTGGTGGCGGCGCCTCCATGAGGCGGTTGAGCCTCTCCTCCCGACTGCCTAGCCCTTGGTAGATCCACCAGTCCTTCACCACTGTCTCCGTCGCTCCTCAGGCCAGGGACCGGTGGTCCATTGTGCAGTCGGGATCGTCCCACAGCAGGACCAACTGGTCAGCTCCGTCGACGGATCGGCCGGCCGCTGCGCTGCGCCGCAGGTCGCGGATGGTGCCGGGCAGCGCCAGCACGTTGAGGTCCGCGGGCAGTCCGCGGTCCGGGGATAGCAGTGCGGCGACCTCCTGCGCGCTGTCGCGGGCGGGTCCGTCGCGCCGCCACACGGCCACGGGCACACCCCCTTCGAGCAGGGCGTCAATTACGTCCTGCGTGCCCGTGCCGGTGGTGTGGGCCACTACGCACGCGGGGTCGGCGTGCGCGCTCAGGTCGACGGCGAGGTCGTCGTTCACCTCTGTGTCGTCCACCACGCGCACGGCGGAGGGATGCCGCCCGCCATGTGTGCGCAGCCAGGTCCACTTGCGTCGCCAGGGCGCTCGGGCGTCGTGGCGTTCGTCGGGGCAGCGGACGACGACCTCGTGGAGCACCCCGAGCGGACGCGGTCGGCTGCCCGTCCTGCCGCGCGGGACCGGCCACTGGTCGAAGGGGATGTCGAGCAGGTCGAACGGTACATGGAACTCCACCCGTTCCACCACGGGGTACTCGCCGTCGGCAGCGGTCGCGCCCAACGCAGCCGAGACGTGGCTCAGTTGCCGGACCAGTTTGTCCCTGACGTCATCAAGGGTGAGCGGCTGGCCCGCCGACTCCCAGATGACCTCGGTCGTGTCGCGGCGCAGCCACATCCGGACAAGGTGGCGGTCCCCGTCGGCGGCCGGATCGAGGCGCACGTGCAGCACGGTGGTGCGCGGCGGCGGCGGTGGGGGCGGCGGCAGGGCCGGCACCCCCAGACGCTCCCGGGTCAGCTCCTCCCATTCCCGCAGTTGCCTCGACCACGCCAGGTCCGCGAGTCCGCACCGCTGCGCGAGAAACCGCACGAAGGGCACGACGAGGGGCACGTCCAGGCGTCCACCCTGCCGTTCGTCGAGATCCTGAGCCACCTCAATCAGGGTGTCGGCGGGCAGGCCTGCGCGGACCGGTGTCGTGCACCCGGCGGCCTTGAACGCCCAGGCGTAGGCGTCGTAGGTGCAGCGGGGCAGGGGTCGGTCGCCGAACGTCTCCCCGAGTCCGTCCCAGGCGTTCTGGTCGAGTCGACCCGCCTTCGGCACGGGGCCGTCGGTGTCGCCGAGGACATCGAGGAAGGAACAGCCGTCCCAGTCCCGGTCCACCACGAACTCGGGCAGCTGCCAGCCCTCGCCCCGCTCGTGAAGCTGCTTGAAGTGGCGGTGGACGGCACGGCCGATCTCCGCGAGTTCGCTCGTCCCCTCGGGCAGTGGTCGGTCTTCCAGTTCGGCAAGCAGGGCTTCGGTGAACTGCCCGGCAGCGCGTTCCCTGTCGTTCTTCGCCGCCTCACCCTCTCGGGCCGCGTAGAGCCGGAACTGGCGCCGCCACGGCTGGGTCGATCCGCCCCCGTAGTCGGTGCTGCCGAAGTTCCAGCGGTCGTCGCGGGGTGCGTCGATTCGACAGGCGTCTACCAGGGCGGCCTGGAGCGTGAAGCGGGGTCTACGGACGGCATCCGTGCGCCACCAGCGCAGCATCGAGTCGAGATTGAGGTGCCGGATCAGTCCCGCGCTGGCGTCCTCGCAGGGCAGGATCATGTCCCGCCCGAGCAGGTACCCGTGTCCGGCCCAGAAGATCCACAGCAGGTCGCCGTCGCGTTGCGCGAGGTCGTCCACCAGCGCCGTTATGACGTTCTGCTCGGTCGCTGGGCGGTACGTGTCCTTGAGGGCGGCCAGCCGGGGCGTAGCGGACCAGTCGAGCGCGTCCGGTTCGAGCGGCGACAGCAGCAGCCGGATGTTCTCGTGCGGCACCTGCGCGGTCCCAGTGAGCCACCCGCTGAAGCGCAGGGCGTCGCGAGCCGCCCCGCGCAGATCCCACTTGCCACTGATCCCGTACTTCTCGACCCCTGCCACGAAGGCGAAGGTCCGCTCGGGGCGTACGGCCGCCGGGAGCATCGTGTGGGCCATCACGCGATCTCTGCGACGGCGTGCGCGATCCGGTCGTAGACGGCGCCCAGTTTCCAGTAGGCGCTGTGGCACGGCAGGAACGGCTGGCGACTGCTGACTTCGTGGTCGGTGACCCTCGGGTCCTCGGGGAACACCGGCTCCGCCATGAAGGCGAGGAGGTCCTGCCGGTCGTAGATGTTGAGCCACCGGGGAAAGCCGGCCGGCAGCGGCTCACCGGGTGCCAGCGCGGTCAGGGCGCCGAGTTCGTAGAGGAACGGCGCCTGTGAGCCGACGGTCACGACCAGTTCGATGCCGGGGACCGGCTCGCCCCGGGCCGCGGCGAGGGCGAGTAGGTCCACGAGCGCGATGCCACCGAGGCTGTGGCCGATCAGCACCGTAGGTCCGGGCTCCGCCGTGATCTGCTCGTGGAGGAGGTTCCGCAGCGCCGCGCCCCTGGCCTGATAGCGGAGGATGTCACCGAGGAACGGCGTGGACTTGGTGGTGAGGGGACCGCGCCACAGGTTGAGGGCGGGCTGGGTCGTCATGCGCAGGGCAAGATTGCCGAGAACGGCCCCTGCACGGCCGGCGACGCCGCGGGCGTCGCCGCCCAGGCGCGCCGTGAGCAGATCCACCAACCGGTCGCGCTCGTCGCCGGTGCAGTCGGCATCGGCTCCGGCCACTGCCAGCGCCGCCGCGACGACGGCTCTGGCAGCGGCGACGGCGAGTTCCCTCGCAGAGGCATCACCCTCAGCCCGGCCCGCGGCACGGGTCGCCTCCGGTGCGTGGGCGATGTCCGTCAGCGCCTGCGGATAGGCCCCGTACAGGCTGGTGTCGTGGAGCAGTCGGCCTAGCTCGTCGGTCTCTTCGGGGCAGGGCGGCAGTCCGGACAGGAGTTCCAGAACCACTGCGCCCGCGGAGCGGACACCCGGCATGGCGAAGTCGTCGCCCGCGTCCCAGCCCATCTCGGCCAGCACCCGCACCTCGCAGAGCGGGTCGGTCAGCAGCAGCGCCCACTCGGCCGCCTCCCGGTCCGGTGGAGCGACGGTGAGGAGATCGTCGGCAGCGCCGCGCGTCTGCTGAAGTCCGGGCACCGAGAGGCCCCCGGCGCTCAGGGTCGCGCCGAAGCGGTCGCCCCAGTAGCAGGACGTCACGTTCGCATCGGAGAACCTGGCGGTGAGAGCGTCGTGTATCCGCGCCAAAAGTACGTCGTGCCGTGCACGCCGCACACCCGTGCCATGGACAAACAGAAAACGCATTGCCGCCCCCTCGCTCACTCGCTCCGCACCCGAAACCATAGCGCCGACACCCGAAGTGGTCCTGCGTAACCGCGAGTTCTGATCTCTCCCGACCGGACGCGCCCGGTACGCGGGCGCGGCGAAATGGTGTTGCCCGCGCCGGCTCTGCCGGCTCATCTCGGGTACACGTCGGATGCAGCGTCGGGCCCCCCGCTGAGGCGGCTGAGGTCTCGTTGACCGGCCTGCTCGACCGGCTGGCCCAGAGCGCGGCATGGCACGACTGAAGTCCTGGCAGTTTTTCCGCAGTTCCCGCATCAACCCCAACCGAATGAGCGTCGTCACCAAAGCCGTCGTCACCCTGGAGAGGCAACGCTGAAAAGGCTTCAGCCACTGCGGCGGTGATGTTCCCTGTGGCATTCGGCAAGGCCCGCACCGGTGCGGCGCTGAACAACCTGGTCCTGACCACCGAGGGCTGCGTCACGCTGATCGACGGCGCGCTTGCCGGCCTGCTCGGCTTGGTCTTCAACAGCGCCTTCGGTTGGCGGTGGGCCGACACGGCAGCCGGATACGTCCTGGTCTACTACGCCGTGCGCGAGGTGAGGGAGATCTTCTCCGGCGAGCAACGAGTTCCGCTCACCGAATGTCCACCGGAAACCTGCGGTCACACCTGCTGCTGACCGCGGTGAACATCACGGCTGTCCAATCGAGATCCGGCGGCCGTCGTGCTGACGTCCGGCATCCCGGCAAGCATTCCGTAACTCCTGATAGCCAGGTTTACCAACAACGGTCATAGGAGGGCCTCCTTGAAAAGTTGGGTCAGCGGTCGCGGGAGTACGCGATGCGAGGGTCAACCGGCCGGACCGCCGGTGTGGTGACGGCGGCGGGGACCGGCGCCCTGCCCGGGATACCGGCACGGGCCGGGCTGGCGGCGAGCGCGGCGGCGCTCAACGGAGACGCGCGAGCGGGACCACGGCCGCGCTCACGGCCGACGGCCGGCGTGGCGGCAGGGCGGGGCCGAGCCGTCACCTCTTGAGCGAGGCGGGGCTGCACTGCGACCTGGAGCCCCGAACGGTGCAGGGCCACCGTGGCGTCGGCGAATTTCCCTAGCGCCTCGACGCGATCGGTGGTCGCGGGGAGCGTGTAGATGTCCAGGCTCGAGTTGTGCCGCCAGCCGTCCTCTATCAGCGCGAGCCCGCTGAGGCCGGAGACACGGTCGTCGAGGGCTGCGACGATGCCGAGCTGCGGGTGATCGGCGAAGGCGACGTCTGGTTCACCGAGCGGACCGCGGTCGCGTACCTGTGCCGTTTCGGGCGCCAGTGCAGGGTCAAGTGCGACGTCCACATCGACCTGGTAGCCAGCCTTGCGCAGCAGCTCGATGGCCCGGCTCGTACGGCCGTGTCCGTCACGGTTCTGGTCGGCCAGCGCGTACAACGTCGGCTGGTCGGGGACGGGATGGAAGTCGAATCCCTTGAGCATCCAGGTGCTGGCCGCGAGGTTCTTCGGGTTCGCGGCGACGATGCCGTGGACGGGGTGGTGGCCGAAGGCCAGGTCGGGCAGCACGTCGTAGTGGCTGGGCATGGCAGATCCATCCGAGGCGGGTGCGGTTACAGGTGCGGGCGACGGGCGGATCAGTTCTGAGGGTGCAGTGCACGGAGGACTCCTGGATCGCGGTCGGTCAGAGCCGGGGGGCGGATGAGGAACTGGTCGACGGCGGCGCGGCCCGCGCGGAAGACTCCGGCGGCGGACCGGTCGGGAGCACGCGCTGGCCGACCGACGGCGAAGAGGCGAGAGCGACCCTCGTCCGAGATGGAGCGGAGTCGGGCGGGAGCACGGTGGCGGCGTGCGCCTTGCTGGAACGTTCCTGCTCCTGGCGTGTCGGTACGCCAAGCTGCTCCAGGCGGGCGTCGACAGCGGAGAGGAGATCCGGCACGCTGCCGCCGTGGCGCGCATGCGGACCGTCCGGCTCGGAGTCGTAGATCACCTCGTAGACGGAAGGTTCAGCGGACCGGTGGCGGGTCACCATCCAGCTTTCCGGGGACTCGGGGTGCTCGGAGGGCGGCTCCTGCGGGGGCGAGATGATCAGCGAACTGCCGTCGGGAAGCTCGGCGTGGACGATGTAGTCGCTGAGGCCGTACTCGACGGTGCCCTCCAGGCCGCGCTGCCCGAGCGCGGAACAGAGGGCAGCCTGAAGGCGACGCGGATCGGACCTAGCGGTCGAGGGCGGGGTTTCGTGGTGCATGGAGTTCTCCGTTGCGAACGTCCCGCCGCACGGCGGGAGCCGACGGGGCGTGGAGCTTGAAGGAGTGCGGTGGTCCATGAGGATCCGGAAATCGGGCAGTTTGGCGCTGCCGTGACTGCGTGCTAGGGATCACCGCGAGCGACCGGGAGCCGGCGGTTGCGATGCCGGCGGGACCTGGGGCGAAGCAGGCGATCCGGCAGGGGCGTTGTGCGTCGAGCGGGTCAGGGCGACGCGAGCCCGCTCGGTCTGCGCCGGCCGTTCGGTGTCCGCCCGGTGAGCTAGATATTCGCCGACGCGCACCAACGCCGTTCCCTTGGAGCCGAGTTCGTGTGAGTAGTGCCAGCCTTCGGTGTTGCGGTGCTCCTCGGCACGCTCCTGGTAGAGGTGGAGCACGCTCGGCTGCGAACCGTCCATAAGCGCCATGACGTCGGCCCATTCGTGCCGCAGCTCATCCGCCCGGAACAGGATGGTGTCGATCCCGCGTATCCGACGGAGGTCGTCACTGATCGGTCCCTCGACGTAGTCGGGGCCGTCGGCGGCGGCGCGGACCCCGGCCAGCACCTCGGGTCCGTGGTCAAGGAACACCTCGGCGTGCTTCCACGCTTCGGCGTCCCGCTTGACCTTCCCGTCCCCGTAGATCTTGTCGTCCAGCGGCCAGCCGTCCGCGTCGCAGAGCGAGTCCGAAACCGCGTCCCAGGCGTCGCACGCCTCGTTGATCCCGGCGGCGGCCAAGGCCAGTGCAGGAAGGTGCCGTCGCCACGCCAAAAGGTCGGTGGCCTGCGACGGCTGGTTGTCACCGGAGGAAGGAGTGGAAGAAGCAGACATGATCGATTCCCGTTGCTGTGCTGGTCGTTGGGCTAGGCGGCCATGCGGGCGTCTGTGTCGAACAGCTCCCGCTCAGCCGGGTGGAGGATGTGCTGGGTGATGAACGAGCGGCCGGCGACCTTCCACAGACCTCGGCCTTTGGTCAGGGCGGACACCGCCTGGGTCTCGACGCCGGTCAGGCCGAGCAGAGAGGCAGCGGCGGCGAGCTGGTCGGGCTCCTGGCGGTAGATGATGCGCGTGCTGCAGTCCGCGAGGAGCCCCTCGGCCAGGACTCGGCCGCGTGAACCGGCGTCGCCCGCCGAGAGCAAGTCGCTGAGCCGGTGGATCACCATGAGGTTCGCGATGCCCAGCCCGCGGGAGAGCTTCCACTGGCTCTGCATCCGCTCCAGCAGCCCGACGTGCCGCATCAGCCGCCACGCCTCGTCGTAGATCACCCAGCGCCGACCGCCATCGGGATCACTGAGGGCCGACTCCATCCACGCGCTCGCGCACGTCATCGCGAGCACCAGTGCCGTGTCGTCACCGGAGCCGCCGAGACGGGAGAGGTCGATGGACAGCATCGGTGTGGTCGGGTCGAACGACACGGTGCTCGGCGCGTCGAACATGCCGCTCAAGTCGCCGTGCACGAGACGTCGCAGGGCATGGGCGAGGTCCTGGGCGGCTGAACCGAGGTGCCCCGTCTGGTGGCCGAGGGCCTGGTCGAGGCGTTCGGGGGAGCCGAGTACGTGCGCGATCTCGCCGAGCAGCGGCACCGTGCCCCGGCTGGCGGCGTCAGCGACGACCAGATCCAGGGCCAGGTCGAGGGCGGTGTGCTCCATCGGCAGCAGGTCGCGCTTCAGCACGGTGCGGGCGAGGCTGGCCAGCAGCAGCAGACGGCGCTTGCGAACCTCCGTGAACCAGTCCTCCTCGCTCACGGAGGCGGGCCGGGCCGGGGCGTCCAGCGGGTTCAACCGGCCGGGGAGCCCCGGGCCCAGGGCGATGCTGTAGCCGCCGAGGGCCTGCGAGACACCGGTCCACTCCCCCTTGGGATCGCAGGGGATGTAGATCCGGTAGCCATGGGCGATCGACCGAGTGGCGATCGACTTCGCCAACGCCGACTTCCCCATGCCGATGATCCCGGCCAGCACCGCGTTGGGGTTCGTGAAGCCCTCTACCCTGCCGCTGTTGTAGAGCGAGAACGGGTCGAAGCAGAAAGCCGCCTCCGCGTGCACATCGCGGCCGATGAACACCCCTTCGGCACCCAGGCCGCCCTCGGCTACGAACGGGTACGCGCCGCTGGCTGTCGCGGTGGTCATCCGGTGGGCGGGCAGGGCGAGCTTGCCGCCGCGGGCGGAGGCCGGACCGGGGCGACCGGCGAGCGGATAGGTGGGCCGAAGATCCGGGTCGAGGGTCTGCTCGGCGCGATGCTTGGGCGGGCTTCCGGCGCGGCGTGCCTGGCGGCGGGCCTCGGTGAAACCGGCTCGGGCGGCCCGCTGCTCGGCGCGTGTCGTCTTACGGGGCACGAACAGAGGGGAAGCACTGGCGCGGGTACGGGGCATGACGTTTCTCCAGGTGAGGGGTGAGTCAGCGGCGGACGAGGCCGGTGAACGGGGCGTGCAGGTCGGCCGGGGTGGTGCGCCGCCGCACGAGATGCGCGGTGCGCTGGTGGCGCTGGCAGATGGTCAGTTCCGGTGCGCCCTCTGGAAGGCCGGCTTGGCACGCCTCCGGTGCGGGGATCTCGCCGGAGTCCGGCCGGGGCGCCGCGTGGTAGGCGGCGTGGAGGTGCTCGGCGGCCTGCCAGATGCGGGTGCGGGCAGCACGGAGCTGGTCGCCCTCGACCGCGACGAGCTGCCCGGTGCGTCCGGTGTGGGCGTCGAGCAGCCCGTACAGCGAGACGAGGTGGGCGTGCAGGGCGTCCAGCTCGGCGCGGGTGGTGACCAGCGGGCCGCCGGGGATGTTGAGTGCCCGGTGGAAGTCGAGCGCGGCGGTGGCGAAGGGTACGAAGTCCTGCGCGGTCGGGCTGGCGGTGCGGGACATGAGGGTGCTCTTTCGAAGGGAAGGGTCAGGCGGCGAGCGCGAGCGGCAGGGCGGCGGCGGTGAACGCCTCGGCCTGCTGCCAGGTCAGCGGCCGGAGATCGAGCTGGGCGCCGACAGCGGCGGTCTCCACGACGGCGCAGGCGGTGCGCAGCTCGTCCTCGGTGTCGGCCGAGACGGTCAGCAGACCGGTCAGGGCGACGTCGGCGTGCCCGGCGATGAGCTGGCGTTCGCGGGACTTGATGTCCTGGTACTCGATCGAGTCCGCCTCGGAGTCGACCTGGCCGCGCCGGGCGCGTTCGGCGGCGTCGGCGATCACGCTGGACTTTTTGCGCTGCACGTCGCGCAGGGCGGCGTCGAGGTTCTTCGGCTCGTAGGAGAGCGACAGCGTGCGCCGGACGCCGCCGGTGAACAGGAGCTGGTGCAGGAAGCCGGCACTGGTCTCGGTGCGCGGCCAGTTCTCCACCCAGTAGGTGGCGTGCACGGCGGTGTCGGTGGCGATGTGGTCCGCAGTTTCGACGACCACGACGGGGCCGGCGGCGGCGGGCTCGGCCTCGGGGCGACCGGCAGTGGACCAGCGGTCGAGTGCCCCCACCGCCTTCGGGTCGTAGGCGGTGCGTACCACTGCGGCGATCTCGCGGGCGGTGAGCCAGCCCGTCGGGGTGATCCCTGCGGTTCGCGCTGCCTGGTCGAACGTGGAGGTGAGCTGGGTGAGGACGCTGAAGGCACCGGTGAGACCGCCGCCGGCCTGGTTGATCAGCCGGCGGGCCGCCTTGGTGTCCAGGGACACCGCGACGTACGCCTCGTGCGGGGCGGCTGCGGGCCCGGCGCTCTGGATCAGCTCGTTGTAGATCGCGCCGGCCGTCGGGGTGGCGGGTCGGCCGTGCTCTTCCCAGTAGCGGCGCAGCGTGTCGCCGGAGTCGGGGATGGTGCGCTCGATCACCTGGATGCGGGCGATCTGTCCGGTACGGGCGAGGGCTGCCAGCGCGCGTCCCCAGCCGCCGACGTTGGCCTGCTGGGTGCCGGGGTCGAGCAGGGCGTAGGCGCGGGAGGAGACCTTGACCACCGCGGTCAGCGTCCCGGTGTGCGGGTTGTGGACGGCGCCGTACTTGCCGTCGGGAGCAGTGGTCACGCGCAGGCTGGCAGCGGTGCCGGGAAGGTGGAGCAGGCCCTCGCGGATCGGCCGGCGGGAGGGCCGGGTGAGCCAGACGAGCTGGCCTCGCATCCGGCGCAGCGCGTACCGGACGACGATCGGGGCCCAGTCCGCCAGAGCACGACCTCGGTGGCGGACGAAGACGAGCAGGGCGATCACGGCCCACAGTGGGATGAGCTGGAGGGCGCCGACCGCACCGCGGGCGAGGATCACGGCGAGAAGGAGAAGGCCGGTGAGCCCGGCGACGGCCAACTGCGGGACGGACAGGCCGAGCAGGACGCCGCGCCTGCTGCGGTGCGGGAACTTCACGGTGGGCGCGGAGGACTGGTGCTTGCCGGACATGGTGGTTCCAGACGGTGGGAGCGGGCGGAGGACGGGGCGCTGGATCAGAGCCCGGCCCTTGTCGCCGCTCGCGTTCGGGTCTTCGCCGTACCGGAAGCGGGTCTGCTGCTTGGGCGGCCCGGCGTCG